>NZ_LNSK01000003.1:0-372827 GCF_001468495.1 Sphingopyxis sp. A083 | reverse complement strand
GCCCACGACAGCCCCACCCCCCTCGCCGCCCGTCGGCAACGCGCCGCCGCCGCCCGCGCCGCGCGTCGATGCCGCCGATGCGATCTTCGGCGCCGACGCGATGGCACCCGTCCGCGCCCGGCTCTACGCCGAGCATGGCGGCGGCAGCATTTCCAGGATCATGCTCGATCAAGCCGAAGTCCGCGTCGGCTCCGGCGAAACCACCTATAGCTGGGACGGCGAAGCCCGCTTCGGGGGGGACATCGACAAGCTCGTCATCAAAAGCGAGGGCGAAGGCGCCTTCGGCGGCGCGTTCGACCGCGGCGAGGGGCAGTTATTGTGGAGCCGCGCCATCGGCCCCTATTTCGATCTCCAGACCGGGCTGCGTCAGGATGTCGGCCCCGGCCCCTCGCCCACTTACGCGGTCCTCGGCGTCGAAGGACTCGCCCCCTATTGGTTCGACGTCGAAGCGGCGCTGTTCCTGTCGGACAAGGGCGATGTCACCGCCCGTGTCGAAGGGAGCTACGACCAGCGCATCACCCAGCGCCTGATCCTGCAGCCGTCGGCGGAACTGAACGTCGCGCTTCAGGACGTGCGCGAACAGGGCATCGGCGCCGGGCTGTCGAGTGCCGAACTGGGCCTGCGCCTGCGCTATGAGATTGCCCGCGAATTCGCGCCCTATCTGGGCTATGTCTGGGAAGGCAAGATCGGCCGTTCTGCGCAGTTGGCGCGCGCCGTGGGCGACGATCCGTCGCGGTCCAGCTTCGTCGCCGGGGTCCGCTTCTGGTTCTGACCCCACCGCCAAGATCATTGATGTGACGCATGACTAGTCTATCTGGGGAGCACGATTCGTTTCCCCCCGGAGTCCCGCCATGTTCTCGCGCCGCAATTTCCTTGCCACCGCCACGCTTGCCGGCTTGTCCGCCCCGGCGATATTGCGCGCCGAGGCCGGTTTCTTTCGCGATTTCCCGTTCAGCCTCGGCGTCGCCGCCGGCGATCCCGCGAGCGACGGTTTCGTCATCTGGACCCGCCTCGCGCCCGACCCGATGGCGCCGCACGGCGGCATGCCGCTGGTTCCGGTTCCGGTCGAATGGGAAGTCGCCGAGGACAGCGGCTTCCGCAAGGTCGTCGCGAACGGCACCGAACTGGCGCGCCCCGAGCTTGGCCATAGCGTCCATGTCGAGGTTGCCGGGCTACAGCCCAGCCGCCCCTATTATTACCGCTTCACCGCTGGCGGCGAACGCAGCCTGCGCGGCCGCGCCCGCACGCTGCCCGCGACCGGCGCGCGCACCGATCAGGTCAAGTTCGGGGTTTGCGGCTGCCAGCATTATGAATCGGGCTTCTATGGCGCCTATCGCCATCTTGCCCGCGAAGAGCTGGATTTCGTCTACCATTATGGCGACTTCATCTACGAATATCAGCAGGACTATCTTTACGACAGCGGCCTGCCGATCCGGCCGGTGCGCAAATATGCGCTCCGCGGGCTTCAGGATCTGAGCGATTTCCGCACCGCCTATACCCAGACGCTGCTCGACATCGACATGCAGGCGGCACGCTCGGCGCATGGCTTCATCTCGACCTTCGACGACCATGAAATCCGCAACGACTGGGTATCGGTCTATGACGACTGGAAGATGGGGCTCGACGGCAACGATCCCGACGCCCCGCCGCCCGAAGTGTTCATGCTGCGCCGGCAGGCCGCGTTCCAGGCGTGGTACGAACATATGCCGGTGCGCAAGGCGCTGTTGCCGCGCGGCGGCTTCATCGCTGCGAACCGCGAATTCCGCTATGGCGACCTGATGGCGATGCAGGTGCTCGACACCCGCCAGTATCGCGACAACCAGCCGTGCGGCGACGGGTTCAAACCCGCCTGCCCCGATGTCTTTGCAAAGAATGCGCAAATTCTCGGCAAGGCGCAGGAAGAGTGGCTGGCGAAAAACCTGGCGCAAGGCGGCGCGACGTGGAACGCGATCGCGCAGCAGGTGACGATGATGTCGCTCGACCGGCGGCGCAAGGCCGACGAGCCCGAAAAGATCGTCAATCTCGACAGCTGGGCGGGCTATGAGGCGCCGCGCAAACGCATCCTGTCGCGCTTCGCCGGTCTCAAGAACTGCGTCGTACTGACGGGCGACGAGCATCAGAATTTCTGCGGCGATCTGGTGCTCAAGGACAAGGTCGTCGGCGCAGAATTCGTCGCCACCTCGATCAGCAGCGGCGGCGACGGCAGCGATCTGCGCGCCGGCACCGACCAGTTTCTGAAGCTCAATCCCGAACTCAAATTCGCCAATGACCAGCGCGGCTATGTCGTGTGCGATGTGAACCGCGATGCGTGGCAGACGCACTTCATGGTCGTCGACAAGGTGACGGTGCCGCTAGGCACGCTGTCGAAACGCGCGACGGGCGTCGTCGACAACGGCATCGCCGGGATCAAGATGGCCTGACCCCGGCGGATACCCGTCGCTCAGTCGTTGGGGTCCTTGTATTTGAACGGATCATAGGGCGTCGGCTGCGTCGGCACCGGGAAGCGCGGCAGCGTCTTGTCGCTGTTCGCCGCCGTGACGAGCATCCCCGCCATCACGACCGAAGCCTGGCGCAAATCGTCGGCTTTCAGATGGTCGAAGGTGTCGGCGCTGCTGTGGTGCGTGCGCGATCCATAATCGAGCGGATCCTGAATGAACTGGAACCCAGGCACGCCGACCGACTGCATATAGACATGATCGGTGCCGCTCGTCGGCCCCGCAACGACCTTGCCCGCGCCCATGCTCGCAAAGGGTGCGAGCCAGGATTGCAGGATCGGAACCGCGCCGACATTGCCCTCGGCATAGATGCCGCGCAGCTTGCCCGAGCCATTGTCCATGTTGAAATAGGCCTTGAGGTCGCCGTAACCGGGCTTTGGCGTGATCGGGTACCGGCTCGGCCAGCCATAATAGAGCGCGTTGCCGTCCTCGCCCTCGGTCGGGCCGGGGCGCGCCGCGAGATATTTGTCGACATAGGCGAGCGACCCGAGCAGCCCCTGCTCCTCCGCGCTCCACAGGACGAAGCGGATCGTGCGCTTCGGCCGGATGCCGAGCTTGCGAATGATGCGCGCGGCCTCCATCACGACGGCGCTGCCGGCGCCATTGTCGGTCGCGCCGTCGCCCGCCACCCAACTGTCGAAATGCGCGCCGGCCATGACATAGCCGGCCTTGGGGTCGGTCCCCGGAATTTCGGCGATGATATTATAGGCGCGCGTGTCGCTGTCGTCGTAACGAACGTTGGAATCGATCTCGAGCTGCGGCGGCGCGCCGCTTTTCGCGAGCCGCGCCAGGCGCCGATAATCCTCTGCGGCGAGTTCGATGCCGGGCAGCGTAGGCGAATGGCCGACGCGATAATTATAGCCCTCGCCATGGACGAGCTTGCCGTCGCGATAGGATTGCCGAACCATCGCCAGCGCGCCTTCGGCCTTCAGAAAGGCATCGAGCTTTTCGGCAAACGTCACCCGCTCCAGCCGGCGATTGAGCGCATCGGGATCATATTTGGGCTGGCGAAACTCGTCGAGCTTGCCGATGTCGTCGCTGCTCAGGCGGCGAAAGGCCGGCTTGTCGGGCTCGTCACCATCGCCCGGCAGCGACACGAGCACGATCTTGCCGGCGAGCTTGCCCTTCCATTCGGCGAAATGTTCTTCCTTCGACATCGGCGCGACGATGATCGGGGCGGTCACCGGTCCGTTGGTCGACGGCGTCCAGGCAATCGGAATGGCGGTCAGCGCGAGCGGGCGCGGCGCGACCATACGCGCGCTGACCGACAGGATTTCCCATCCGCGGCCGAATTCAAAGCCATCGCGGCGAACGTTGGACAGGCCCCAGCCTTCGAACTTTCCGATCGCCCAGGCTTCGGCTCGGCGCATGGCGGGCGAATTGGTCAGGCGTGGACCGATACCGTCGGTCATTTCCTGTGCCGTCTGCATCACCTGGCTGCGATTATAGCCTTCGTCGATGATGCGATTGGTGTCGTCGCCGCTCTGCCCGGTCGCCGGCACGGCCAGACATGCTGCGCCGACCAGCAGCGCCGCCATCAAACCCCTGTTCATGAACGCGTCCCCTTCATTTCGTCCGTGGTTTCGGATGAAACCGGGTGCACCATGGCAAGAGCGCGATTGCAAGCATGGATGTGGCCGAACCGGCGCGGCAACGCGCAATGACCTTGTCGCGCGGTTGTCACGCCGCCATCCTAGCGCGATGACCATGACTCGCCTGATGATCCTGATCGCCGCACTTTGCTCGTTGGCGTTACCCTATGCCCATGCCGCCGAAGCGAACGCCGAACCGCGCGCGCCCGTCACCATCCTGATTTCGATCGACGGCTTCCGCGCCGACTATCTTGACCGCGGAATCACACCCAATTTATCGAAACTCGCCGCCGAGGGCGCGCGGGGCGCGCTCCGCCCCTCCTTCCCTACCAAGACCTTCCCCAACCATTATGCGATCGTCACCGGCAAACGCCCCGACACCAACGGCATCGTCGGCAACAACATGATCGACCCGCGGCGTCCCGCCGAACGCTTCAGCCTGGGCAATGCGAAGCAGGCGCTCGACCCCTTCTGGTGGGACGAGGCCGAACCCGCGTGGGTGACGGCGCAAAAGGCAGGCGTGCGAACGGCAACGATGTTCTGGCCGGGCAGCGAGGTCGCGATCCACGATGTGCGTCCGGCCGATTGGCAGCGCTACGATGAAAATGTCAGCAATGTGCAGCGCGTCAACGCGGTCCTCGACTGGCTACGCCGCCCGCGCGCGATCCGCCCGGCCTTCGTGACGCTCTATTTCGACGCCGTCGATACCGCCGGGCATCATTTCGGCCCGGACTCGGCGGAACTCAATGCCGCGGTGACCGAGGTTGATACCCGCATCGGCGACCTGCTGTCGGGGCTGAAAGACCTCGGCCAGCCCGTTCGGCTTCTGGTCGTGGCCGATCATGGCATGCACGCGATCAGCGACGCGCGGATCGTCGACCTTGCCGACCTGATCGATTTGCCGAGTATTATCGCGGTGGAGACCGGCCCCTATGCTGCGATCGAACCCGCCGCCGGCACCGACGACCGGGTCTATGACGCGCTGCTCAAGCCGCACGACCATATGACCTGCCGCCGCCGCGAGGCTCTGCCCGAACGCCTTCACTATGGGCACAATCCGCGCGTCGCGGCGATCATCTGCATCGCGGAGAACGGCTGGACGATCGTCGCGGGCAAGCCGGCCTACCCGGTGATGGGCGGAGCGCATGGTTATGACAATGACGACCCCGACATGCGCGCCTTGTTCATCGCCTATGGCAGCGGCCTGCGCGGCGACGTCGGGCTGGTCGACAATATCGAGGTCTATCCGCTTCTGATGCGCCTGATCGGCGTCAAGCCACTGCCGAGCGATGCGCGCGGCGCGCTGCTCGAAAGTCTTGCGCCGCAACGCTGACCCGCGAAACGCGATCGGAACCGCGCGCGCCGGTTCCGCTATGCCCGATCAGTCGCGCAGCACCGCCATCGCGCGGATCGACAGTTCGGGTGCGTTGACGATCTGGACGAGATAGCGGCCCGGCGTCACGTCATATTCGACCATCTTGCGGACGCCCGAGCAGGCGGGGCCATGGCCGTGCGCCGCCGCCGGCTGCGCCTTGCCGTCGCGTACCAGATCGATCCAGGCGCCCGCGTCGAGCGCGATCACGAGCCGGCCGGCCCGTTTTACCTCGACCGGGATCATGCCGCCGAATTTGAACACATCCTGCCGCCGCTCGGGCGCGATCCAGTAGCGCAGGCTTTCGGCCTTATGGAGCAACAGGCCCGTGCGCGCCGCGCCGAGCGACGGCCAGTCGGCGGCGCGCGCCTCGCCATAGGCATAGATGGTCTTGGCCGAACTCATCCGCCCCCAATCGGCCAGATCGGGCGGCAGCGCGGGGTCGGCGGGGCAGTCGGCCACCGCCTTGCCCTTGCGCGGCGCCTTGCCCGTCGCGGGCATCGCCACAACCATCGCGGCGCCCAGCGCCGCACCTGCAAAGACCCGAAACCGCATCGCTCACCCTCCCGCGCCGGAATAGCTGTCGGCGGCAATCTATACCGGTGCGGTCGCTTTGTGGATGCCGGAAATAGCAGACGCGCCGGACCGTCACGCGATCAGTCGAAGCGTCCGCTCCGCCCTGCCCCATCGACAAAGCGCTCGGCTCCCTTCGCGGCTTCGGCGCGCAATGGCGCGGCGCCTTCGCGCCCCTCGAAGCGGAGCGCGTCGGCAAGGTCGAAATCCCATTGGCGATAGGCCGACATGCGGTCGGTACGCATGCACAGCGCCGGAAAATGCGCGATCTCGGCGGCAAGCGCCTGCGCGGCTGCCAGCGCCTGCCCTTCCTCCACGACCCGGTTGGCAAGCCCGATTGCGAGCGCTTCGGCCGCATCGACCGGGCGCCCGGTCAGGATCATGTCGAGCGCGCGCCCCTGTCCCACGATGCGCGGCAGGCGGACCGTCCCGCCATCGATCAGCGGCACGCCCCACCGGCGGCAGAAGACGCCGAACACCGCGCTGGCGGACGCCACGCGCAGGTCGCACCACAGCGCGAGTTCAAGGCCGCCCGCAACCGCATAGCCTTCGACCGCCGCAATCACCGGCTTGGAAAGCAACATGCGCGACGGCCCCATCGGCCCGACGCCTTCGGGTTGGTAGCGCTCGTTGCCCGCCCCCACTGCCTTCAGGTCGAAGCCTGCGCAAAAATGACCTGACGCGCCGGTCAGCACCGCGACCGCGGCGCTGTCGTCGGCGTCGAAGTCGGCGAACGCCTGCCGCAACAGGTCGGCGGTGGCCGGGTCGACCGCGTTGCGGCAGTCGGAGCGGTCGATGGTGACGGTGCGCACCGCGCCGTCGTTGGTGATCCGCACGCTCATGCCGCGGGCATCGCGCGGTCGACGATGGCGCGCGCATCGACGGTTGCATCGAACGCGCCATAGGCGCTGCCACGTGGGCTCAGGCGAAGGCGGCAGAAGGCCTCGGCAATCGGACTATCCTGTCCGATCAGGATCGCGGCCTGCGCCGCAAGCGCCAGCCGCTCGACGAGCAGCCGTGCCGTTCCCTCGTCGGCGCGCGTCAGATCGATGTCCTCGACCCAGCGATCATAATGGGCATCGCGCCCGCGCTGCGCCGCCAGAAAGTCCTGAAGCGCCGCCACCCCGTCGGGTTCGCGCGCGATGGCGCGCAGCACGTCGAGCGCGATGACATTGCCCGATCCTTCCCATATCGCGTTGAGCGGCGATTGGCGGAACAGCCGCGGCATCGGCCCCGCCTCGACATAGCCGGCGCCGCCATGCGCCTCCATCGCTTCATAGATCAGACCCGGTGCGCGTTTGCACACCCAATATTTGGCAATCGGCGTCAGCAGCCGCGTCAGCGCATCCTCTTCGTCGAACGCCTGCGCCAGCCGGAAACCGAGCGCCGTCGCCGCCTCGCTTTCGACGGCAAGGTCGGCGAGCACCGCCGCCATTGCGGGCTGGTCGATCAGCCGTTTCTGAAAGGCCGACCGATGGGCCGTGTGCCACAGCGCCTGGGCAAGCGCGCCGCGCATCTGCTGCGCCGAACCGATCACGCAGTCGAGCCGCGTATGCTGCACCATCTGGATGATCGTCGCGACGCCGCGTCCCTCGGCGCCCAGCCTTTGGGCCAGCGCACCATGATATTCGATTTCGGCCGAGGCGTTCGACCGGTCGCCCATCTTGTCCTTCAGGCGCATGACACGGAACCCCGCGTTGCGGCTGCCGTCGGGAAGCCAGCGCGGGACAAGGAAACAGGTCAGTCCGCTTGGCGCATAGGCCAGCGTCAGGAAGGCGTCGCACATCGGCGCCGAACAGAACCATTTATGCCCCGTCAGGCTGTACCAGCCCGCTTCGCCCGTCGGTTCAGCGCGCGTCGTGTTGGCGCGTACGTCGCTGCCGCCCTGCTTTTCGGTCATCGCCATGCCGATCGTCACCCCGGCCTTGTCCGCAGCCGGGCGGACGGCGGGATCGTAGCGGCCCGCCGCGATGCGCGGCACCCAGACGTCGGCGACCGCCTGCTCGGCTCGCAGCGCCGGCACGGCGGCATAGGTCATGGTCATCGGACAGCTTGTGCCCGAATCGGCCTGCCCGGTCAGGAAGAGGATCGCCGCGTGGAGCGTATGGCCGCGTGCGCTGCCGTCCCACGCCGATGCAGCAAAACCGCTATCGAGCCCCAGCCGCATCAGGTCGTGATAGGCGGGATGAAAGCGCACCTCGTCGACGCGGTGGCCATAGCGGTCATAGGTTTCGAGCACGGGGCGCTGGCGGTTCGCCTCGACGCCCCATTCGATCACCTCGGCCGAACCACAGCGCTGCCCGAGCGCGGCGAGCCGGGCGCCATGCTCGCCCGCGCCTGCGCTGTTCACCGCATCGACCAGCGCCCGGTCGCCGGTAAACAGGTTCCTGTTTTCGAACGGCGGCGCCTGGTTGAACACATCATGCGTGTCGAGCCGGTCGATCGGCTGAAGTGCGGTCATGCTTCGTCTCCTCAATCGTCGGCGGGCAGGCGCTTCGACACCTGGCTCGCGATCGGATCGCCGCTGTCGCGTTCGGCAACCGCCTGCTTGAAGCCGACCTCCTGCGCGCGGTCGCGGAACCATATGCCCTCGGGCGAATGGCGCGATACCCCGTCGAACAGCGTCGCGAACATCTGGGTATTGTTGAGCCCCATATTGTCATAGGCCTGATTGACCACCGTCTTGGTCATCATCAACTGGTTGCGCGGAACCCCGCGCAGCCGCCCGACCAGCCGCTCGACCGCATCGTCGAGTTCGGCCTCGGGCACCGCTTCGAGCGCCAGCCCGATCCGTTCGGCTTCGCGCCCGTCGATCAGGTCGCCCGTCATCATCATGCGCTTCGCCATCTGCGGCCCCAGACGATAGACCCACATCGCCGGGGTCGGCACGCCCCAGACGCGCGCAGGGGGATAACCGATGCGCGCATCGTCGGCCATGATCAGAAAGTCGCAGCACAGCGCGATGTCGGACCCGCCGGCAACCGCGGCGCCATGAACGCGCGCGATTGTGGGCTTGGTCGCGCGCCACAGTGCCATGAAGTCCTGCGTATTGCGCCACATCATCTGGAAATCGAGCGTCGGATCCCACGGCATATCCTGCGACCCGCTGATCTCGCCCTTGCGTTCGGCATAATGTTTGAGGTCGTATCCGCCGCAAAAGCCCGGCCCCGCGCCGCGCACGACGATGACATGGACGTCCGCATCGGCCTCCGCCCGTTCGACCGCGGCGCGGATCTCACGCGGCATACCGTGCGCGATCGCGTTGAAATGTTCGGGACGGTTGAGCGTGATCGTCGCCACCCGATTTTCGGCGGCATAGGACAAGGTCTGATAGGTTGTCATGGGGTCTCCTCAGGGCAGCAGGCGGCGCCGTTTGCGATGGCGGCTTCGATCTCTTCGGGGGTGAGGCCGGCCGCGGCGAGCACCGTCCGGCTGTGCTCGCCGACGCGCGGCGCATGCATCTCGAACCCCGGCCGCGCGCCGTCGAAGCGCGCCACGGGCCGGGTCCGGCGCACCGCACCGGCCTGCGGGTGGTCGGTCAGCGCGACGAAGCCGTCATGGACGATCTGGGCGTGACCGGGGAGCGCCGCCGACCGGTTGGCGACGCCGCACGGCACGCCCGCGTCGGCCAGCCGGGCCACCGCCTCGCGCGTGCTCAGCGCGGCAATGCGCGGCGCCGAGATCGCGCGCAGATCGTCCCAGTTGAGGAATCGCGTCGTCATGTCGGCAAAGCGCGGATCGGCAAGCAGCTCGGGCGCGTCGATCGCGCGCGCCCAGCCTTCGAATTCGGACTGCGACAGCATGACAACGACGATCCAGCCGTCGCCGGTCGCCCAAGGGCGATAGACGGCGGCGATGTCGGGCATGCGCGAGGTGGCATCGGGAAAGGCCTGCGCCCCGTGGAGGTCGATCCAGCCATAAGCGACCGCGGCCTCCAGCATCGAAATATCGACGACCGCCCCCTTTCCGCTGCGCGCCCGTGCGACGAGCGCGGCGGTCGCCGCCTGCGCCGCGTAGAGCCCCGCGGTCTTGTCGCAAATCCATTGCGGGGCGAGCAGCGGACCTTCGGCGGTCCAGCTGACCATCCCTGATTCGGCCTGCACGATCGGATCATAGGCGCGCCCGCCCGCCATCGGCCCGTCCTGACCGAAGCCGCTGATCCGCGCGATGACCAGATCGGGGCGCAGCGCATGCAGCACATCGGTGCCAAGTCCCAGCCGCTCCATCACCCCGGGCCGGAAATTGTGGATGAGGAGGTCGGCCTGCGGCACCATGCGGCGCAGCAGCGCCTGCCCTTCAGCGCGCGCAAGGTCGATCGCGACCGATTGCTTGTCGGCGTTGAGCGCGACATGCGCCGAGCTGAACCCCGGCGCCGCGACCGCGCCCAGCAAACGCGCGCGGTCGCCTTCGGGCGGCTCGACCTTCCACACCCGGGCCCCCTGCTGCGCCATGATCTGCGTCGCCAGCGGCCCCGCGACAACGCTGGTAAGATCGATTACGGTCACGCCTTCGAGGGGCAGCATCTTCCTCTCCATCTTTATTTGTTGCATATATTGTCGGATATGGACACAGAACGCAATATAGTAAACTCGGCCGATGCCGGAGGGATGAGCGCGCGGATGCTCATCCTCGATCTGCTCGACACGGGCGCGCCGCCGGCGTTCACGGTTGCCGAACTGGTGCGCGCCGGCGCGGCCTTCGGGATCGAGGCGCCGGGCATCCGGACGGCGTTGACGCGCCTCAAGTCGGAAGGTCGGGTTCAGGCGATCGCGCGCGGTCGCTATACGATCGGCGCGAATGCGGAGGTGCTGAAGCAGCGGATCCTCGGCTGGCGCACCCGGCTCGATCGACGGCAGCCCTGGGAGGGACGCTGGCTCGTCGCGGTCGCGGGGCCGCAGGAGCGCGCAGACCGCACCATCTGGCGCCGGACTCTGCGCGCGCTTGATCTTGAAGGATTTGCCGAGGCCGACGCCAATATCTGGGTGCGCCCCGACAATCTGGAGCGTGGGGCCGCGGGGATGCGGCAAGATTTGATCGAACTCGACGCCGCGCCATCGCTGTTCGTCGTCGAAGCGAGCGGGCTGGACGCCGCCCGCGACGCCCGCTTCCGGACCTTGTGGCAGGGCGAAGCCCTGCGCGCGTCGCACCAGCGGCTCGCCGCCCGCCTCGACGAGAGCGCGGCGGGCATCGATGAAGGCCAGCTCCCCGCGGCGGCGGCCGAAACGCTGCTCCTGGGGCGGCAGGCCATCCGCGCCATCATGCGCGATCCGCTGCTACCCGAAAGGCTTTGTCCAAGCGATGCGCTCGCCGCGCTGATTGCGGCGATGACGCGCTACGACCGCTTGGGCAAGCGCATCTGGGCGCGCTATCTCGAAAGCTGATCGGTCGCGGCGCGGAAAACGAACGCCGGTGGATGCGGGGCGAGCGGCGCTCCGGCGCCGCCCACCCCGCCCTTCGGCGGCTTAGTGGCGCGCGAGTTCGTCGCGGCCCACGACCATATAGTGGACCTCGTCGGGGCCGTCCGCAAAGCGCAGATGGCGCACATCGGCATAAAGCTCGGCGAGCGGCGTCCAGTGCGAGATGCCGGTCGCGCCGTGGATCTGGATCGCCTGATCGATAATCTGGCACACGCGCTCGGGGATCATCGCCTTCGCCATGCTCACCCACACGCGCGCTTCGCGATTGCCGAGCAGGTCCATCGCCTTCGCGGCCTTCAGCACGATCAGGCGCATCGCCTCGATATCGCAGCGCGCCCGCGCGATGACTTCCAGATTCTTGCCGAGTTGCGACAGCGGCCGGCCGAAGGCGGTCCGCGAATTGCCGCGCTTGACCATCAGATCGAGTGCAACCTCGGCCTTGCCGATGGTGCGCATGCAGTGGTGAATGCGGCCCGGCCCGAGGCGCATCTGCGAAATCTCGAACCCGCGCCCCTCGCCGAGCAGGATGTTGTCGCGCGGAACGCGGACATTTTCGAACCGCATATGCATATGCCCCTGCGGCGCATGGTCGGCACCGAACACCCGCATCGGCCCGAGCACCTGCACGCCCGGCGTGTCCATCGGCACCAGGATTTGCGAATGCTGCGCCTTGCGCGGCGCCTCCGGGTTGGTCTTGACCATACAGATCAGGATCTTGCAGCGCGGATCGCCGGCGCCGCTTATGAAATATTTCTCGCCGTTGATGACCCACTCGTCGCCCTCGAGCGTCGCGCTGGTTTCCAGATTGCTCGCGTCAGACGACGCAACGCCGGGTTCGGTCATCACATAGGCGGAGCGGATTTCGCCGTTGAGGAGCGGCTTCAGCCAGCGATCCTTCTGTTCGGGCGTGCCGACCATTTCCAGCACTTCCATATTGCCGGTGTCGGGCGCCGAACAGTTGAGCGATTCGGATGCCAGCGGCGATTTGCCGAGTTCGGCCGCAATATAGGCATAATCGAGGTTGGTGAGCGGGGTTCCCGTATCGCCGTGGGGCAGGAAGAAATTCCACAGCCCTGCCGCCTTCGCCTTGGCCTTCGCGCCTTCAAGCAGCTCAAGCTGCCCCGGCGCCCAGCTCCAACGGTCGGCGCGCCCTTCGCCGAGGCGGAAAAACTCCTCGGTGATCGGATCGACATTTTCGGCGATGTGGCGCTTCACCGCATCGAACAGCGGCTGCGCTTCCTTTGACATTCTAAGGTCGTTGAGTTCGGCTTCGAGTTCGATCGGCGTCATCGCTATTCTCCTTGGTTGGGGCCAAGGCTAGTGCCCCTGCGGCATCAGGAAAAATGATAACTTCGAATAAAGTCTATTCGCCTGAGGAATAGGTGCCTATTCTTCGCGCATCACCTCGAGGATGATCGCGCGCAGCCAAGCGAGGCCGACATCCGCCTGAACCGCGCGATGCCAATAGAGATAGCTGCTGCTCTGTGCGACCGCGATCGGCAGGTCGAACAACTGCATCGGCCAGATGTGCTGCAACATGCGGACATGGCTGCGCGGAAGCGTGCAGAGCATGTCGGTCTTCGCCACGATCTGCCAGGCGGTGATCGCATGCTGGCAGCGCACCGCGACGCGGCGCTGCAAGCCGAGCCGCGCCAGCGCGATATCCTCTATCCCCGGCCCGTGCGGACGCGGTGTCGCGAACACATGATCGAGCGCGAGATAGCGATCGAGGTCGAGCGTCCCGTCGATGCGGTCATTACCGATCCGCGCCGCCACCAGCAGCGGCTCGACACCGAGCGGCTCGCGGCACAGCCGGTCCTCGACGGGCAGGTCGACGTCGATCGCGACGTCGAGATCGCCGTTGGCCAGCGCAGCGACCAGATCGCGGCGCCGAAAGGCGGTCGATATCAGGCGGACGTGCGGTGCCTCCGCAAGCACGCGCGAGGCCAGTGCCGGAAAGCGCGACATCTCGCCCGCCAGCCGGATTCCGATACGAAACTCGCGCGTCGATTGTGCGGGATCGAAGCTCCCCGCCCCGTCGAGCGCTGCGACCAGCTCGCGTAGTGCCGCATGGATCGGCTCGGCAACCGCCCGCGCGGTCCCGGTTGGGACGAGGCGGTTGCCCTGGCGGATGAACAAGGGATCGTCCAGCATCGCGCGCAGCTTGGCCAGCGCATGGCTGATCGCGGGCTGCGAAAGATTGAGGTGCGACGCGGCGGCCGACACGCCGCCCTTGGTATAGATGGCGTCGAATATCTGGAGCAGGTTGAGGTCGAGCCGCGGCAGGCGCTTCATATCATGTTCCTATCGCCCTTGCCTCGGCAGCGCCAGGCGGTCAGGCCGGTGCCAGCGCCGTGCGGACGAAATCGACCGAACCCGACGGCGCCGCCAGCCGTTCGGCGCCGAGCAGGCGGTTCCAATAGCTTTCTGATCCGTCGGCGAGCCGCCAGGCCTGAAGCCGGCGCGTATAGAGCTGAAGATCATATTCCTCGCTGATGCCGATCGCGCCGTGAACCGCATGCGCGATCGCCGCGACCCGCGCGGCTGCGCCGCTCGCAACCGATTTGGCGGTCGCCGCCGCCGCGAGCGCAGGCGGGAAAGAACCTGCGCCGCCGATATGCGCCGCAATGCGCGCCGCGACCATATCCTCCGCCATCACGGCAAGCTGCTGTTGCAGCGCCTGCTGCTTGCCGATCGGCTTGCCGAACTGGATGCGCTCGTTCGCGTAGTCTGCCGTCATCGTGGTCAGCCGGTCGGCGGCGCCCGCGATCAGCGCCGCGCGCAGCACCGCCGCGGCGCGGCGCAATCCGCCGGGGACTATCGGCCCCACCGGCGTCGCGGCGTCGCTATCCCAGCGCACCGATGCCGCGAGTTCCCCCGCGCCGCCATCCGCTTCGCCCTGCACGGCGGCAAGATAGAGATTGCCCTCCCATTCGACGAGCAGATGTCGCGCCAGCGCGGCGCCGATCACCCGCCCGGCTGCGCCCGGCGCCTGCGCGGCGATCGCGATCGGTCCATCGGGCGCAGCCCTCCCCGCTTGCGCGAGCAACGCGCGCGCAATCATCGTTTCGCCGACCGGACAGGGTACCGCATGGCGGCCGAGGACCAGCCACAGCGGGACGATATCGGCAAAGGACAGCCCCGCACCGCCTGCGTCTTCGGGAGCCAGTGCATCGAGAAAACCCGAAGCCGCGAGCTCCGTCCACGCCGTGTCGCCCGGCTCGCCGCGCTCCGCTGCGCGCACCGCGGCGGGGCTAAAAAGCGCGGCGATCATCCGTTCGAAAGGGTCGAGGAAATCGGTCATCCTTATGTCTCCTCACCGAAGGCCCATGCCGCGGGCGATGATGCCGCGCAATATTTCGCGGGTGCCGCCGCGCAGCGAAAAGCTGGGCGCGACATGCGTGACATAGGTCAGCGTGCGGTAAAGCTCGTCCGAGACGGGTTCATCGGGATGCGCGGCAAGGTCGTCGCCGATCGCGACCGGAAGCTGCTGCTCGAACGCCGTCCCCAGATCCTTGACCAGCGATGCCTCGACCACCGGGCTTTCGCCCGCCGCAAGCCGCGCGGTGCAGGCGATCGACATCGCGCGCAGCGTCGCGAGCCGCGCGGTGAAATCCCCCACCAGCGCGCGCACCGCCGTATCGTCGCGTCCGATACGCTGCAAATGCCGTACCCAGGCATCCAGAAGCACGACGCTCGAGTAGATACGCTCGGGGCCGCTGCGTTCGAAGGCGAGTTCGGCGGTGACCTGCTTCCACCCCTCGCCCTCGGCGCCGATCAGCGCGTCGGCGGGCAGATCGACATCTTCGAAGAATATTTCGCAGAAATGCGCATCGCCGGTCAGATCGACGATCGGACGGATGGTGATCCCCGGCGCCTTCAGGTCGATGATAAGCTGCGACAGCCCGGCATGGCGATCCTCAGCGCTTCCCGAGGTGCGGAGCAGCGCGATCATATAGTCGCAGTGCATCGCGCCGGTCGTCCATATCTTCTGCCCGTTGACCCGCCAGCCGCCCGCGGTGCGCTCGGCGCGGGTGCGAACGCTCGCAAGGTCCGATCCCGATCCCGGCTCGCTCATCCCGATGCAGAAGAACAATTCGCCGCGGCAAATGCGCGGCAAATAAAATTGGCGCTGCGCCTCGGTCCCGTAATTCAGGATCAGCGGCGCGCTTTGCCGGTCGGCGATCCAGTGCGCCGCCACCGGCGCGCCGGCCGACAGCAATTCCTCGACGACGACGAACCGCGCGAACGGGCCGCGCTCGCCGCCGCCATAGGCCTTGGGAAGCGTCAGGCCGAGCAGCCCTGCGGCGCCGAGCTTGCGGCTGAAATCGGCGTCGAACCCTTGCCACGACCGGGCGCGGACGTCGGCGGGCCGCGCCGCCGTCGCCGCCTCGGCGAGCGCGCGGACGCGGCTGCGCAGCGCCTCATCCTCGGGCGGCAGGCTGCTCGGTTCCAGCGTGTCGAACACAATAGTCTCTCCCGCACCGACTCTGCAAAATCACGTAGCCGCCCTCTCCTGCCGCGAAAATCGCGGCGCGTCACCTGCAGGAATTAATGGGGCGCCCGATCAGAGCGAGAGGCCCCCGTCGACGATCAGCGTATGACCGGTGACATAGGAGGCAAGCGGCGAGGCAAGAAAGATCGCCGCCCCCGCCATGTCCTCGGGCGTTCCCATCCGTCGCTGCGGGATATGCGCGAGTGCCCCCTCCAGCCGGTCGGGATTCTGCGTCGTCACCTTGGTCAGCTTGGTATCGACCAGCCCCGGCGCGAGGCCGTTTACGCGGATACCGTCGGCGGCGAAGGCCTGCCCCAGCGTCTTGGTCAGGCTGATCGCCCCGGCCTTCGACGCGGCATAGGCGGGATTGCCGATATTCGCCTTCAGCCCCGAAATCGAACTGACGATGACGATCGATCCGGCGCTTTGCGACAGCTGCGGCCGGAACTTGCGCGATATATGCATCAGGCTGTCGAGGTTCACCGCCATCACCCGGTCCCAGCCTTCGCGCTCGAACTCGCCGCGCCGATAGACGACCGTGCCCTGGCACAGGATCAGCACATCGAGCCGCTCGAACGGCATCGCCGCCGCCTCGATCGCGTCGGGGTCGCCGACATCGACGCAGCTATAGCCGAGCCCCGCAAGATCGGACCCATCGTCCGGATCGTAATCGGTCGCCTGCGCGCGTGTCCCCCAGACATGGACCGCCGCGCCGCGCGTGCGAAAGCCATGGGCGATGCCGTTGCCGATCCCGCTCGATCCGCCAACCACCAGCACCGCCTTTCCGGCGAAGTCGGTATCGTCCTTCATGCTGACCCTAGGCGGCACGCGGGATCGACGGATCGCCCGCGCCGGCTGGCGCCGCATCCCGTCCCCGCCGCACGAGCCGACCAGGGAGCACGCCCGTCGGCTGCCCGTCGCGATAGGTGACCGCGCCCGATACGATCGTCGCCACATAGCCGTCGGCGGCCTGATGCATGCGCTTCCCGCCAGCGGGCAGATCGTAACGGATTGTCGGAACATGCAGGCGCAGTGCGTTGAAATCGATGATGTTGAGGTCCGCCTTCATCCCCTCGGCGATGCGACCGCGGTCGGTCATGCCGACGGTCGCGGCGGGACGCGCGGTCAGCTCGGCGATGGCGTCGGCGAGCGCGATCCGGTCGCCGGGATCGGCATCGCGGACCCAGCGCTGGAGAAAATAGGTCGGAAAGCTCGCGTCGCAGATCAAGCCATAATGCGCGCCGCCGTCGGCGAGCGCCATCACCGTATCGGGATGACCCAGCATTTCGCGCACCGCGTTCAGATTGCCCTCCGAATAATTGGCGGCAGGCAGATAGAAGAGCCGCCGCCCTTCGTCCTTCAGCAGCAGGTCATATGCGAATTCGGCAACCGACTGGCCCGCCGCCGCGGCGCGCGCCTCGATCCGCGTCTCGCGCTGCGGTTCATAGTCGGGGCCGTCGCTCCATTCATGCGCGGCGCGGAACGCATCGATCAGCGCCAGCGTCACCGGATTGCTGTCCTCGGCCGTCTCGGCGAGCAGGCGCGCGCGGAAGACCGGATCGCGCATCGCCGCCACGCGCTCGGCCAGCGGGCGGTCGGCGATCGCCTTGTAGCTCGGGTGCGAGCTGAACGGATGGAGGCTGAGGTCGAGGCCGAAGAACATGCCGACCGGACGCGGCGCGACCTGACCGCGCATCTGCAACCCGTCGCGGCGCGCCTGTTCGAGCCCCGCGAGCATCGATCGCCACCCCGCCCCCGGCTGGTTGGGCACATCAAGCAGGGTGAAGGACAAGGGGCGCCGCCCATGTTCGGCAAGCGCGCGCAGCAAGGCGAATTCGCTCTCGGCATCATTGGCCGGTGCCGGGATGATCTGGAACACCCCTGCATCGGCATCGCCAAGGCCGTCCATCAGCGCGCGCAGCTCGTCGGCCTCGGAATAAAGGCTCGGCGCCAGTTCGCCCGCCTTGGTCCGGTGCATCATGTTGCGCGACGTCGTGACCCCGAAGGCTCCGGCGGCGACGGCATCGGCGACCAGCGCGCGCATCTGCGCCAGATCGTCGGCGGTCGGGGCCTCGTGCTGCGCGCCGCGTTCGCCCATCACGAAGATGCGCAGCGCCGAATGCGGCACCTGCGCCGCGATATCGATGTCGAGTTCGCGCGCATCGAGCGCGTCGAGATAGTCGGGGAAACTCTCCCAATTCCAAGGCAGCCCGTCGACCATCACGACCTCGGGAATATCCTCGACCCCCTCCATCAGCTTGACGAGCATGTCGCGCTGGTGCGGCCGGCACGGCGCGAAGCCGACGCCGCAATTGCCCATCAGCACCGTCGTCACGCCATGATTCGAGGAGGGCGCCATGCGTGTCTCCCAGGTCGCCTGCCCGTCATAATGGGTGTGAATGTCGATGAAGCCGGGGGTTACGATGCGGTCGCTGGCATCGATCTCCTCGGCCCCGCGGCCCGTTATCTGCCCGATTGCGGCGATTTTTCCGTCGCGAAGGCCGATGTCGCCGACGAAGGGCGCGGTGCCGCTCCCGTCGAAAACCAGCCCGCCGCGCACGACCAGATCGAAGTCCATAAGCCTCTCCTCGAAGCGCGCCGGCCTCGTCCGGGCGGGTCGTCGCTTGCCTTGCCGCTTTCAGCCATCCGCGAAACCGCACCCGATTGCAAGCGAGGCCGGGCGAACACCGCCCGCGATTTGCGTGGCAAGGCGGGGGCGGTTCGTGTTAGCCTTCGCCGCGACGGGAGGGACCACCATGTCGAACATCCGGATGCTGTTGGGTTTGTCACTGGCCGCGCTGCCGCTTGCCGGTCCGGCACAGAGCGCGGCGCAGGGTACGGCGCAGCCGCGCCTGACCAGGGAACAGAGCATCCAGTTGTTCGAAGCTGCGGGCTTCCGGGTCGAAAACGGGCGTGCGATCAACCGCTGCGGCGGCGCGTCGAACCCGCGCGTCGCCTTTGCCGATCTCAACGGCGACGGACGGGCGGAGGCGCATGTCGCCGATGTCGATCCCAAATGCTATGGCAAGCCCGGCGCCTATTTTGCGGTGCTGACGCTCGGCACCGACGGGCGCTGGCGCCGTCTGATCGCCGAGGATGGCATCGTCGGCTTCGCCAAGACGCGTACCGGTGGCTGGCGCGACCTGACGCTCGAGGCGCGCTATTCGGCCTGCCCCGGCACGCGCCATTTCGCGGGCGGCAGCTACGGCGCGCCGACGGCGTGCAGCCAGGACGGGAAGGCCGCTGCCACCCCGGCAAGCGCCGCGCCGCCGCGTAGCGGCCCGATGCCGATTTCGCGCGACTATCTGTTCGATTGGGACGGCTCGCAAACCCCCGAAGCCAAGGCGATCCCGGCGACCGAGCGCCTCGCGCTGTTTCGCGCCGCCGAAATCAAGCCGGTCAAGGGCGGCCGCTGGACAGCCTGCACCGACGACGACAGCGGCCATTCGGAGGCGCAGGTCGATTTTATCGGCGACGTCAACGGCGACGGCCGACCCGAAGCGATGATCCACGACAATGGCATCTTCTGCAACGGATCGGCCGGCGTCAATTCGATCGTCCTGACCAAAACGCCGGCGGGAAGCTGGAAGGTGATGCTGACCACCCAGGGCTTCGCAAACTTCCTCAAAAGCCACGGCGTCGACAATTATCCCGATATCCAGGTCGGCCTTCCCGGCTTCTGTTTCCCCTATCTGCGCTGGAACGGCCGCGAATATGATCTCGCCGCCCGGTTCGACGACAACGGCAAGCCCTGCAAGCCGTTCTGATCGCGGCGGTCAGCCTGCGCCGAACAGTCCCGCGGTCTGGGCCAGAACCCACAGGCCGATCACCAGGAACAGCGCCGCAGCGACCATCCGGACCTTGTTCAGATCGACGCGCTTGAGCAGTTCGTGGCCAAGGAAGATCGCGGGCACATTGGCGATCATCATCCCCAGCGTCGTACCCGCCGTGACGGTAAAGACATCGTGGAAGCGCGCGCCGAGCGCGATCGTCGCTACCTGCGTCTTGTCGCCCATCTCGACGAGGAAGAAGGCGACGAGCGTCGTCATGAACGCGCCCGCATGCGATTTGGGCGCATCATCATCCTCGAACTTGTCGGGGATCAGCGTCCACGCCGCCATCGCGACGAACGAGGCGCCAATGACATAGCGGAAGATATCGCTGTCGAGGAAGGCCGCCGCCTGCGCCCCCAGCAGCGCGGCGAGCGCATGATTGGCGAGCGTTGCGACCAAAATGCCGAGGATGATCGGAAGCGGCCGTTTGAAGCGCGTCGCGAGCAGAATCGCGAGGAGCTGCGTCTTGTCGCCGATCTCGGCGAGCGCGACGACCGCGGTCGAGGTGAACAAGGCTTCCATGAATTACTCCGGGGCCGAGCGGCAAGCGAACTCCAACAGCGATCGCGCCCGCCGCCCGGCCCGGACGAAGGTGCGACGCCATTGGTCTCGCCCAAACGCTTTCGCGCTTCCGCGGCGCCACGGCCTCTCGACCGAGTATGTTGACGCTGCGGCCCGTCCGGCAGGACGGCTGGCTACTCCCCAGATGACGGGGGTGCGTTAGACGCGGTCGACGCGGCTGGCAAGCCCTTCGTCTGCGAACCATTGCCCGGCGCGGCCGCGGCGGCGGCCTTGTCCGCCTCCGACAGATCCTTGTCCATCGCCCGCGCGCGCGCTTCGATGTCGGATGCAGCCTTGTCGTACCGCTGGTCGAAATCGGGCTGCTGTTTGCACGCCGCCAGCGCGAACAGCGGCAAGAGCATCAGCGCGCGGCGCATCAATAATCCTTGCGGTAGCGGACGGAGAAGTTCGATTGTCCCGACCCGCCCGCCTGGCTCAGGATCGACAGCGCGCGCGTCAGGCTGATCTCGAGCTGCGTCGCGGTATAACCGCGTGCGTCGGTGATGACCTCAAGGTAGATGTCCTTCGAGATATATTGCCCTGCCGCCAACGCGGTGCCGCGTCCGGTCGTATCGTCGGGCCCCAGAATGCGCAGGCGGTCGATCCCCGCCGCCGACTGGAGCGCGCCGAGCGGGCTGAGCCCGCCGCCGCCGCCGCGCAGCGTGTTGAGCGACGCCGCCAGTTGCACCGCCTGAAGCGGAGACAGCGAGGTGATCGAATCGCCGAACAGGATGCGCGAGACGATTTCGTCCTGCGGCAGTCCGGGCACGCTCGAAAAGGCGACCTGCGGGTTGCTCGCCCGCCCGGTCACCGCGACATTGACGGTCACATTGTCGAAAGTGTCGGTGGCGAGGAGGTTGATCGCGGGATCATAGGCATCGCCGGTGGGGAAGGTCACCTTGCCCTGTTCGAGGTTAAACGAGCGCCCCGCGAAATCGAGCGTGCCGCGCACCAGTTCGATCTCGCCGGTCACGCGCGGCGCGACGGTGGTTCCCTTCAAGGTGACGTCGGCCTGCCATTCGGATTCGAGCCCCATGCCGGTCACATAAATCTGTTCGCCGGCGCGCAGGCGGATGTCGAGCCGGATCAGGTCGAACAGGCTGCCGCCGACCGCCGCCAGCCCGTCGCCGCTGATCCGGCGGCGCCCGCTCGGCGGCTTGCGGCGCACGCCGGTGAGCACGGGAACGCTCGCCGCGCCCTCGCGCACGATGCGATAGCGCGTTTCGGGCAGGCGCAGGTCGCCCGACAGCAGCGCTGCCTCTCCCGCTGCTTTTGTGAGGGTCAGCGTGCCGGTCGCGCGCGCGCCGATATTCTCGCTGCGCGCCAGCCGCGCATTGTCGAGCGTGGCGACGATGTTCATCGGATAACCATCGGCCGACGACAGGCTGACATAGCCCTTCGCCGCGACGCTTCCGGTGCCGGCCTTGGCGGTAAGCTGATCGATTTCGAGCCGGTTGCCGGTAAAGCGGCCGCTGACCACCATGTCGGTCAGCTTGGTGCCATAGGTCTGGTTCTCATAGGTCATGCCATTGCCCTTGAGCACACCCTGCAGACAAGGATCGGCAAGCTGGCAACTGAAGTCCGCCGCCACCGCGACCGGGCCCGCGAGCCCCTGATTGGCGGGACCGACGAAGGAATAGAGCGTGTCGGCGGGACCATTATAGCGCAGCCCGCCGCCGAGCGGCGCGGCGCGCAGGCGCGTCATCCAGTCGCCGGCGCCCGGCCCGAGCGGGCGCAGCGACGCCTGCAGCCGTCCGATCACGCTGCCGCGCTTGCGCACGACGGCGCGCAATTCGCCCCCGTCGGCGAGCAGCTTACCCGCGAAATTGACGTCGACCGGCTGGCTCACCGCCGCCGCGGTCGTGCGCGTGAAATCGTTGATCGTCAGCCGCGCGTCGGCACGCGGGAAAGCGTCGGAATTTTCCTGCGCGAAGTCGAGGCTGCCGGTCGCGCGCCCGCCGAGGCCCAGCCCCGGATAGACGGCGTTGAGGATCGTCATATTGGCGCGCTCAAGGCGGCTCTGGACGACGATACCCTCGCCGAAGCGCCCCGCGAGGCGCGCGCTGCTGCCGCGGCCGAGGTCGATGGTCGTCGGGAGCAGTTCATAATCGTCGGTATGCGGCACGATGCGCGCCGGCGACGCGGTGCGGAAGTTGATCCCGCTCGCCCGGCCCTGCACCGATGCGCGCCACAGCTCGGGGGTCAGATCGGCATTGGCGGCGATGCGGAACGGCACGCCGCTTGTCCCCTCGACCAGCGCCTGCGCCTTGCCGCGCCCGTCGCGATAGTCGATCTTCACCCGCCCGACCGCAATGTCATAATCGCGGATGCGCGTGTCGGCGAGCTGGATGTCGGCGATGATCCGCGGCTTGTCGTAAAGGATCATGTCGGCATCGACGATCGCGCTGCCGACCGCGAGCCGCGCGGCGCCGGGCAGCACCACATTGTTCGCGCGGATATTCGCCGCAACCGCCTGATATTGACCATCGGCGCTCAGCCGCACGATGCCGCCCAGCCCCTGCCCCGATGCGTCGAGCCGGCCGACGAACGGCCCCGCCGCGCTTTGCTGGAGCCGTCCCTTGAAGCCGATCCCCGACAGGTCGGCGCGTTCGACATCGATGGTCAGCGGACCGGCGGCGGTCAGCAGCACGACATCCGCGGTCAGCGGACCGTAATCCGTCTCCCCCTTCGCCGCGAGCCGGTAGCCGTTGGGCGCGCCCGTCAACCGCGCTTCCAGATTTGCAAGGCCGATGCCGAGGCCGGGGCGCTCGGCGCGCAGCGTCGCGCGCGGGTCGCTGATCGTGCCCGCCACCTCGACACCAAGCGGTCCGTAATCGACCGAAGTGGCGCGCGCGGCGAGCTGGAGCTGGCCGTTCGGCGCATAGCTGCCCTGCCCGCTCGTAACGCGCAGCCGCGGCGCGGTGAGGCGCAGATTGGCGAAGCGCACGATGCCGTCGGTGCCATAGCGAATATCGCTCGTCGCCACGGCATTGCCGCCGAGCAGGTCGCGAACGCCCGAATTGAACAATTGGGTCGATCGCGCGCGAATGCGGCCGGCAATCTCGAACCCGTCGGTACCGACACGCTTCAGATCGACGTCGGTGCCGATGTCGAAGATGCCGACGCTTTCGATGCGGTAATTATTGACCCGCCCGTCGATGGCGCCGGTGTAGAAGCCGCGGTTGAGGTCGGCGACGATGATCGCCTTGGCGTCGATGCGCGGCGACCGCAGGCGGAGGTTATCGCTGAGCAGTCGCCCGTTCTTATAGGCAAGATCGCCGTCGAGCCGCACCGCGACGAGCGTTCCGCCGGCTACCGTATCGAGCCCGCGGATGCGCGCCGCGCGCCCCGTCACGGGGATGACGATCTGGTCGGCATCGACGCGCGCCTTGCCCGACAGGTTCAGCGCCTCGACGACGATATCATTGACCGCAAGGCTCGCCGCATCGACGCTATAGGCGACCGTCGGCGTCGCAAAGGCGCCATCGAGCCGCGCCGACGCCCGGCCGCCGCTCGCCCTGAGCGCCGGCGCGATCGCGGCGGGGCGCAGCAGCACGAAGGCCAGTTGCAGGCCATCGTAACGATTGGCGCCGAGATCGAGGCCGCCGCTGATCCCGAGCCGCATCGCATCGGACGAAAGCCGTCCGTCGAGATCGGCCTTGCGCCGGGCGAGCCGCGCGGTGACATCGACCGCCGTCTCGCGGCCGAGCAGCGCCGCCGGCGTGCCCGCAAACAGGCGCGCCGCCCGCGTGGTACCCTTGACCGCGAACGTCCCGTCGCGCGCGCTCAGCGCCAGCCCGGCGAGCGGCGCCGCGCCCAGCGTCGCGTCGAAGCGCCCGTCCCAGCGCGTCCAGTCGCCGCGGCCGGCAAGCTTGGCCGTCAGCGGCTCCTTGAACCCGCCGAGCGCCGCCAGCACCCCGTTCGCAGGCGCATTGACGTCGAGCGTCAGCGCCAGGCGATTCTTTTCGGGCACCGCGTCGAGCAGCAGCGCGAGCCGGTCGCCCTTCGCCTTGCCGCCGATGGTCTCGGCCTTCGCCGTCACCTGCGCGCGCCGGTCGGCGATCGCGACCTTGCCGTCGATGCGGAGTTCCTGCCGCGCGCCCGTCACCGCAGGCTCGACGACGAACCGGTCGACGCGCAGCCGCCCGATGTCGATATCGAGGTCGGGAAGCAGGGGTTCGCCAGTGTCGGGCGTCGGACGGAATGCGGGCAGCCGTTGCAGCACGATCGTCGAGGCGGTCGCCGAACGGACATCGACATGGTTATTGAGATAGGCAAAGGGTCGCCAGTCGACCCTGACCTCGGGCGAGCGCAGGAACACGCCCTTCGGGTCCGAAAGCGTGAAATCGCGCACCACCATCGCGCCATAGAGCGATCCGTCGAGCCGGCCGATGCCGATCTTCAGCCCGTTCGAAAATTCATATTTCTCGATCTGGGTGACGACAAAGCGGCGCCCGGCGTCGCTGTTGAGACCGACGACGAACAATGCGATCAGCGCGAGCAGCCCGCCGACGACGATCCCCGTCCAGCGCAGCACGCGGCGCGGCCAAGGGTTACTCCGCCGCGGCGGCGGCGTGTCCTCCATCGGCTCGGCTGCGCCCCCGGCCATCAGAAAGCCTGCCCGATCGAGACATAGACGCTGATCCGCGATTCACCCGGCTTGCGATCGATCGGCGTCGCGACGTCAAGCCGCATCGGGCCGAAATTGGTGTAAAAACGGCCGCCGATACCGGCGCCGAAGCGCATATTCGAAAAATCGGGGGTCGATCCGGTATAGACCTGCCCCGCATCGACGAAGCCGACGATCCCGAAATTGCCGAACCGATAGCGCGCCTCGAACGCCGCCTCGTTGACGCTGCGCCCGCCGATCGGGTCGTTGTTGGGATCCTTGGGACCTAGCTGCTGATAGCCGAAGCCGCGCACCGATCCGCCGCCGCCGGCATAGAAGCGCCGCGACGGCGCCAGCCGCTCACGCGCGGCGCCGAGGATCGATCCGACGCGCACACGGCCCGCGAGCACGATATTCTCGGCCACCGGATAATAGCCACTCACATCGACGCGCGCGCGCGCATAGGGCGAAAAGCGCCCGCTCATCGATCCTTCGGGCTCGATCAGCGTCGTGATGCGAAACCCCTTGGTCGGATCGAGCAGGCTGTTGGTGCGATCGATCCCGATCTGGCCGGTCAGGCCGACGATATAATAAAGGTCGCGTTCGCGATCGGCGAGCAGGAAGCTGTAATCATCTTCGCTCGTCGCGATAAGCTGCACGCCATAGGCATAGGTCAGCTTTTTCTGCCAGATCGGCGTCGAGTCATAGCTGACCCGCGCCGCAATGCGCCCCGTCAGCGCCTCGAACGCGTTATAATTGCTCCGCGTCGCCTCTCCGACCAGTTCAAAGGTCCGATCCCGCCGCCCCGCGTTCGACCGGCGGAAGGTGACCCCCAACCCCTGTTCCTGCGTCCCCGCGACGCCGCGCACGATCAACGCGCCTTCGGGCGGAAAAAGATTGCGGTGCGTCCAGCTTCCTTCGACGCGAATCCCCTCGCCGGTACCATAGCCGGCGCTGGCGGCGAGCGTGCGCGGCGGTCCCGCCTGCTGGTTGACCAGCATCGTCACATATTCGGTGTCGTCGCCCGCGCTTTCGCCCGTCGCCTGCGGCTCGACCGACACGGTCGCGAGCAGGCCGGTGGCGACCAGCGCCTGCCGCAGATCGTCGACCTTGCGGCTGTCGTAGAGGTCGCCGCGCTTGAACCGCGCCATGATCGCGACATGGTCGGCGTCGAAGGCCTCTTCGCCCGTGCTCGCAAAACCCCCGAAACGCGCGCGCGGGCCGATGTCGATCGGTAGCGTATAGACGCCCGTCGCTTTGTCGCCATCGAGCAGGATGTCGCGCTGGCCGACCTTGGCGAAGGGATAGCCTTCCTCGGGAAGTTTGAGCGAGATCGCCGCTTCGGCGCCCTGAACCCGTTCGGCGACGATCGGCTCGCCGACGGCGAGCGGAAAATTGTCGGCGATCAGCCCCGGCGGCACCGTCGGCTTGGCATCGAGGATGATGTCCGAAAAGCTGTAGCGCGGACCCGGCTTTACATCGATCACCGCTGAAACCGGCTGCCCGCGCTCGCGGCCGGCGCGATCGATACGCGTATCGACGCTGCCGTCATAATAGCCTTCGGACGACAAGATGCGCTGCATCAGCTCGGCATCGTTGCTCAGCCGGGCGCGCAGCATCGCGAAATTGTCGGCCTTGCCATCGCCGTCATAGAGCGCCGACAGGTCGCCGAACAACCCCGAGAGGTCGGCATCGGTGCTGTCGTCGGCCGCGGCAAGGCCGTTGACCTGCACCGAATAGGCGACCTGCCGGTTCTCGCCCTCGGGCTCGGCATCGACGAACTGGACCGGCTGAACGTCAAAGCTTTCGAGCGGCGGCAAGGGCGCGGCGAGCTCGGTATCGGTTATCGGCGCATCGCCGATCGGCTCGACCGTCTGCCCGTCGGCGAGCGCGGGAACGGGCGTGCCATCGACCTGCGGCACGGCGTCGGCTGTACCGTTCGCCTTCTGCTTCGCCGCATCGGCGACGCGCTTTTCGAAATCGGCGATCGATTCGAGCGGCTTGTCGAGCTCGGGATCGTCCTCCGCACTGATCGGAGGAATCGCCTTCCTGAATTCGTCATCGGGAATGATCGGCGCCACCTCGGGCAAGACCGCGCCCTCGGGCGGCGGCGACGGGCTCGCGATCGGGGTATCATCGCCGGGAGGCGGCGTATCGGCCGCGGCGGGCTCCGCGGTCGCAGCCTCTGCAGCCGGCGGCGCGGCCGGTTCGCGCTCCTGCGCGGCGACCGCATGGGCGCAGGCGAGCGAGAGCAGCGACGCGGACAATAGCCCCCACCGCCGCCGAGCATCGACGCCAAAGCCGTTCAATTCGTGACGCTTTTTTTCGCTGGCCATCTGTCCACAACCGATGCGCACTTGTGGCTTGCCCGCCGCACGCACGCAACCCGGTTTTCGGGGAAACCGGCTCGGTCCGTCGAAAAGGCGGCCCCGTGGCAACCGCTCAGCTATCGGCGCCGAACAGATCGCGGCTGTAGACCTTGTCGGCCACATCGGCGAGTTCGTCGGCGACGCGATTGGCGATGATCACGTCGGCCTCGGCCTTGAAGGCATCAAGATCGCGCACGACCCGCGAGTTGAACAGCCGATCCTCCTCGATCAGCGGTTCATAGACGATAACCTCGATCCCCTTGGCCTTGACACGCTTCATCACGCCCAGGATGCTGCTCGCGCGGAAATTGTCGGATCCCGCCTTCATCGCAAGCCGGTGGATGCCGACGACACGCGGTTTGCGGCGCACGACCTCGGCGGCGATGAAATCCTTGCGCGTGGTGTTCGATGCAACGATCGCCTGGATCAGATTCTGCGGCACATCCTGATAATTGGCGAGCAGCTGCTTGGTATCCTTGGGCAGGCAATAGCCGCCGTAGCCGAAGGACGGGTTATTGTAGAATTGCCCGATCCTGGGGTCGAGCCCGACCCCGTCGATCACCTGCCGGCTGTCGATTCCGTGCATCGCGGCATAGGTGTCGAGTTCGTTGAAGAAGGCGACGCGCATCGCAAGATAGGTGTTTGCGAACAGCTTGATCGCCTCGGCCTCGGTATTGCCCGTTTGCAGCACATCGGTCTTGTCCTTGAGCGACGCCTGCTCGAGCAGCCGCGCGAAATCGGCGGCGCGCGGGTTGGTGTCGCCGACGATGATCCGTGAGGGGTAGAGATTGTCGTAAAGCGCGCGTCCTTCGCGCAGGAATTCGGGCGAGAAGACGATATTGTCGCTGCCGAATTCGGCGCGCATGCGGTCGGTAAAGCCGACCGGAATCGTCGATTTGATGACGATCAGCGCGCGCGGCGCGAGCGCCAGCGCATCGGCGATGACCGCTTCGACCGTGCTCGTGTTGAAATAATTATTGTCCGGGTCATAGTCGGTCGGCGTCGCGACGATCACGAAATCGCTGTCGCGATAGGCGTCCTGCTTGTCGGTCGTCGCGACCAGGTCGAGCGGCCGGTTCGCCAGATATTCCTCGATCTCGGGATCGGCGATCGGCGAGGTCCGGGCGTTGATGAGGTCGACCTTCTGCTGATCGATATCGAGCGCGACGACGCGGTTGCGCTGCGCGAGCAGCACCGCGTTCGATATGCCGACATAGCCGGTACCGACCACGGTGATTTTGGGCGAGCTGGCTGCCGCCGATTCGGTCTGGGACAAAGATGCGATCCTCGATTGGGTTGGCGGCCGCTCTAGCAAGTGCCGGGCGGCCGCTCAACAGCGCCCGGCACGCCGGTCAGGTTCCGCAAAAGGTCGTATAAGGCCCGAAGCCTTCGGGCGCCGGGTGGGCAAAAGCCTCCCACTCGCCCCGCGGCACGAACGGCTGGCGCACGACATCGAGCAGTTCGCGCCACGCTGTCATATCGCCGGCCTCGGCGTCGGCGAGCGCCGCCTCGACCAGATGATTGCGCGGGATATAGAGCGGGTTGACCCGGTCCATCGCGTCGGCGCATTCGAGCGGCCCTGCCGGCTCGCGCTCGATCAGCGCCCACCATTCGGCGATCCACGGCGCCATGGCATCGGGCGCGGGAAGCAGCGCCTGCAGCATATCGCCCTCGCCTCGGAGCAGCATGGCGAGCGCGCGGAAGAACAGCGTGAAATCGACCTGATGCGTCTCAAGCTGATCAAACAAGCCGTCGATCAACTCGTCATCGCCATCGCCCGGCTGCGTCAGCCCGAGCTTGGCGCGCATCCGTGCGAACCAGGCCATGCGAAAGCGTTCGGGAATGGCGTTGGCAAGCGCCTTCGCCTCTTCGACATCGTCCGGCCTTACCGCGTGGATGGCCGGGAGCAGCGCTTCGGCGAAGCGCGCCATGTTCCAGTGCAAGATTTGCGGCTGGCGGCCGTAGGAATAGCGTCCGTTCGCGTCGATCGAGCTGAAGACCGTGTTCACCGCGAAGCGGTCCATGAAGGCACAGGGGCCATAATCGATCGTCTCGCCGCTGATCGCGACATTGTCGGTGTTCATCACCCCATGGATGAAGCCGGCGCCGAGCCAGCTTGCGACAAGATCGCACTGTAGGCCGATCACCCGGTCGAGCAATGCCAGATGCGGGTTGGCCGCTTCGGCAAGTTCGGGAAAATGGCGGCGCACGGCATAATCCGACAATTGAACGACATGGTCGGCGCCGAAATGCGCGGCGAAGAACTGAAAGGTGCCGACGCGGATATGGCTGCTCGCGATGCGCGTCAGCACGGCGCCGGGGTGCGCCTGCTCGCGCTGGACGCGATCGCCGGTGGCCACCGCGGCGAGCGCGCGCGTCGTCGCGATGCCCATCGCCGCCATCGCCTCGGACACGAGGAACTCGCGCAGTACGGGGCCGATCGCCGCCTTGCCGTCGCCGTTGCGCGAAAAAGGCGTCGGCCCCGACCCTTTGAGCTGGACGTCGAACCGCGCCCCGTCGGGCGCGACGATCTCGCCGAGCAGCAGCGCGCGGCCGTCGCCCAGCTGCGGCGAGAAATGCCCGAACTGATGCCCGGCATAGGCGAGCGCCAGCGGGTTGGCGCCGCCGGGCATTTCCTCGCCCGAAAAGATCCGGGCGAGCTGCGCATCGCTCACGCCCGCCGCATCGATCCCCAACCGTTCGGCAAGCGCATGGTTGAAGATCAACAGCGTCGGCGCCGACGGCTTCGCCGCCTCCGCGGGCGCGTAAAAACCCGGCATCGCGTCGTGAAAACTATTGTCGAACGCAAAATCCATGCCCGGCTCCCTAGGGCAGCAATGTCGGTCGAAGCGCCAACGATTGCAAGCCGCAGCACAGTCGTCACCATCCTGCATTATGTCGCGAAGCCGCGTCCGTTCGCCGCGTCATCCATTTCAGTTCTCGAGATATATGATAGAGCATGGCGATCAATCCAAACGGTTTGGAACCGTCATCGTTTGGTCACCCCATGCGCATAGATGACGCCGTCCCAAGGCTGAATGCTATAAGCAGAACAACATCCAATATGAAAGAAATTGGATTATCATTCGTTGACAAATACTTGTAGTGGCGAGATGGAATGACACGATCAAGATTTGGATAGGGCCGGGCACCTCCAGTGGATTGGATTGCACCAGCCTCGAAGGCCCCGCCAGTCTGGCGGGGCCTTCAACTTATTAAAGCCCGGGCATACAAGCAAGGTTCAGGCAGCGCGCGCCAAAGGGCAGCAGCCCGATCCCGAGCGCCGCGCGATTCGAAAGTGATCAATGCAAATTCTGCAGCAAGCCGCCGCCGATTATCACGGCCTCATTCTGGATATAGGCGCGGCGACGGGCCTCCCCGATGCGATGCTGCACCTGCATGCGGGGATGCTCATCTTCCTCGGGACCGCGCTGGTGATGCGCCGGGGCCTGGATGACATATTGCCGCTGGGCATCGTCATCATCGCCGCCTGCGGCAACGAGGTGCTCGACCGGATCAATCTCGGTAACTGGAACTGGCCCGACACGCGCATGGACCTGTTCAACACGATCGTCTGGCCGCTCGCGACCCTCCTCGTCGCTCGGACCGTTCGAGGCCGCCGTTCTGCCGCCGCCAGCAAGAAAGCTCCAGCCGAGCCAGCCACTGAGCCAGCAGCGGCCAATCCTGACTTCGGCTGAAGCCCGACGCGCCGGTCCAGCCCGGCCCGCGAATTGGCGATTGCAGCGCGCTTCCGCTTTTGCTAGCGGCCCGCCTCGTGACCTCGGGTTGCCTGGAAACAGGCATGAAAAGGGAAGACCGGTCGATCCGGCGCTGCCCCCGCAACTGTAGTCCGGCGAGGTGGATGCAATCATGCCACTGGAAGCTTGTCTTCCGGGAAGGCCGCATCCCACCGCTGACCCGGCGAGCCAGGAGACCTGCCAGGGCGTCGCCGTTATCTGCACGCGGGCGGGGTGTACCGGGCGCAGGCGAGGATCCTCGCGTGACGGCAAGCCGTTACGCTGGAGGTACTCGTGAAGTCATTTTTCTGGAAATCCACCTTGTCGCTCGTCGCGGTTGCCGCGGCCTCGCCCGCATGGGCGCAGGACGCTGACGCTGATAGTTCGACGATCACCGTCGTCGGCGATCTGCTAGGCGCCGACCAAAGCAACGCCTCGGTCTCGGTCATCGACGCCGCCGCCATCCGCCGCGCCCAAAACGGCACCGCCGCCGACCTGATCGCGCGGCTGCCCGGGGTCAGCATCACCCAATATGGTACGCTCGGCAGCGTATCGAACGTGCGCATCCGCGGCGCCGAGGGCGAACATACGCTCGTCGTCATCGACGGGGTGCGCGTCGGCGATCCCTCCTCGCCGGGCGGCGGCTTCGACTTCGCCAATCTGATGCTCGGCGCGATCGACCGCATCGAGGTGCTGCGCGGCGCGAACAGCCTGCCGTGGGGCAGCCAGGCGATCGGCGGGGTGGTCGCCATCTCGACCACCGAGCCTGACACGGTCGGCGGCGGCACGAGCGGCCGGATCGGCGCCGAATATGGCGCGCGCGATACGGCGCGGGTCAACGGCCAGCTCCGCGCCGATCTCGGCGCATCGCAATTCGGTCTCGGCGGCGGCTATGTCCGCACCGACGGGATCAGCAATGCCGCGGTCGGCACCGAGCGCGACGGCTATCGCCAATATGCGCTCAACCTCACGAACCGGACCGAGATCGGCAATACGCTGACCGTCCGCGCCTTCGGCCTTTATGCCGACAGCCGCGTCGATCTCGACGGCTTCGCGCCCCCGACCTACAGCTTCGGCGACACCGCCGAATATCAAAAGACGCGCGAACATTATGCGGCCGCCTCGGTCGAGCACCGCCCCGGCGGCAACGGCAGCACGACCGGCTTTTCGCACAAGCTCGCCTTTGGTTTTGCCGACATCAACCGCGATAATTACGACCCGGCGGCGGGCAGCGATCCGAGCTTCAAGGCGCGCGGACGCAGCGAACGGCTTTCGTACAGCATCGACTGGCTGACCGCGGGCAACGTAAGCGGACAGCAAATCCGGCTGATCGCGGGCGCCGAACGCGAATGGACGCGCTCGCAGACCGCCGACGCCTTTTCGAGCGACAGCGGCCGAACCGCGACCACCGGACTGTGGGCGATGGTCGTCGGCAAGCCGACCGAGACGCTGTCGCTGACCGCGGGGGTGCGCCGCGACGATCACCGCGACTTCGGCGGCGCGACCAGCCTCGCCTTCGATGCGGGGCAGAAGCTCGGCGATCATGTCACGCTGCGCGCGAGCTACCGCGAAGGCTTCAAGGCGCCGACGCTGTTCCAGCTTTCGGATACCGCAGGCGCCTACGGCAATCCCGATCTGCAGCCCGAGCGCGCCCGCGCCTATGAAGTCGGGGTCCGCATCGCTGCCGCACCGCTCGCGTTCATCGACATCGCCTGGTATCGCCGCGACACGCGCAATCTTATCGATTTCGTGAGCTGCCCCGCCGGCCCCAATCCCCTGCCCCCGATCTGCGCGACGGGCAACCGCCCTTTCGGTACTTACGACAATATCAACCGCGCGCGCGGCCAGGGGGTCGAGGTCGAGGGCGCGGTACAGCTGTCGCCGGGCCTGCGCTTCAGCGCCAACTACAGCCTCGTCGTCGCGACCGACCGCACCCCCGGTTCGGTCTACGAGGGCAATCGGCTGGCGCGGCGCCCCAAGCATCTTGCCAATGCCGAACTTGGCTGGACGCCCGGCGGCGCCTTCGCTGGCGCCGACCTGTCGGTCGCCGCGCGCTATGCCGGCAAGAGCTTCGACGATCGCGCGAACAATGTGACGCTGGACGATTATTGGCTGGTCGATCTGCGCGCGAGCTACCCGCTCGTCGCCGGAATCGATGTCTATGGCCGCATCGAAAATCTGTTCGACACCGATTATCAGACCGTGGCGGGCTATGGCACTGCGGGCCGCTCGGCCTATGTCGGGGTCCGCTGGGCCTTCTGATGCGCGCGGGAGCGGCCCTTGCGATGCTGGCGGCCCTCACGGCCTGCCAGCCGCGCGCGCCGCTCCCCGCCCTTCACGGTATCGTCAGCATCGATTATTGCGCCGACCAGATGCTCCTTGGCCTCGTGCCCCGGGAGCGCATCCGCGCCATATCCTTCGAGGCCGCGAGCGACAGCGCCTTTGCCGCGCCGCGCGCCGCGGGCCTGCCGCGGCTGCGCCCGCAGCTTGAGGATATTGCGATGCTGCGCCCCGCCCTCGTCGTGCGCTCCTATGGCGGCAGCGCGAAGCTCGACCGCCAGCTCGAAGCGATGGGGATAAGGGTCGTGCAGCTCGGCTATGCGGGCACGCTCCCCGATGTCCGAAACCAGATGCTCCGGGCAGGCGCGGCGCTCGGCGCCGACCCGCGCGCCGCGGCGCTGGTCAAGGCCTTCGATGCCGAGGTCGCCGCCGCGCGCCAGGGCGGCGGGCACGCGGGCACCGCGCTTTACATCACCCCCGGCGACGTCACGACCGGCCCCGGTTCACTGGTCGCCGAGGTCATGGAAGCGGCGGGCTACACCCCCTATCGCACCCGCCCCGGCTGGGGCAGCCTGCCGATCGAGGAGATGGTGCGCCGTCCGCCCGATCTCGTGTTCCGTGCCTTTTTCGACAGCGCGCGCTATCGGCAGGATTATTGGACCGCCTCGCGCCACCCCGTCGTGGCCGAAGCCACGCGCCATGCCCGCGATGTCGAGGTGCCCGGCGGCTGGCTCTCGTGCGGCAATTGGTTGGCGGGACACGCGGTCAAGGCGCTCGCCGATGCGCGAAGGGATATGCGATGACGCGCCTCAACCTGACCCTTGCCGCGATGCTGCTGCTCGCCGCGATGCTCGCGCTGGCGACCGGCCCCGATGGCGTATCGCCAGCGCTGCTCGCCGGCTGGCTCGGCGGGCATGATCCCGCCGCGGCGATCATCCTTGCCGACATCCGGCTGCCGCGCGTGCTCAGCGCCGCGGTCGTTGGCGCGTCACTGGGCCTCTGCGGCGCCGCGCTGCAAGGGCTCACGCGCAATCCGCTTGCCGAACCCGGCATCCTCGGCGTCTCGGCGGCGGCAACGCTCGGGGCAACGCTGACGCTCTATTTCGGGCTCGTGGCACTCTTCCCCTGGGCGCTTCCCCTCGGCGCGATCGCGGGCGCCGCGCTCGCGACGCTGCTCCTCGCCTCGGCGGCGGTGCGGACGCAGGGCATGGCGAGCCTGATCCTCGTCGGCGTCGGCCTCTCGAGCCTCGCGGGCGCGCTGATGGCGCTGATCCTCAACTTCGCGCCCAATCCCTTTTCGCTCTCCGATCTCGTCAACTGGACGCTCGGGTCGGTCGCCAACCGGTCGCTCGCCGATCTTGCGATGACCGCGCCGCTGATCCTCGTCGGCGCGCTATTCCTGTTCGCCCAGCGCGCGAACCTGTCGCTGCTCACGCTTGGCGAGACTGCTGCCGCGGCGCACGGCCTTGACGTCCGCCGCACGCGCATCGCGATCGTCGCCGGAACCGGAATCGCGACCGGCGCTGCGGTGGCGCTGGCCGGCGCGGTCGGCTTCGTGGGGATCGTTGCGCCGCATTTGGTTCGCCCGTGGACGGGGCACGATCCGGGGCGGACCCTGGCGCCTTCGGCGTGGCTGGGCGCGCTGCTCCTCGTGCTTGCCGATCTTGTGGTGCGTATCCTGCCGACCGACAATGAGCTGCGCCTGGGCGTCGTCGCCGCGCTTGCGGGCGCGCCAGTTTTCACGCTGATTGTGCTGCGCCGCGGCCGAGGCGGTGCGCGTGGCTGACGATCTGATCATCGAAGCGCTGCGCGTCGAGGCGCAGGGCACCCCCCTCATCGACGATATCAGCGCCCGCTTCGCACCGGGGCAGCTGACCGCGATCGTCGGCCCCAATGGCGCAGGCAAATCGACGCTGCTGCGCGCGATGGCGGGCGTCGTGCCGACGCAGGGCGCGATCCGCATGGGCGCCACCGACCTCACCGCACTGCGCCCCGCCGAACGCGCGCGGCGGCTTGCCTATCTGCCGCAGGTGCACGAACTCGCCTGGGACATCAGCGTCGCCGACATGGTCGCGCTCGGCCGCTTCGCTTATGGCGCCGCGCCGGGCCGGCTCTCGGCCGAGGACAAGGCGGCGGTCGATCGCGCAATGGCCGCCACCGGCTGCACCGACCTTGCCCACCGCGGCGTTACCAGCCTGTCGGGCGGCGAGGCGGCGCTCGCCTGTCTCGCGCGCGTCCTCGCCGCCGAAACGCCGGTCCTGCTCGTCGACGAGCCGGTCGCGGCGCTCGATCCCGCCAATCAATATCGCGTGATGGAATGCCTTGCCTCGCTCGCCGCCGACGGCCGCACGGTCGTCGCGGTGCTCCACGACCTGTCGCTGGTCGCGCAATTTGCCGACACGGTGCTGTGGATGGCGGGTGGTCGACTTGCCGCGCAAACCCCCGCCACCCACGACGCTTTCGCGCAATATGTTCCGGCACTCTTCGCTCGCGCGCCTGTCTTTGCCAGCGACGGATCGAGCGCGCTCTATTTTCGTCGCAGCCAAAGCACGTAACGCCACCTTTGCTTCTGGTGCCTAAGCCCTTCTGAATTGACCGCGCCGCGCGAAGCGCTAGGCAGGCGGTGCAAGGAGGCGATGGGTGAAGGTCTTTGTTACCGGCGGTGCCGGCTATATCGGCAGCCACACGCTCGTGCAGCTTTTGGCGGCGGGGCATGAGGTGTGCGTGTTCGACAATTTCGCGAACAGCTCGCCCGTCGCGCTCGACCGGGTGCGGCAACTGACCAACCGCGACATGGGGCTAGTCCAAGCGGACATTCGCGACGCCGACGCGCTGTGCGATGCGGTGACCACATTTGCGCCCGACGCCGTCGTCCATTTCGCCGGGCTCAAGGCCGTCGGAGAATCAAGCGACCTCCCGCTCCTCTATTATCAGACCAACGTCAGCGGCACGATGAACCTGCTCGCCGCGATGGATGCGGCCGGGTGCACACGGATCGTCTTCTCCTCATCTGCAACCGTCTATGGCGAGGCGCATTATCTGCCGTTCGACGAGGATCATCCGATCGCCCCCACCAACCCCTATGGCCGGACCAAGGCGATGGCGGAGGGCATCATCGGCGACTGGGCCAAAGCGACCTCGGACGCGTCGGCGGTGCTGCTGCGCTATTTCAATCCCGTGGGTGCGCATGAATCGGGCCGCATCGGCGAAGACCCGCAGGGTATCCCCAATAATCTGATGCCCTATGTCGCGCAAGTTGCCGTCGGACGCCGTGCCAGCCTGCAGATATTCGGGGACGATTACGACACGCGCGATGGAACAGGCGAACGCGACTATATCCATGTAGTCGATCTCGCGGCTGCTCATCTCGCGGCCATCGAATGTGCGGCATCAACGTCTGGCTGCGAAGCTGTTAACGTCGGCACCGGCCAAGGCGTCACCGTCCGCGAACTGGTCGCCGCCTATGAACGCGCCAGCGGACGACCGATCGCGACCAATGTTGTAGCCCGGCGCTCTGGCGATGTCGCAAGCAGCTATGCCGCGACGACGAAAGCTGCCCGGCTGCTGAATTGGCGCGCGGCATTCAACATCGACGACATGTGCGCAACGAGCTGGCGCTGGCAATCTACTAACGTCGACGGATATGGCGCCGGAGAGACCCAATGACGATATTGATTGCCGGAGTCGCAGGCTTCATCAGTATCACATTGTCGCCACCCTATCTCGCGCGCGCGGCGAACGGGTGATTGGCATCGATAATTTACCTATCACACGCTCGGCGCTCAGCGAGGCGCCCGCGGTTCGCTGGAAAATCCGGCGGCCTATATTCACTTCGACGTTTCCGGCCACCTCAACATGCTGGAATTGGCGCGTCGCCGCGGCATCGAGTCTATGTCTTCACACAGTTGGTTTACGGCATGCAACGTGACATGCCGTTCCGCGCGCAATCCCGCGCCTGCACGCCGATATCGCTCTATGGGGCTACCAAGCGTGCGAGATCGATTGAAGGGTCCGGCGGTTGGAGAGGCCACACCGTTTGTATAATATCGGTAATAACTGGTCGGAAAAGCCGTCCGATATGGTTGCCGCTATAGCGGCGACCTGCGGCCACCAAGCCGAAATCAACCCACTGTTGATGCGGACGGGTGGCGCGCGGAAAGCTTGACGGCTTCCACCGGCCGTTGAAACCTTCCAAGGGATCGTGGAAACTATTCTCGAGCGCGAAATCAAAGGCGTCTGTGTCGAGTGTTGACGTCATGAATGCAAGTAGCGCGGCTCTCTACTGCTCCGGCTCCCCTCATGTCGTGCACCAACGCGCCATTCCTCGGGTCGAACACGCCCTTGTTCGCAGTAATGTCCGGTTTGGCTTGTCCGGGAGAGATTGGCCATGGCGATTGCGCGCCGCCTGTCCTATGGCGCACCGGCGCGCCTCCAGGCGACCATGTCCAGATTCGGTAGAATGGAATTATGAAGAAGATATTCGTCACGGGCAGTGCCGGCTTCATCGGCTTTCACCTCTGCAAGCTGCTGTTGGACGAAGGTTTTGAAGTATTCGGCCTCGATGCCATGACCGACTATTACGACGTACGGATCAAGATCGAGCGCCACCGCCTGCTGACGTCGCGCTCCAATCGCTTCACCGCACGGGAATTTCGCCTGGAAGAGGCCGACGAGCTGATGTCCTATGTCCGCTCGGTCCAGCCGGACGCCATCGTTCATCTCGCGGCGCAAGCCGGCGTACGGTACAGCCTCGAAAATCCGCGCGCGTATATCGACACGAATATCGTCGGCACATTCAACATCATGGAATGCGCACGCGAACTCGGGATCGGCCACCTTCTCATGGCTTCGACCTCGTCGGTCTATGGCGCAAATGAGGAAATGCCTTTCGACGAGCGGCAGAAGACCGACACACCTCTCACCATCTACGCGGCAACCAAAAAAGCCAATGAAGCGATGGCGCACAGCTATGCGCATCTTTGGGACCTGCCGACGACGATGTTTCGTTTCTTTACGGTCTATGGCCCCTGGGGCCGACCGGACATGGCACTCTTCAAATTTACGAAGGGCATTATCGATGGGACCCCGATCGATATCTACAATCACGGCGACATGTGGCGCGACTTTACCTATGTCGAAGATCTGGTACGCGGAATCCGGCTCCTGATCGACGCGGTTCCTCCCGGGATCGCTGATCGCGGCGAACCGATCCTTATCGACAATCTGTCGCCCGCGGCGCCGTTTCGCATCGTCAACATCGGCAATTCGGACAAGGTCCGTTTGCTCGACTTCGTCGAAGCGATCGAAGATGAGATCGGGGTGAAAGCGCTTCGAAACTATATGGACATGCAAACGGGTGACGTGCCGGCAACATGGGCCGACGCGTCGCTGCTCGAGGCTTTGACCGGATATGCGCCGCGTACCGACTTTCGCACCGGGGTGCGAAATTTCGTCGCCTGGTACCGGGAATATTACGGAGTTTGATGATGACCGACGTGAATAGCGCCGATGCCGCCGCGGCGTCCTATGACGATGCCGTCGTTGCGATTATCGGCCTCGGCTATGTCGGCCTGCCCCTCGCAGTCGAATTCGGGAAGCAGCGCCGCGTCGTCGGCTTCGATATCGACGCGCGGCGCATCGAAGAGCTGCAGGCGGGCCATGACCGGACGTTGGAAGTCGAAGGCGCCGAACTGGCCGAAGCGGAAAAGCTCGTCTTTGCACACGATCCCGAAGCGTTGCGCGAATGCCGTATCTTCATCGTGACGGTGCCCACCCCGATCGACGCGCACAAACGCCCAGACCTGACCGCTTTGAAGCGCGCTTCCGAAATGGTCGGGCGAGTGATGCCCGCGGGCGCACTCGTCATTTACGAGAGCACCGTCTATCCCGGCGCGACCGAAGAAGATTGCGTGCCTGTGCTCGAAAATGTTTCGAGCATGCGGTTCAACAAGGACTTTTTCGCAGGCTACAGCCCCGAACGCATCAATCCCGGCGACAAGGCGCACCGGCTGCCGACGATAACCAAGGTCACCTCGGGTTCGACCCCGGCGATCGCCGAAGAGGTCGACCGGCTCTATCGCGCGATCGTGACTGCCGGCACGCATAAAGCGCCCTCGATCCGCGTCGCCGAAGCGGCAAAGGTCATCGAGAACACACAGCGCGATCTCAATATCGCACTGATCAACGAACTCGCGCTTATCTTTGCTCGCATGGGCATCGACACGCTCGACGTGCTGGAAGCGGCGGGCACCAAGTGGAACTTCCTGCCCTTCCGCCCCGGACTGGTCGGCGGCCACTGCATCGGGGTCGACCCCTATTATCTGACGCACAAGGCGCAGGCGGTCGGCTATCATCCCGAGGTCGTGCTTGCGGGCCGGCGAATCAACGATGCGATGGGTCATTATGTGGCGAACCGGCTGGTACGCGAGATGATTGTTCGCGACATCGCGATCAAGGGCGCACGCGTGCTCGTCCTCGGCCTGACGTTCAAGGAAAACTGCCCCGACCTTCGTAATACGCGCATTGTCGACATCGTCGCTGAACTGGAAGGCTATGGCATGACGGTCGATAGTCACGATCCGTGGGCCTCGGCCGACGAAGCCCGGCACGAATATGATATCGAACTCGTGGAGCCCGCCGAAGCGGCCTATGATGCGCTCGTCCTTGCGGTCGCGCACGACGAATATCGCGACATGGGCCTGCCGGGCATCCTGAAATTCGCCAAATCCGAATCCGCCCCCGTTTTCGACCTCAAGGGGATATTGGACGATCGCACCTCGACAATTCGCCTGTAGCCTGCCCAAGCGGGGCGCTGTCGGCACCGCACCCTTTGTGACCTTTACCAGGTTCCGCTGAAAAACAGCCGCGGCAGGTTGATCACATAAGGTAGGATCACAGCGCTGCTCAGCACCAGAACGGCGCCGCGATCGAATATGTCGCTTTCGCCATCGCCTCGCGATACCGACCATTCATAGGCGAGCACGACAAGCGCGCCCATGATAAGAAAGCGGTTGAACGTCGGCAGAATGAAGGCCGAAACGAGAAACATCGAGGCGAAGGCCACAACATAAAGCGGAATATATCGCAGGCTCTTCGTCGGGGCCCGTACGAACAGGTAAGCGGCGGCAAAGATTGCGACGCCGAAATTCTTCAGGCCGCGCGAAGCTTCGGTAAGATCGATGTCGACCCGCGACCCGAGCACCGAACTTTCGAAGAAAATGACGACGCATGCAGCGGAAATCGCCAGGAGGGCCAGCCGGCGGCGATAAGCAAGTATGCCGGAAAGCAGCATCGAAATATGAATGCAGGTCAGGACCAGCGTCATTCGGCCCGCCTTGAACAGGCTCACTTCGCTGCGGCACAGGAAATAGTAGAAATAAATAAGCGCGGAACAATAACGAAGGGACGATGTATCCAGCGTCAATACGAATGCGCAGAGGATCAGAAAAGAATAGTCGTTTCGGCGAACCCGGAAAGACATGATCATCCCGGCGATCTGAATAGCGCTTTCCACGAGGAGCCACAGCCTGAAATCACGAAGCAGAAGGATCAGACCCGAATGCAGAGGCTCCAATTTTGTCAGGAAGAATATCTCGCTATCGTTTACGAACGACAGCATATACACGTATGAATAATAATTCATCGTGTCGGAATTGTAGTCGAAACCCCTGAAGCCCCCGGCCGCGATCAGCGCAACGGTGATGACCAAGGCGATCAAGCTCATCGGCAGCTTGCGGAATACCACCCAGCCGACGAGCGCCGCCAGAAAGGCACTCCCCGCATAGATTTCCAGCCAGAGCAGGTCTTCGCCGAATATTTCCCAGGCAAGCACCGGCCGAACGCCTCGTCAGACCTCAGACCGCAACGGCTGAGCAGAAAATATTCCAGCTGTCGTCGTTCGGTTCGCCGCCCGCCGGAAAGCTGCGGATGACCGGCGGCCCGAACCCGGCGACCTCGAGCAACAACTCCAGTTCCTGCGGGAAGAAATAGCGCATGTCATGGGTTTCTTCGGCATGGCCCAAATAGCGATCGCCGTCCACCGTCCACAATTTGAATGTGACATGCGCCAGATGCCGAAAGCTGTCGATCGCCGTCGAGGCCGACCGGATCGTCTGCCCTTTCGCGCCTTCGACCACGCGGACGCGGTCCTCGGGCCGCACGCCGAGCACGGCAGGGCCATACCAGCAATCGAAAGCAAAGAGGCCGCCGGTACGCAAATGACGACGCACATTCCGCAGAGCGGCCAGCACTGCTTCGTTGCTGTTCATATAGCCGAGCACCGCGAACATCATCGTCGCGACGTCGAATGGCCCCTCCGCCTGAAAATTCCGTGCGTCGCCGACCAGAAAGTCGAGCTGCGCTTTTTCCGGAAGCGTCCGCGCCTTTTCTTCGGCGAGCGCGATCATCGACGGCGACATGTCGACGCCGACGCAGGAAATCCCGCGCCGCGCCCATTCGAGGCTGTGCCCCCCGGTGCCGCAGCCGATATCGAGGACACGGCCCATCGCGACGCCGTTGTTTCTCGCGGCCGCAGCCACGAGATCGCATTCCGCGACATAATCCTTGTCGCCATACATCGCATCATATTGGTTGGCGTAAGAGGTGTCGAAGACGGTCATGTCGCGGGGCTTTCGTTAGCTCAGAATCTTGCGGACGGCAGCGCAGACATGATCCATCTGCTCGGCGGTGATCGCCAGCCCGGACGGTATGTACAAGCCCTTGCGGGCAATCCGTTCGGTCACGGGATAGGTTTCGCCCAGGAACAGGCCCATGTCGTGGAACACCGGTTGTTCGTGCATGCCGAGGAAGAAAGGACGCGATTCGACACCCTCCGCCTTCAAAGCGGCGGCGAAGCTTGCCGCGTCCAGCGGATGGTCGTCGTCAAGAAGCAACGGATAGACCCAGAAAACACTACGCCCCCAATTTTCTTCCATCGGCAGCTGGACGCCCGGCAGGTGGCCAAGGCGCGCGGTATATTCGGCGGCGATCGCGCGCTTGCGCTCGACGATGTCCTCGATGCGCTTCACCTGGTTGACGCCGACCGCGGCCTGCATATTGGTCAGCCGGAATTGATGGCCCAGTTCGGTATGCAAAAAACGCCGGTCGGGACGAAAACAGAGGTTGCGCAGGTCGCGGCAGCGTTTGGCAAGGTGATCGTCGCTGGTAATCAGCATCCCACCTTCGCCGGTCGTGATCAGCTTGTTGGCGAAAAAGCTGAACGTCGCGATATGCCCCATGCCGCCGCAGACCCGCCAGGTCGCGCTGTCGGTATCGCGGCCCGACAAATAGCGGGCGCCATGGACTTCGGCCGCGTCCTCGATGATCGCCAGGCCGTGTTTCTCGGCCAGCGCGAGGACGGGATCCATATCGACCGGATGGCCGAACATATGGACGACCATGATCGCCTTGGTCGCCGGCGTGATCTTGGCCTCGATCTCATCGGTCCGCATGTTGAAAGTGCGCGGGCAGCAATCGACGAGAACGGGTTTCGCGCCGACGCGCACCGCCGCGAGAGCGCAGCTGATAATCGTATAGCTGGGCATGATGACTTCGTCGTCCTGCCCGATGCCCAACGCTTCGACCGCGACCTGCAACGCCACGGTGCCGTTGGCGACGGCAATGCCATGAGACTGGCCGCAATAATCGGCCCATCCCTGCTCGAACTCGTCGACATAGCGCCCGGCGGATGAAATCCATCCGCTGCGGAAAGCTTCCTCGAGAGGTTTGAAGTCCTCGTCGGTCAGCAGCGGTTCGTTAACCGGCACCCACGTCATCAAAATCGTTCCTTGTCTTTGTTGCCGGCATAGGGGCCCTGCTTCACTTCGAACAGGACCGTGTCCTCATAGAGATGAAAGCCGTGCCCCCCGCCGAGCAGCAGAATGATCGCGCCCTCTTCGAGATCGCGCTCCGCGACAAAATTCCGCCCGCTGTCGTAGATGGTGACCCGGCATCGCCCCTTGCGAACCACGATACACTCGTTCGTGCCCTCTACCTGCCGGGTGATCGGAAGGTGGACGTGCGCCGGGATGCCTTGCCCCGCGCCATAAACGATCATGCCCATCTGCAGGCTGAAATCGCCCGGCGTCATGAAGGTCGTTTCGGACGGCAGCCAGTGCGGGTCGACGATATAGGCGAGCGGGACGCCCGCATCGTTCGCAATGATTTCGACAGGCGAAGACTGACTCATCGCGGATACCGTCAGAAAAGCGAGCGGCGCGCGCTGCTGGCCTGTTCGATTTCCGCCTCGACCAGATCGGCGTCGGCCATCTCGTCGACCAGCGACTGGAAGTCGACCTTCGGTACCCAGCCCAGCTTGGTGCGTGCCTTCGTCGCGTCGCCGAGCAGCGTCTCGACCTCCGTGGGACGAAAATATCCCGGATCGACCTCGACGATGCAGGTGCCGTCCGCGAGATACCCCTTCTCGTCGACGCCCTCGCCTTCCCACCGGATATCCATGCCGAGGCGGCGGCCAGCCACTTCGACGAATTCGCGTACGCTATGCTGCTCGCCGGTCGCAATCACGAAATCCTCGGGCTTGTCCTGTTGCAACATCAGCCACTGCATCTCGACATAGTCGCGTGCATGCCCCCAGTCGCGCAACGCGCCGAGATTGCCCAGATACAGGCGCTTCTGAAGCCCCAGCTTGATGCGGGCCAGCGCGCGCGTGATCTTGCGCGTGACGAAGGTTTCGCCGCGGATCGGGGACTCGTGATTGAACAGCACGCCGTTGCAGGCATACATATTATAGGCCTCGCGGTAATTGACCGTGATCCAATAGGCGTAAAGCTTCGCGACGGCATAAGGCGAGCGCGGATAGAAGGGCGTGGTTTCCTTCTGCGGCACTTCCTGCACCAGCCCGTAGAGTTCCGAAGTCGAGGCCTGGTAAAAGCGCGTCTTTTCGGCAAGACCCGAGATTCGCAGGGCCTCCAGAACGCGCAACACCCCGACGGCGTCCGAGTTCGCCGTATATTCGGGTTCCTCGAACGAAACCGCGACGTGACTCTGGGCAGCAAGATTATAGAATTCGTCCGGTTCCACCTGCTGAATGACGCGCATCAGGCTGCTCGAATCCGTCATGTCGCCATAATGTAGAGTCAAACTGCCTCCACCTTCGTGCGGGTCGGAATATAGATGATCGATACGCGCCGTATTAAAGATCGAAACGCGCCGCCTGATACCGTGGACCTCGTAGCCCTTCTTGATCAGAAACTCTGCCAGATAGGCGCCGTCCTGACCGGTAATACCTGTAATAATTGCCTTTTTCATCAACGAGGTCTTTCAAAATGCAGCGCCGCGCTAACTAGAGAGAGGCGCCGCGCAATGCAACAGATTAGCGTCCTTTAACCCACGCCCGAACGGGTTTGAGCAAAGGGATGTGACTGAGTGCGGAACGGATGCGGTAAGGACTGACGAGGCGGCGCAGCATCGTCGCACGCCCCTCGCTCACCGGCGCGATCTCGCGCGCATGGTGACCGCGATGCGCCGCCAGCAAACCGGCGACTTCTCCGACCCGCCCGTCCAGTATCGCATGCCAGATGATCGTATGCGCCTCGGCATACGACTGCCACGTCAGGCCCGCGACCGAACCTGCGCGCCGATCGACCTCCTCCGCGAGGTCGCGGAACACCGTTTCCAGCTCTTCCTGCGACCATATGGCATGGGTGATACCGCCGGGAAGGTCGACATGAAAGCCCTGCGGCGTGACGATCGTCTTCACCCCTGCGGCCAATGCGTCGAGCGTTCCGAGCGACCCTTCGTCCCGGCCCAGATAGAGATAATAATCGAACGCCGGCACGCGGGCCATCATCTCGACATAGTCGGCCCGGAAATCATCGGTCCCAGGCGAATAGGCGACCTCGGCCCCCGCTGCTTCGAGGAGCGGGATGACGTCTTCCCAGCCGAGGCCGAAAATTTCGAACCGGAACCGGTCGAGACGCATCGTTCGCGCCATTTCAACCAGCATGGCCTCGCGCTTGCGGCCGTCGGCATAGAGCCGGGTGGTCAAGCCGATCACGATGCGCCTCGGTGCGGCCGCGAAATCATGGCCGGGCACCGCAAAAGCAAGCGACGTCTCGCCCACGCCCGCGGCAACCAGCGTGTCGCACGTATGGCTCGACAGCGCGATTCCAACATCGACACCCGAGGTCAGCTCGCTCTTGACCAGGCCTACCTTGTAGGGATCGTCGAGGTGCGTGATGAGCATCGTCGCCGGCGTGTTGTGCGGCACGTTGGCGAACGCATAGCTCATCCAATGGTTCACGTCGGCGTCGGCGTCCTCGGCCTCGCCCACCGAAACAGCAAAGCCGAAAGCCGGGGCATGTTCGGCGATCCGCGCAGCCATCTTTTCGATGATCCACGACCGATTGTCCTGCGCGAGGACCAAATGCGCCTTGCGGGCCTTTACCATGTCACGATCTTCTTTTTAACGAGCAGTATCCACGAAATGACGAATGCCGCAGCATAGGCGACGGACAGCCCGAGCGCCGCGCCGGAAAGGCTCCAGGATGCCGCACCGATCACCAGCGCCGCGATTCCGATGCCTGCTCCCAGCAAACCCGACCAGGCCTGAAGCGCGGCATTGCCCGACGCGATTGCGACCGAATGCGTCCATATGAACGGCAGTGCGACAACGATCCACAAGGATATCAGGGGATATATCGAAGGGACGTCGCTATATTCGGGCCCGAACACATAATGTGCGAGCGGATAAACCAGTGCCCATCCCGCAAGATATACGAATAACGCAATGGCAAGCAGATAGATCGTGGTCTTTTTCAGAATAGTGGACAGTTCGGCCATCTTCCCGTCGGCGACATAAGCAGCGACGTTCGGCAGAATGACGACGAAGATCGGATCGACGCATTTCCAAGCCATACCGGCGATACTCTTGGCAATCTTATAGACCGCGACATTATGCTGCGAGAGGAATATCCCGCATATCAGCGTGTCGAGTTCCTTCACCACTGAATCGACGGCAGAAATCGTCTGGCTGCTGAAGAGCAGCTTCGATCGCTCGCGGTAAAAGATCCATAGTTGATCCGCCGCACCGGCGAGACCGGCGATGGGGCCGTAGCTCCGATGGGCGATACCGCGCGCGAGGTACAATATCCACAGGTTAATGACGATCGCCGGCGGAACCTGGACCAGAAATGCCGTTTCGACCGTCGCTTGCCCTAGAAGAAAGACGATGCCGAAACCCAGCAGCCTCAGCGCCCAGTCCAGCGACTGAAGCAGTGCATATTTGTGAATTTTTCCCGAGAGGCGCATGATTCCGATCGCGGGACCAATTCCGACCTTGGCGCCAAACACCCCCAAGGCCGCCAGCCACGGGATCCCTGGATCGACGTCGATTCCGAGCGCTCGCAGAACAAGAAAACCAGCGGGTACCGAAATGCCGAACGCTACGGTTCGCGCGAGTACGTCGAAAAGAAAAAGCGACCGCATGTTGCGCGCCGAATCTTCCGCGCTCGCCTTTTCGCTGAGAACGACGATCGAAACTTCCTGGATACGGTAATCGAACAGCGCGTTTACGACCGTCGGAACCGCCATGGCGAGCGCATAGGCGCCGAAATCCTGTGGCCCGAGCACACGGCCCGCAGCGAGAATATAGAGCGCGCCGAAGATGGCGACGCCGAAACTGGCGGCATATTGCCAAGCCATGTCCCGCAGGGAAAACAGCCGGATCTGTCGAGCCGCATCGCCGAGCCTCGAGAAAAGTCCCATTTTTTCTATTAGTCGATTTCTTGATTGAGGAACTCCGATCACGCCACGTCCGCTCGTCGGTGAGTGACTTGCGAGCGCAGGCGAGGTCGGGAGCAAGATCGCCCGGCCGCCCTATAGGCCGAAGCGCCGACGCGCAACTCTTCTGATGCCGCGACTCCCGCCAGTCGCAACCGGACTCAAATTTCCAATAGCCCGGAAAGCTCGCGCCATCTATACGCGCGCACCGTGCACTCGGCGAGCGCATCGCATTCCACTTTCCGATCTCAGGACCATGACGGGTATATTTTCGATATGACGAAGCGCTTCATGGATATAACCGTTTCGCTGCTTCTCTTCGTCCCCGCCCTCCTTATCTGCCTGATCGCGAGTCTCGCGATTTTCATCGACATCAGGGCCAATCCGGTTTTCACACAGCGACGAGTGGGCCGTAATCGCCGTCCCTTTACCCTCGTGAAGATGCGGACGATGCCGCCGGACACGCCCCACCTCGCCTCGCATCAGGTCGGTGCGGCCGCGATCAGCCGGACCGGAACGGTTCTGCGCCGGCTCAAGATCGACGAATTACCCCAACTCTGGTGTGTTTTGCGCGGCGAGATGAGCTTGGTCGGCCCTCGCCCCTGCCTCGAAAGCCAGACCGAATTGGTCGCGGAACGGGACAGGCTCGGCGTTTTCCACATTCGGCCCGGGATAACCGGGCTCGCGCAAATTCAGGGCGTCGATATGTCGACCCCGGTCAAGCTTGCTCAGATCGATGCGGCCTACGCCGCAAACCCGAGCGTTATGGCGGATATTTCGATACTTGTTCGAACCGCCATCGGCGGCGGCCGCGGCGACGCGGCCGCCTGATCTTCTATCCCGTTCGCGTCGGCGGGTTCACCGCCCTGCCCATGGCTGCGCGAACAATATCGTCAGGAGGCACCAGCCACTGCGGGCTTGCCGCGCGGGCAAAACGGCCGCCATCGAAAGCCGCGGCGCCAAACAGGCTCTCTCCGCGTCGGCCAAGCAGCTTCTGCAGCATCCGACGCCCCAGTTCTCCAACGGAGAAGACGCGTTTGCGACGCCCCGCCGCGACGAGCATCCTCGCGTAAAGCTCCTCCGACGTGAGCGGCGCGCTGTCGGTCACGATATATGTCCCAGCTTGCCCGGTGCGAATCGCAGCGAGCACCGCTTCGACGAAATTGTCGACGTGCATAAAACTGCGACGCCCCTCGGCGCCCTTCAACGGCAAAGGCAAGCCACGCTCCGCCGCGCGGCGGAAGAGCGCAAAAACGCCGGGCGCATCCTCCGCGATCAGGATCGGCGGACGCAATATCGTCAGAAGGGGCCCGCCGCTCGCAATGCGGTGGAGAGCCTCGTCGCCGCGCAGCTTGCTTCGCCCATAGGGGCTGTCGGGCCGGGGCGTTACGGTGTCATCCAGCAATTCGCCGAAATTGCTGCTACTGGCGACGGCCGCCACGCTGCTGACGTGCACAAACTGCTTCACGGCGGCATTCCGCGCGGCTTCATATAGTCGCTGTGGAATGATTACATTGGCCAGTTCGGCCGCCTCCCCCACGCCCGATTTCTCGCCGACGCAATTCACCACCGCGTCGCACCCGGCAAGAAATCCGGGAATATCGCCCTGCTCCATATCCCGCCGTGACAGGATGCGACATGTCACGCCGTCGCGCGCGAGGCGGGCGGCCAGATGGCGCCCGAGAAAACCGCTGGCACCAGCGATCGCGACTTGCATATCGATCGATTCCTTTACATCAGACCGGATCACTAAATCGGGTGCGGCGCGCGCAGTCGACCACTTTCTCAAATCATTCTCAAACGAGACCCATGAGCAAAATTCTGATCAATGGATCGCATCCGCAGTATCTCGTCAATTTCCGCGGCCCTTTGATTCGGGACCTCATCGCGCGCGGACATGAACTCCATGTCTCGTCGCCCGATCTCGATGGAGAATGGCGCGACGCCGTTCTTGAGCTCGGAGCCACGCCGCACAGCGTCCCGCTGCGTCGCACGCGGATCAGCATATTGGGCGATCTCAATTATCATGGCTTCATCTATCGGCTGATCCGCAAGGTCGGGGCGGATTTTGTCCTCAACTACACTATAAAGCCCAACATTTGGGGAAGTTTGGCCGCCAGCCGCGCCGGAGCGCGGTCGGCAAGCATGGTCACAGGATTGGGGTTTGCCTTTATCGCCGGCGACGGGCTGGCACGCGCGGCGACCCAGAAAATAGCACAGCGCCTTTATCGCATGGCGACCGACGCCAACAGCCATGTCGTCTTTCAGAACCCCGACGATCTCGCCGATTTCATCGCGGCGGGAAGCCTCCGCAAGCCGGACAAGGCTGTGATCGTCAACGGCTCGGGCCTCGACCTCGATCATTATAATGTCGCGCCGCTTCCGCCCGCCCCCGTGTTCCTCAGCCTTGCCCGCCTTTTGCGGAGCAAGGGGCTGGAGGAATATGCCGAAGCCGCGGCGCAGGTCAGGACCACCATACCGGCGGCGCGTTTCCTGCTGGCCGGGATGCTCGATACCGGTCCCGATGCGGTAAGCCGGGAACAACTCGACCGCTGGATCGCCTCGGGTATCGAATATCTCGGTCATTTGAACGACGTACGTCCCGCCATTGCGCAAGCGTCGGTATTCGTCCTCCCGTCGTGGCGCGAGGGCACACCTCGCACCGTATTGGAAGCGATGGGGATGGGGCGGCCCATCATCACCACCGACGCGCCAGGATGCCGCGAGACGACTGTCGATGGCGTAAACGGGCTCCTCGTCCCGGTTCGGGATGCCGGCGCCCTCGCCGATGCGATGATCCGGCTTGCACGCGATTCCTCTCTACGGGCCGCATGGGGTACCGAAAGCCGGCGAATGGCCGAAGAGAAATATTCGGTGGACAAGGTCAATCAGTCGCTGATCGAAGGCCTTGGCCTATAAGGATTCCAATATCCTTACCGCGCCTTTCCGGGAGCGCGGCCTCCGGCCAAGGACAATTTGCCGATCGAGAACAAGGTCGGGTTGCGGCCGATGCCCCCGGCGACGCGCATATCGAGCCGGACGAGTCTGCAGCCATCCGGTACCCGCAGCTCATGCGTCCGCTTCAGCGGCACGGACGTCGCAAGCAGATCGTTGGACCGGATGATCGTTTTCACCGACGGGCCCAGCAGGCACGTCATCTCCCAATTTGCCGATGCTTGCAAATTGGGCGTTCGATCGATCACCTGCCAACGGAATGCCGAACCGGCAGGGGGCGTGAAAATCTTGCTGGCTGCGATCCCGACCGTACCGGGCGCGCCCGTTATTTCCAGTCCGGTCTGGCCGTCGTCGAGCGCGATCGGAACCGCGCCTTGCTCTGCCCCATCAGCAAATGCCCAGACGAAGGGAGGATACCCCTCGGTTGCGTCGGCGGTCACGCTCACGCCATGCAAGCTCTCTTTTTCCGCGCCGGGCAGCTGCGGGTGCAATCGCAGTGCTAGTTCATATTGCTTTTCCTGAAGCAGCCTGCCGACCAGCTGCGCATAGATGGGACGGATATACGGAACATCGGGCGCAACCGCCCGGCGGTCGATCAACAGCTGCGCAACCGGGGCCGAACGCGGCAGCCTTGTTACCGCTGCCTGGACAAGATCCAAAATCCACGGATTATCACGCCTGATATAGGGAGCAAGGTGGCGGCGTCCCTCAGGCGACATGATGATCATGGCGAGCGCTGGCATCATCTCGGTGGTGGCGCGATGATCACCGCGAAACATCAGGTCGAAGTGACGTATCCCCTCGGGCGGCGAGCCATAGCGCAAATTATCTTGCGCCAGCCAGAGCTGGACCGCCCCGTCACGCCGCGACAGGCGATCGGATTGGCGCATCGCCTTTCGCGCATCTGCCATATTGCCTTCGATCTCCAGCCCCTTGCCGACGAGCCACAAGGAACGCGGATTCAAAGGGGCGAGCTTCAGCGTGGCGCGCCCGGTATCGATCAGCCGCTCAGAATCGACCTTTTTACCCGGCTCGTACACGCTGATCGCCAGACGCATCTGCCCACTGCGCCAGGAAAAAAATCCGGCACCGAGGGGACGGAAACTGTCGATCGCCAGTCCGATTGAGGCCGCGGCCTGCGAGAATGCGAGCACCGCCAGAAAAAGACCGCAAAGCCAGCCCAGAAAAAGCTTCAGCCCAATTGTTCTCGCGCCCGTCACGCCCTTACCGTCCTCGCTCAGTTAGCGCCGTCAGTGGCAGCAGCATCCTTGCCATAGCTATATCCATAGCCGTAGCCGTAGCCATAGCCCGACTGACGCGCTCGATATTTGGTGAGCAGCGCCCCGAGGATGTGGGCACGCGACTCCCGAAGACGTGTGATCGCCGCTTGCGAGGCGCGTACCGCCGTCCGGTCGGCTTCGATCACATAGATCAGCCCCTCGACCACATTGGCGATAAGCGGTGCATCGGACAGTCCGAGCATCGGCGGGCTGTCGAGGATAACATGATCAAAGCGTTCCGAAAGCGCGCGGACCAGCGAGGCGAGACGGTCACCGCTAAGAAGTTCCGAAGCGCTCGGCGGCACCGGCCCCGCGCTGATGAAGCTGACGTTGGACTTGCCGATCGTCTGAATGAGGTCTTCCCAATTATCCTCGCCGGCGAGGAAGTTCGACACCCCTTTCGAATTGTCGAGACCGAGCCGCGTCGCCACGACGGGACGGCGCATGTCGACATCGACCAGAACCACCGAACCCGATGTGCGGCCGATGACGCGTGCAAGCGAATAGGCCGAAGTCGATTTCCCTTCCGAAGGCGACGTGCTGGTCAGCGCCATCGTCCGCGGCAATCCATGGTCAGTCGAGAAGCCCAGATTTGTCCGGACGGTCATATAGGCTTCGGACAGAATGGATTTCGGATCTTCGATATCCGAAAGCACCTCGTCGTCGACCACCGGGATCGCGCCGAGCAAAGGAACGCCGAGCCGGTCCGATATCTGCTGCGGCTCACGCACGCTTTCGTCGAGATTTTCGAGGATTACGACGGTCAACCCAGCGAAGAGCAAGCCCAACAAAAGCGCCGCCGCGAGGTTCAGAACCAAACGGGGCGACGACGGCTTGACCGGATTGACCGCATCATCGACGACCGAGATATTGTTCGTGCCGACGCCGGCAACGCCGATTTCCTTGTAGCGTTGCAACAGCCCGTCATACAGTTCGCGATTGGTATCCACCTCACGCTGATAGATATTATACTGGATGCTCGAACGGTTTTCCGTATCGAGCCGGCCCAGCAATCTGTCGACCCGGGCGCGAAGATCCGTTTCCCGCTGGACCGCCGCATTATAGTCCGCGCTGTACGCTCCGCGAACGCGCGTTTCCTCGGCCGAAATCGCACGATCGAGGGCCGCGACCTTCTCCCGCGCGGCTTGGGCCTGCGGATATTCGGGTTCGAACTGGACCAGCAATTCCTGGTAGGCAGCGTTGGCTTCCGCGCGCCGCTGACGCAGCGTACTCAGCGACTGGTTCGAAAGACCGAGCTGCGTAGCGCCAGGCGCCCGCGCTGCGCTCAGCTTCGATTCGGCTTCGGCCCGTTCTGCGGTTGCCTGGACGAGAAGACGATTGAGCTGTTCCAGATCGCTCGACGCCAAGGTCTGGGTCGTCCGTGTACGCCCGTCCTCCCCCTGGATTTCCGACAGTCGTACAATGCCCTGTCGCGCGGCGTAGTTCACAAGGTCGCGTTCGGATTTTTCCAACCGGTCGCGCAGCCCCTGCAGACGTCCTTCGAGATAGATGCGCGCATCCGCCGTCGACGCCAAGCGGCGATCCATGCTTTGTTGCACAAATTCGTTCACCCAGGTACTTGCGATCAGGCGCGACAATTGCGGCGAAGCGCTGGAATAGCTGACGTCAACGAGCGCCGAGCCGCGCAGCGGCGAGATCCCGACATTATCGAGCAGCAATTCGACCGCCTGCCGCTCGCGTTGGCGAAGATCTGCGGCCGAAACCGGCCCCGACCGGAGACCGGAGAGCAATCCCTCACCCTCAGGCGTTTCGCCATGCGCTGCGAAAAATTCGGGATTACGCGCCAGCCGCAAACGACGCTCGACGCGCTCCGCGAGTGAACGCGCATTGAGCAACGAATATTGGGTGAGGTAAAACTCCTGATCGGGAGCGTTGCTATCTCGTTTCAATCCCTCGACGTTGGTCACATTGGCTTGTTCACGAGCTATCTCGATGCGCGATGTCGCTGTATATTGCGGCGTCATCAACAGCGTGATAATTGCTCCTGCAACCGTGACCGCTGACACAATGGCAAGCGCCAGCCAGATATGGCGCCGAACGGCGTTCCAGTATTCCAGCAGCACCGGAGCAGACCAGAAGGGCCTTTCGGCTCCGTTTTCCGATCTTGCCATGTTACCCACCGCAGTCGTCGTCATGTTTGACATCAGGGAAATTCTCGTTCGATTTCTATAGATCAGTTTTTTTTGTCCAGAACCGCTACCAACGGCGATACGAACAGCGGCGAAACGGATACGATCTGCTGGAATAGTCGGCGCCCCGGCGAATCGCCGACCACCACTATGTCGTTGGGGTAAAGTACGGGGTCGGCATAGGCGCCGCGGCGTACCGCCGCCAGATCATAAAGTGCGATCATCTGGCGCCCGTTCACCTCGCGATGAATGACAACCTCGCGCAAACGCGCGAATTCGGTGGCCCCGCGCGCGGCCGCAACTGCGCGCATCAACGTCATTCCTGGAAGGATCGGATAGTTGCCCGGCTCGGCCACTTCGCCATCGACCGTCACGAAATTACTTACTGATTGTTCGAGGTTGACCGCTACCTGCGGGTTGCGGACATAGCCAGCGCGCAGTTGCTGGGTGATCCGGTCTGCGGCCTCGCCCAGCGACAGGCCGGACACCTGGACAACACCGGCGATGGGTAGGGAAATATTGCCCGAGCCGTCGACCGTGACGCGCCGGTCCGCAAGATCTTGGATACCCATGACGTCGACAATCAGCTTGTCGAACGGCCCGACCTTATACTCGAAATTCTGGTCGGCACCGGTCTGCCCCTGCGGCCCCGGCAGCTCGGACATGTCCACGCGAGTCACCGAAGGACCACCTAGTCCCTCGCCCACAAGACCCGACGCGCAGCCGGCAAGGAACAAGGCCAGCGCTATCGCGGTGACGCGAGGAAGCACTTTCACGCCGGTTTTCGTAATATTACGCCGCATAGTCCCAGTCACTTCCGATTAAATCCATAAGCATTGGCGCACCACACCGCTGCGATCGTAATATAAAGCAGGAGCGACGGAACTCTCAGCGGATAATCGGTCACACTGGCCAAGGCAAGCATTGCCACGACCGCGAAACCCGCGCGGCCCAATATCTGTGCCGCATAGTCCCCTTCCTCGGCGGCGACGCGGCGACTGCGCCAGAGCGACGCGAAGGCGACGCTCGCCATATACGCTGCCCACAACAGCAGGAGGAGAGCCGGCAAGCCGCCGGTCAGAAGCCATTCGAGATAATCGTTGTGCGCGTGGTTGAAATAGAATGGGGATACCAACCTGTCAGGTTCGAAGATCTGATATACTTCCACAAAAGTTCCGATACCGCTGCCGAATGGAAAGAAACGCCGCGTCGCTTCTGCGAGAATCGGAAAGGAGCTGAAGCGGAGTTCCGATGCGGGATCGGTCTCCAAAAGACGATCGAGTGCCGGCGTGTTCGCAGCAACGACCAGCCCTACGACGAGCAGGAACGCCGCTATACCTAGCCCCACAAGACGCGAGCGATGCCTACCGCGCATTCCGACGACGCGGCCCTGCGCGGCCGGCGCGCGATAGACCCACCATGCGAGGGCCAAACCGGCCGCGGCGAGCACGATGCCGGCGCGCGATCCGGTCATCAGGATGAACGAAAGCAAAAGGCACGCCCCCGTCAGCGTCATCGCCTTATGAAAGAAGAGCGTATCCGGCTTACCCTTGAAGAGCGAAAGATTGGCGGCGAGAAGCGGATAGAGCGTGGCCAGCAGCGCCGCCTGATGGTTGCGATTGGCGAACAGGCCGACCCCTAGACCGTTGTTAGTAATTCGATAGAAGTAAAGCGCGCCGTTCGACGGGCCTATCGCCTGGATCATGCCGATGACACCGCTCAAAAGCCCGACCACGATCAAGAACTGCAATATCTGCCGGTGCCGCCGCAAGTCGAGGGCCAGCGCGGCGATCAAAAGGGCTATCGGCCCCATCAGGGAGAACAGCGCATTCCACGTCCGCGCCTGCGCCATCGACAGCGGCTGCCAAGGCATTTGCATTCCGGCCGCCCGGTAAACATCGGCGACGACCTCGCGGCCCGGCAAGGCCGTCCATACAGACGGCGGCAACGGAATCACATGCAGCACCAGCAACAGGGCGACGGCCAGCGCGAACAGCAGCAGCGGCTTGCCGCGTCGCCAGGCCTCCCCACCACAGGTGACTGCCGCGACACAAAGCAGGACGGCTGACAAAGGACGCCAGACCAGCAATGACACGATATCGTCGCGGCCACTGCCCGCCATCAGAAAGGCTGCCCCCAAGAGGACAAGCGCGATTACAAATGCCGGGCGCCCCGGACCGTCAATGCCGGCCTTGCCCCGAATCCTGTTCAAGAAATTTGTCTGCATAAAGTCGTGCACTCGCTCAGGCGCCCGCAGCGCGCAAGTTCCCGATCCGTTTGGGAGCCGTCGAGCGGTCGGTTTGCGCATAGTCAGGAACCGCGCGGCGAACAACCGCCATTGCTTTGTCGACATCCGCCCTGTCGAGCGCCTGCTCAAGTTCATAGAGCAGCGCCGCAAGTTTGGTCCAACCGAGCTTCGCTTCCTGGGCGCGCATGATCCGACTATGCTCGGTCGGCAGCGGATTGTCGCCGAGCAACAATTCTTCGTACATTTTTTCGCCCGGGCGAAGCCCGACCTCCTCGATCGCTATGTCGCCATCGGGATTGGTTTCGTCGCGAACGGTGCATCCCGACAGTTGGATCATTGAATGAGCGAGGTCATAGATGCGAATGGGCTGACCCATGTCGAGCACGAAGACCTCACCTCCTTTCGCCATGGCACCCGCCTGCATCACCAGCTGGGCCGCCTCCGGGATCGTCATAAAAAATCGCGTCACATAGCGATGCGTCAGCGTGATGGGGCCTCCCGCAGCGATCTGTGCCCGAAAGCGCGGCACAACGGATCCGCTCGAACCCAGCACGTTGCCGAACCGCACCATCGAAAATATGGTGCCACTTTTTACGTCGGCACGCGCCTGCAAAACCAGCTCGCAGATGCGCTTCGAGGCACCCATAATGTTGGTCGGGCGCACCGCCTTGTCAGTGCTGACAAGAATGAAGCGCGACGCGCCCACCCGTTCGGCTTCGATACAGCAGCGATATGTGCCGAATACGTTATTGCGAAGGCCGGAGATCGGGTTCGCCTCGACCAGTGGCACATGCTTGTAGGCAGCCGCATGAAACACCGTTTGCGGCAGGTGACGGTCCATAATGCGCGCCGCGACCAACGGCTCCGAAATATCGGCGAGCTCTGCGAAAATCTCAGCACTATGATCCGCCGCGACAGTTTCTTCGAGCTCGGTATGAATCGTATAGAGCGCGAACTCCGACTGTTCGACGAGGATCAGGCGGCGCGGGCGGCGCGCAAGGATTTGCCGACACAATTCGGATCCGATCGAGCCCCCGGCGCCCGAAACCATTACGACTTTGTCCTCGATGGCACCCTTTAACAAGGTTTCGTCGGGTGGGACGGCGTCACGGCCGAGCAGCTCCTCGACCTGGACATCGCGCAAATCCCGAACCGAAACCTTGCCGTCCAGGATGCTTGCCATGCTAGGAAGCGAACGGACACGCACCGAATGGGGCTTCAGCTGTTCGACGATCTGCAATCGCCGCGACCGCGAGACGCTCGGCAGAGCTAAAAGTATTTCGTCGAGTGCCAACTCGCCGATCACGCGGCCGATATCGCCTGTGCCGTAAATCCGCACGCCATCGATCCGATGGCCCTCGACGCTCGGATCGTCGTCGAGATAGCCTGCGAGGGCTACTTGGCCGTCCTGCTGGATCGCGAACGCCAGTTGTTGCCCTGCCCGCCCGGCCCCATAAATCGCCACACGCTGACCGCGCGCCCGCTTTGCAACATGCAGAATGTCGACGAGCGCATAACGGATGGCGATGCGACTAATGGCAAGCAAAAGCAGGAAGATCATCGGCTGCAACACCCCGATTGTCCGCGGTACCCCCGCAATGCCGATGAACATGAATATCGTGATCATCGGCAGCGAGACGAGCAGGCAAGCGGCCGCGAGGTCCATCATCGTCCTGCCGCCCGCGAAGCGGATAATCGATCGATAGATGCTGCACCAACGGGCTGCGATCAGCCAAGCTGGAATGACTGTCGCCAAAACGATCCCGACTGCGGGGCTGACAAGATCCCACTTACCGAGACGGATGGAAAATGCCAGCCAGACCGAAATCACGCAGAGCGCCAAATCCATGGCCAGCGCGATCAGGCGACGTAACGGACGCGGGAGGTCGGCCAGCCGCCGCAATCCGGCAACGATCGACATGATGATAAAGGTGGAAAAGTCATCGGGGCGAGGCCGAATCGTCATGGAAGCTTTCCAACTTTCGCATAATTGGTCTTAATGATGAGGGCATTCCGCGTTGCCAAAGCCCAACCTTGTCAACTTCATCCCGAAGGAGAAGGTGCAGTCCCCGTCGATATCGGGAGGGATAGGGTCACGCAACGGCAAAGGTAAGGTTATGGCGGTGCCTCTTTGTCTATGCCGCCGCGAGGCCGGACATTGAAACTCCCTTAGTCTTTAGATAGCATCTTGCTGTTCCCTCAAGGACGATTGCCGTCAACACGCCTGATCGATAGGCGCCGGTATCGATACCGATGCGGTTCGGACATTCGTCGATTTCGTCGCGGATCGTATGCCCATGGACGACCATAACCCCGTGATCGCGTTCATCCTGCAGGAAATCTTCCCGGATCCAGCGCAGGTCGGCGAACGATTGCCGTTCCAGAGCTATGCCGGGACGGATGCCGGCGTGGACGAAAACATAGTCGCCGATCGTGATGATGTCTTCGCCCTGGCCTAGAAAGTTGACATGCGCCTCAGGGACCATCGCGGGCAGACGCTCGGCCACCTCCTCGAAACTTGCGGACGTGAGGCTCAGATCGTCGTTCCAATAGCTGGCGACGGTGGCGTCGCCCCCTATCCGCATAAAATAGCGCAAACGGCGCACATCGCCGGTCAGCGCCGCCAGAAAGCACTCTTCATGGTTTCCGATAAGCAGTCGAGTGTCCGGAAACTCGTGGTGCAGCGACATCGCCCGCTCGACAACCTCGGCCGATTCAGGGCCGCGATCAATGAGGTCGCCCAGAAGAATCAGCGTGACCCTTGCCGGACCCCGGTTAGCATTGTCTGCACGAATCTGGTCCAGCAGCTCGGCAAAGAGATCGTCACGTCCGTGAATGTCGCCGATCGCATAGACGCGCTGCCCTTCCGGGACAGAAAAACTGCTTCGTGCGGTTTCGTCCGACTTGCTTGTCCGCTTCCAAAACATCGGAATTAGAACCATCCCACTACAAACAAAATGCATAATTCGGGCAGAAACGAATGTGGCGCGCGAATGGCGTCGCTCCTAGTCCCCCGGCACGTCAGTTGCAACCTACGCACGAGGGCCCTGAAAGTTCATCGACGATTGGGCATTCTATCATTTCCTTGCGGGCACAAGACTTTAAGAGTGTTGCAAGCTCTTCCGTGTAGGAGTTTTTCGCGACAAGGAGTTTTCGAATGCGCGTTATGACGGTCTTCGGCACCCGCCCGGAGGCGATCAAAATGTTTCCCGTCGTGCACGCGCTTCGCCGCCAACCTGGCGTCGAAGGGCGCGTCTGCGTCACCGCGCAGCATCGCGAAATGCTCGATCAGGTTCTCGACATTGCGCAGATTAGGCCCGACATCGACCTTGACGTCATGACGCCAAACCAGACGCTCGATGCGCTGCTCGCCCGGCTGGTGACCAGCCTCGGCGAGGTCTTCGATGCCGATCGCCCCAACCGCGTTCTTGTCCATGGCGACACGCTGACGACGATGGCGGCGACGCTCGCCGCCTATTTCCGCAAGATTCCGGTCGGCCATGTCGAAGCCGGGCTGCGCAGCGGGAATATTTATCATCCTTGGCCCGAAGAGGTGAATCGCAAGGTCACGGGCGCGGTCGCCGACCTGCATTTTGCCCCGACCGAAACCGCGGCGGCGGCGCTGCGAGCCGAAAATGTGCCAGCCGAGCGGATACACGTCACGGGCAACACCGTCATTGACGCACTGCTCGCGACAAAAGCGCGCATCGACGAAAGCCCGTCGCTAGCCGCTGGTCTCGACCAACTCGTCGAACGCTTTGCTGGCAAGCGCATCGTCGCCGTCACCTCGCACCGGCGCGAGAATTTCGGGGACGGGATGCGGGCGATTGCCGAAGCCATCGCCGCCATCGCCGCGCGCCCCGACGTCGCGGTGATCTTTCCCGTCCACCCGAATCCGCAGGTCCGCAGCGCGATGGAGCCGCTGCTCGCCGCGCTATCCAACGTCGCGCTGATCGACCCGCTCGATTATCCGCATTTCGTGCGCCTGCTCGCCGAATCCGACCTTGTGCTCACCGACAGCGGCGGCGTGCAGGAGGAAGCGCCGTCGCTCGGCAAGCCGGTGCTCGTGATGCGCGAAACGACCGAGCGGCCGGAAGGCATTACGGCAGGCACGGCAAAACTCGTCGGCACCAACAAGGACCGTATCGTTACCGAAATTTTCAGCCTTTTGGACGATAGCGAAGCCTATTCGGCGATGGCCCGCGCGCACAATCCGTTCGGCGACGGCCTCGCTGCCCAGCGAATTGCGGAGATTGTCGCGCGTGCCCATTGATACCGACCAGCAAGTTACCGTCCTCGGCCTCGGCTATATCGGGCTGCCGACCGCGGCGCTGATCGCGCGGTCGGGTTGCCGCGTCACCGGCGTCGATGTCAGCGAGAAGGTCGTTGAAACGGTCAACAGCGGCAAGGTGCATATCGAGGAAGTCGATCTCGACGGGCTCGTCCAGGGCGTCGTCGCACGCGGCGCGCTCACCGCATCGACCGAAGTCGCGCCCGCCGACAGCTTCGTGATCGCCGTGCCGACGCCGCACGACGCCGATCATCGCCCTGATATCAGCTATGTGCTGGCGGCAGCCCGCGCGATTGCGCCCAAGCTGCAAGCCGGCAATCTTGTCATCCTCGAATCGACATCGCCCGTCGGCACGACCGAAAAGGTCGCCGCGCTGATCGCCGAATTGCGACCCGACCTTAAGGTGCCAGGCGCGTGCGCCGGTGCCGCCGACATCTTCATCGCCTATTGTCCGGAACGTGTCCTCCCCGGCCGCATTCTGGTCGAGCTGGTCGATAATGACCGCTGTATTGGCGGTATCACGCCGCGCTGCGCGCGCCGTGCGATGACCTTCTACCGCCAGTTCGTGCGCGGTGCCTGCATCACGACCTCGGCGCGCGCCGCCGAAATGGTCAAGCTCGTCGAAAACAGCTACCGCGACGTCAACATCGCCTTCGCCAACGAACTGTCGATGATGGCCGAGGAAATGGGCGTCGACGTCTGGGAGGTGATCCGACTCGCCAACCGCCATCCGCGCGTCAACATCCTTCAGCCCGGCCCCGGCGTCGGCGGCCATTGCATCGCGGTCGATCCCTGGTTCCTCGTCCACGGCGCGCCCGATCACAGCCGCCTGATCCGTACCGCGCGCGAGGTCAATCTCGCGAAGACTGCGCATGTCATCGGCGCCGCCGAAATGCTGGTGTCGCAGCACCCGCAGGCGCGCGTCGCTTGCCTCGGCCTCGCCTTCAAACCGAACATCGATGATTTCCGCGAAAGTCCTGCGGTCGAGGTGGCGGCAGCCCTCGCTCGCCGCTTCGGCAAGCAGGTCGACATCGTCGAGCCCTATGCGCGCGGGCTGCCGGCCGAATTCGCCGGTACCGGATCCGAACTCATCGACCTCGATACCGCACTCGCGAAGTGCGACCTGCTGATCGTGCTCGTCGATCACGACCTGTTCAAATCGATCCCGCTCGAAGAACGGTCGGACAAGATCGTCTATGACACGCGCGGTCTCTGGCTCGACCAGCCCGGCGGGAGCACCCCCAACCGGCTCCATCGCGCTGCCTGAGGTTCTCCGCTTGACGCTTCCGGGGCAGGCCCGCATTTTGGGCAAATGTTGACCCGCCTCGAAACCATCGTTGTCGAAAAGCCCTGGGGCCGCACCGACATCCCGCGCGACTTCGGCGATTTCGGTGGCCGCCGTGTCGGCGAGATATGGTTTTCGAACCCCGCCGGCATTGACGCGCCGATCTTGGTGAAATTCCTTTTCACCTCGGAGCGGCTGTCGATTCAAGTTCATCCCGACGATGTGGCAGCGTGGGCGGCAGGCTATCCGCGCGGCAAGGAAGAATGCTGGCTGATCCTCGATGCAAAGCCCGGCGCCGAACTCGGCGTTGGGCTCAACCGCGAAAGCAGCCGCGAAGAGCTCCACAGTGCCGCGCTCGACGGCGGGATCGTTGACATGATCGACTGGCGCCCCTCGAAAGTCGACGATTTCGTCTATAATCGGTCCGGCACGATCCATGCAATCGGTCCCGGGCTGACCGTCGTCGAGGTGCAACAGAATGTCGACTGCACCTACCGCCTCTACGATTATGGTCGCCCGCGGCAGCTTCATCTGGACGAGGGGCTGAAGGTCTCGAACCCCGGTCCTGCCAACGACCCACGCGATGCAGTAGTCGATCCGCGCGCCAACTGTATGCTCGTCAGCGGACCGCATTTCCATCTCGCCCATCTCGCAAGCCCCGTCGACCCGGCAATCCTCGCGCAAGCGAGCGGCGACCTCACCTTCGTCCCGCTCGCGGCAGGTTGCCGCGTTGCGGGCGAAAGCGTCGCACTTGGTGAAGCTGTGCTCATCACCGATCCCACGGCCATCGAAATCGACGACGGTAGCCGCGCGCTCCTGACCTGGCCCGCCTGACGGCGATCCCGCCCCTCCCCTTGCGGCCCGGCGCCGCTTTACCCATATCGCGCCGCATGACCCAATCGACCGCGCACCGTGACGCGCCCTGGCACGGAACCACCATCCTCTCCGCCCGCAACGCAGACAAGGTCGTCGTAATCGGCGACGGTCAGGTGTCGATGGGGCAGACGGTGATGAAGCCCAACGCCCGCAAGGTCCGCCGCCTCCACGACGGCAGCGTGATCGGGGGCTTCGCGGGTGCGACCGCCGACGCCTTCACCCTGTTCGAACGGCTCGAGGCCAAGCTCGAACGCCACAATGGTCAGTTGCTGCGCGCCGCGGTCGAACTCGCCAAGGACTGGCGCACGGACAAGTATCTGCGCAACCTCGAAGCGATGATGATCGTCGCCGACAAGGAGGTAACGCTCGTCATCACCGGCAACGGCGACGTCCTCGAACCGCTCGGTGGCATCGCCGCGATCGGCTCGGGCGGCAATTTCGCGCTGTCGGCGGCGCGCGCACTCGCCGATTATGAAAAGGACCCCGAGGTGCTGGCGAAAAAGGCGATGCAGGTCGCCGCCGATATCTGCGTCTACACCAACGACCAGACCACGCTCGAAACCATCGAAATTCAGGCATAATATCATGAACAAGGATTTGACTCCGAAGGCGATCGTCGCCGCGCTCGACACGCACATCATCGGTCAGAAGGATGCCAAGCGCGCGGTCGCCGTCGCGCTGCGCAATCGCTGGCGCCGCCAGCAGCTCGCCCCCGATCTGCGCGATGAGGTCAGCCCCAAGAATATCCTGATGATCGGCCCGACGGGGTGCGGCAAGACCGAGATTTCGCGCCGTCTGGCCAAGCTCGCCGATGCTCCCTTCATCAAGGTTGAGGCGACCAAATTCACCGAGGTCGGCTATGTCGGCCGCGACGTCGAGCAGATCGCGCGCGACCTGGTCGAGGAAGCGGTGCGTCTCGAGAAAGATCGCCGCCGCGGCGCGGTGCGCGCGGCCGCCGAGGAAGCCGCGATGGAGCGCCTCCTCGACGCGCTGACCGGCAAGGGCGCCAGCGAAGCCACGCGCCAGAGCTTCCGCCAGCGTATCCGCGAAGGCCATCTCGACGACAGCGAAGTCGAGATCGAGGTGTCCGACGCCCCCGGCATGCCGTTCGACCTGCCCGGCCAGCCCGGCCAGATGAGCATGATCAATCTCTCCGACATGCTCGGCAAGGCGATGGGCGGCCTTCCCAAGAAGCGCCGCAAGATGAAGGTCATCGACGCCGCGACCCGGCTGATCGAGGAAGAGCAGGACAAGCGGCTCGATCAGGACGATGTCGCGCGCGTCGCGCTCGCCGATGCCGAAGCCAATGGGATCGTGTTCCTCGACGAGATCGACAAGATTGCGGTCAGCGACGTGCGCGGCGGTTCGATCAGCCGCGAGGGCGTCCAGCGCGACCTGTTGCCACTTATCGAGGGCACGACCGTTGCGACCAAATATGGTCCGATGAAGACCGATCATATCCTCTTTATCGCCAGCGGTGCGTTCCATGTCGCTAAGCCCAGCGACCTGCTCCCCGAATTGCAGGGCCGTCTGCCGATCCGTGTCGAATTGGGCGCACTCAGCGAGGAGGATTTCGTTCGCATCCTCAGCGAGACCAAAGCGGGTCTCCCCGAGCAATATGCCGCGCTGCTCGGGACCGAAGGGGTCACGCTGAGCTTTACCGCCGACGCCATCGCCCGCGTCGCCCGGCTCGCGGCCGAGGTGAACGAAAAGGTTGAAAATATCGGCGCCCGCCGGCTCCAGACGATCATGGAACGGCTTGTCGAGGAAGTGAGCTTCACGGCCGAAGACATGCCCGACACCACGCTCGAAATCGACGCCGCCTATGTCGACAAGCAACTCGCCGATGTCGTGGGCGACACCGATCTCAGCAAATATGTGCTCTGACGGCTAGCGGCCCACCGTCGTACGGCGGCGGGGGTTGCCTCCTGATTGCACAAAAAAAGCGGGCGGTTTCAAACCGCCCGCTTTTTTTGTTGCTTATGTCGCGACCTGTCAGCTGATCTTCTTCGCCGCAGCCGAACCGAGGACGAGGAACAGAACAACCAGGGCCAAGCCGACGAAGAAGAGGATTTTGGCGATCCCGGCCGCTGCACCGGCCACGCCGGAGAAGCCGAGAACGGCCGCGAGCAATGCGATCACTGCGAAGATCAACGCCCATTTGAACATGTTGAATTCCTTTCGATACCTAATCATCCGGATTCGCGCGCTTTGTTTCGCGGGAACGATGATTTGAACGGATGAGCGGCGGCGAATGTTCCGCGCCCCATCCTCGCGTCCGCACGTCGGCTTTTCCGCCAATCCGGAATCCGCTTCCTTTCGGCCTGTTGTTTGCGGAACTTCATTTGACTTTCGCGCGTCCACAATGCGAGAACGAGCCGACACGGTCGAAACGGGTTGCAAGCGACCGGCACGGAGACAGCAATGGCAGATGAGGACGTCGCCCCGCAGCAGGGCGAGTTGGCGATCACGCGCACCGGCGACCGGCTTCGCCTAGCGCGCGAGGCGGCAGGGCTTTCGCTCGCCGACATCGCGACGCGTACGCGCGTGACCCAGCGGCATCTTCAAGCCATAGAAAACTCGGAATTTTCGGAACTTCCGGGCCGGACTTATGTCACCGGCTTCGCCCGCGCCTACGCTCGCGCGCTTGATCTGCCCGAGGCCGAAATCGCCGCCGAGCTTCGCCGCGAACTCGACGAGGATGAATATGGCGCGCGGCCGCTCTACGAAGCCTATGAGCCGACCGACCCCGCCCGCCTGCCGACCGCACGGTTGACCTGGACGCTCGTCATCGTCGCGCTCTTGCTGGTCTCGGCCTATGGCGTGTGGCGCTTCCTGTCGGTCGAACCCGACGAGGCGCTGATCGCGGCACAAAATGCCGACGCCGACGCGTCAGAAGCCCCTGCTGCCGCTACCCCGGCGGCAGGCGCCGCCAAGGCGGGCGCGCCGAACGCGGCAGTGCCGGCGAACGCCCCCGTCGTGCTTACCGGCCTTTCCGAAGTGTGGATCGGGTTCGACGATGCCGCGGGCAAGACCGAAAATTGGCGCACGCTCGACGCCGGCGAGACCTATGAGGTTCCCGCAGCCTATATCGAGCAGTTCACGCTGCGCACGAGCCGCCCGCAGGCGCTCAAAATCACCGTCGGCGGCCGCGACGTCGGCGCGACCGGCCCCGCCGATACGCTCGTCAAGGGAATCTCGCTCAAACCCGCCGACCTCGTGGCGCGCGCCGAAGGAAGCGGCAGTACCGCGACGGTTCCGCTGCCCAAGGCCAAAGGCGCCTCCGCGCGCCCCTGATTCGTCTCCGTTCCCGACGGATCGACGCGGCCGCGCGCCGAAATGGGTTTGCGTATCCGCCGTTTGCGGCGTTATGAGAGCATAGAGACAAGATAGTTAACTGGTGGGGGCCGCACGGCAGATGAGGAAGTTACAAGGGTCTTTGATCGGCGCGACAATGATCGCGCTGACAGCGGCGCCTGTTGCACAGGCGCAGGACGCCGGGATCGACAAGCGCGTCGAGCGATTGGAAAAGGAAATGCGGGCGGTCCAGCGCTCGGTCTTCCCCGGCGGCAGCCCCGCTTTCTTCGAGGGCGAGATCGCGCCCGACAACACGCCCGGCGAACGCGCGAAGGGCAATGCCCCGGTCATCGACCTCACCGCGCGCGTCGATGCGCTCGAAGCCCAGCTTCAGACGCTCACCGGCCAGACCGAGCAGAACAGCTATCAACTACGCGAACTCGAAAAACAGTTCGCCGCCTATAAGGCCGAAATGGAAAAGCGCCTTGCCGCCCCCGCCATCGGCGGTGAAACCCCGGCAAGTCTGCCGCTTGCATCGGGTTCGGGGGCGACCAAGCCTGCCACGGTGACGCAGGCGTCGACGACTACGACCACCAAAAAGCCCTCAACGACGACGCCCGCCGCGAGCAAACCCGACGCCAACCGGCTCGCGCTCGTCAAGAAGGTCGAAATTCCGGCGACCGGCAACGAGGCCGAAGATGCCTATACCTACGGCTTCCGCCTGTGGGACGCCAAACTCTATCCCGAGGCGCAGGCGCAGCTCAAACAGGTCGTGGCAAAATGGCCCAAGAGCAACCAGGCAAGCTATGCGCAGAACCTGCTCGGGCGCGCCTACCTCGATGAAGGCAAGCCCAGCCTTGCCGCCGTCGCTTTCTATAATAATTACAAGGATCGGCCGAGCGGGCCCCGCGCGCCGCACAGCCTGATGTATATGGGAGTAGCGCTCGACAAGCTCGGGCGCAAAGCCGACGCCTGCAAGGCCTTCCGCGAACTGGATGAGGTCTATGGCGACAAGGCACCGAAGGATGTCCGCGACGATGCTGCCGCCGCAAAAGCAAAAGCAGGCTGTTGACAGCGACGCCGTCGAGCGGCTCGGCGGCGAACTCGCCGCGCTCGTCGGCGCTGACTGGCATCGCCGTGACTATGGCGTCGCCGTATCGGGCGGCCCGGACAGCATGGCGCTGCTCTGGCTGATGGCTTCGCTGCTGCCCGGGCAGGTCCGGGCGGCGACGGTCGATCACGGATTGCGCAGCGGTTCGGCCGAAGAGGCGCGCATGGTCGCGGCCTTCTGCGCGCGTGAACATATTCCCCACGCGACGCTGACGCCGGATAGTCCAATCGCGGGCTCGCTGCAGGCCGCGGCGCGAACGGCGCGCTATGATCTGCTCGACGGCTGGCGCCGCGAACAGGGAATCGACTTCATCGTCACCGCACACCATGCCGACGATCAGCTCGAAACGATGATCATGCGGCTCAACCGCAGCAGCGGCGTCGGCGGCCTCGCCTCGATCCGCACGCGCAACGGTCAGGTTCTGCGCCCCTTGCTCGGCTGGCGGCATATGGAACTGACGCGGCTCGCGCTCGATCAGGACATTCCGTTCGTCGACGATCCGTCAAACAGCGACGAGCGTTTCGACCGGGCGCGGCTGCGCCACGCGCTGCGCTATCAATCGACGATCGACGCCGAAGCCGCCGCACGCTCGGCGCGCTGGCTCGCCGAAGCCGACGAGGCGCTCGACTGGGCGGTCGATCAGGCGATCACAAGCTGGCCCGAGGCCGACGACGCGGCGGTCATTCGCGATCTCGGCTATCCGCCCGAGCTTTTCCGCCGCATCGTCATGCGCCGTCTGTCGCAAGCCGACCCGCGACTCGTGCTGCGCGGCGTCACCCTCGACACGGTCATCGCGGCGATGCGCGAAGGCCGCCGCGCGATGGTCGGCAGCCTGTTGATCGACGCAGCAGGCAACAGTGACGGCTCAATCTGGCGCATTTCCTCGGCGCCGCGGCGGAAAAGCTGAATTTATCGCGCTTGGCACATTGTCATTTAACCGGATATTCCTATCTTGCAGCCTATAGTCGCGGCTTCTCGCGATGCTGGCGTTGATTGGGATATTTTCCGAATGCAGGACGACAAGGAACCGCAGGGCAACCCCTGGATGAAGAGCGTGATGATCTGGAGCGGCATCCTGCTTGCCATGCTCCTCGTCGCGTCGATGTTCGGCGGCGCCTCGCAGGGCACCGGTTCGCCGATGGCCTATTCGGAATTCCGTGAGAAGGTTCAGGAAGGCGCCGTGAAAGAAGTCGTCCTTTCCGATGACCGCGTTTCCGGCAAGCTGACCAATGGCGAAAACTTCTCGGCCAATATCGTCCGCGATCCCGAACTGCTCAAGCTGCTCAACGACAATGGCGTCAAATATGACGGCAAGCCGACCGACCAGGGCAATATCTGGGTCTATCTGCTGATCCAGGCGCTGCCTTTCATGCTGATCCTCGGCATCGCTTTCTTCGTTTTCCGCCAGGTTCAGAAAAATAACGGGTCGGGCGCGATGGGCTTCGGCAAGAGCCGCGCGAAGATGCTCACCGAGAAGCAGGGCCGCGTGACCTTCGACGATGTCGCCGGCATCGACGAGGCGCGCGAAGAACTGCAGGAAATCGTAGAATTCCTCAAAGATCCGAGCAAATTTTCCAAGCTCGGCGGCCAGATCCCGAAGGGCGCGCTGCTCGTCGGCTCACCGGGCACCGGCAAGACGTTGCTTGCCCGCGCGATCGCGGGTGAAGCCGGCGTCCCCTTCTTCACCATCTCGGGTTCCGATTTCGTCGAAATGTTCGTCGGCGTCGGCGCGAGCCGCGTGCGCGACATGTTCGAGCAGGCCAAGCGCAATGCGCCGTGTATCGTCTTCATCGACGAAATCGACGCGGTCGGCCGGCATCGCGGTGCCGGCCTTGGCAACGGCAATGACGAGCGCGAACAGACGCTCAACCAGCTGCTCGTCGAAATGGACGGCTTCGAAGCGAACGAGGGCATCATCATCGTCGCTGCGACCAACCGCCCCGATGTGCTCGATCCGGCGCTGCTGCGTCCGGGCCGCTTCGACCGCCAGGTCGTCGTCCCGCGCCCCGACATCGAAGGCCGCCAGAAGATCCTCGAGGTTCACACGCGCAAGAAGCCGCTCGCGCCCGACGTCGACCTGCGCCGCATCGCGCGGGGCACGCCCGGCTTTTCGGGTGCCGACCTTGCCAATCTTGCCAACGAAGCCGCACTGCTCGCGGCCCGCAAGGGCAAGCGCCTGATTGCGTCGAGCGAGTTCGAGGAAGCCAAGGACAAGGTGCTGATGGGCGCCGAACGCCGTTCGATGGTGATGACCGAGGACGAAAAGAAGGCCACCGCCTATCACGAGGCCGGCCACGCGCTCGTGTCGATTCACGTCGAGCATAATGATCCGCTGCACAAGGTGACGATCATCCCGCGCGGCCGCGCGCTGGGGGTCACGTGGAACCTGCCCGAACGCGACCGCTATTCGATGAGCATGAAGCAGATGAAGGCACGCCTCGCGCTCTGCTTCGGCGGCCGCATCGCCGAGCAGCTCATCTACGGCAAGGATGAGCTCAACACCGGTGCGTCGAACGACATCCAGCAGGCGACTGACATGGCGCGCTCGATGGTCATGGAATATGGCATGTCCGACAAGCTCGGCTGGCTGCGCTACCGAGACAATCAGGACGAGGTATTCCTCGGCCACAGCGTTTCGCGCGCGCAGAACATGTCGGAAGAAACGGCCAAGCTGATCGACGCCGAAGTTCGCCGCCTCGTCGAGGACGGCGAGAAGACGGCGCGCAAGGTGCTCACCGACCATCTCGACGAGCTGCATCTGCTTGCAGGAGCGCTGCTCGAATATGAGACGCTCTCGGGCGAGGAAGCGCGCCGCGCGATCAAGGGCGAGGACATCGGCCGCGACAGCGACGCGAACAAGCCCGGCGCCCCCATTCAGGGTCATGCCGGCGGCCTGCCGCAGATCAAGCGCAAACCGCGCCCCTTCGGCGACACGCATCCTCAGGGCGCGTGACGACCGTCGATTCAGCCGGTATTCAGGGCGCCGAAGGAATTTCGGCGACATGATGAACGGCAGGATGCAGCGCATGGGACTGGTTTCGGCGGCTCTGGCATCCGGGCTAGTTCTGACCGCGGCGTCGCCCGGTGACATGAGCGTCGCGACCTTCCTGCAGCGCGCCGAAGCGTTGCAGCGGCTTGGGCCGCTCGCACTCGCCATGCCCGAGACGGACCAGCTCAAGGGCGAGGTCATCGCGGCAGGCAAGCGCTATCAGGCGCGGATCGAGGCCGACCGCAAAGCGGGACGCAAATCGGCGAGCTGTCCGCCGAAAAGCGGCACGCTGACCCCCGAGCAATGGCTCGCGCATCTTCGCACCTATCCGCCGCAGAGCCGCAGCCGCACGACGATCAACATGGCGTTCGACGGGTTGATGCGGAAACGCTATCCCTGCCCCGCTTGACTAGGCCGATTTCCAACATTCTAAGGACCAGATGATGCGCGGCAGGCTTTTCGCATATATTCTCGCGGCGGGCCTTGGCGCCGCCGCGCCCATGGCCGCCGCGCAGGAAAAGGGTGCGCTGACCTCGACTGTGGAACTCGAGAAGGTGAGCGGCGCCGACAGCGCCAAGCCCGTCAAATCCTACGTCGCACCGGACGTCGTCGTTCCCGGCGACCGCGTGCGCGTCACACTGCTGTTCGCCAATCCCGGGCTCAGCCCGGCGACGGGGGTTCGCATCGTCAACCCGATCCCCGCAGGGCTAGTTTTCGACGGCACCGACGACCGCGCCGATTTCAGCGTCTCGGTCGACGGCGGCAAGAGCTTCGGCGATCTTGCGGGACTCACCCTCCCGGGCGCCGATGGGTCGCCGCGCGCGGCGACGGATACCGACGTGACCCATGTCCGCTGGCTCTGGAGCACCGCCGTACCGGCAGGCGGATCGCGCTCGGTTGCCTTTTTCGGCCGCGTCAAATGATCGACGTACGGGGCGCGGCGCAGGCATGACCATCTATTGCGACGAATCGGGCGGCCTCAATGCCGGCGCGATGACTTTTGCCGCGGTGATGCTTACCTCCGAAGCCGCGGCGCAAATCCATGCCCGCTTTCGCGCCGTGACGGGCCTGCGCGGCGAACTCAAGGGCAGCCGTATCTGCCTGACCGAGCGTGCCTATCTCCTCGAACTTTTCGACCGGGCGGGCGGACGCGCCTGGGTGGCCGTCGCCAAACGCGCGCGGCTCCAGCCGCCGGCCAACGGCCAGCCGACAAGCGATCTTGCACTCTACGCGGCGCTTCTCGATCTCGCGATCGGAAGCTGGCTTCCCGAAACCGGCGGCGTGTGCAGCGACGTGGTGATCGACGACGGCCGCTACGATCCCAAAATTCTCGAAAATGTCCGCGAGGCGATCCAGACCGGGCTCGGCGGCTGGGGCCGCGCGTCGCTCGCCGACAGCCGCCGCTCGGAAGGCGTGCAGATCGCCGATGTCGTCGCGAACAGCCTCTATAATGTCGAGGTCGCGTCACCGCGTGCACGGCGCATCGGCATCATTATCGAACCGATGCTCGCCTCGCGCGCGATCCGCGTCGCCGAACTCACGCAGCTTCCCTGAGCGCGCCGCCAAGGCGCCCCGGAAACGAAAAGGGGCCGCGGCTTCCCGCAGCCCCTTTCGGTAGTGCTTTCGCCGATCTTAGTCGAAATCGGCGCCGCCACCTGCGGGACTGCGCGGCGGCGCGGCCGCGGTGAGGCGAAGCGCCTCGGCCGAGCGGGCGATCGAGCTGATTTCATCGGGCGTATCGTCATCGTCGACGACAACCTTCTGCAGCGATCCGGTGAGCGCGTCCTTGAGGTCGACGGGGCGGATCGTCTGTTCGGCGATCTCGCGCAGCGCGACGACCGGATTCTTGTCGCGATCGCGATCGATGGTCAGCTCCGAGCCGCCCGAAATTTCGCGGGCGCGATGCGCCGAAAGCAGCACCAGATCGAAACGGTTGGGAACTTTGTCGACGCAATCTTCGACGGTAACGCGGGCCATCTTGTTTCCTTAGATGAGGAGAGGCCAGCCCGATGGGCATGGCGGCAAGCGCTGCGCGCTAGCAGGCAGCGCCCGATATGTCAACAAAACCGGGGTGCTTGCGGCGCTTCGCGGCTCCTGCTTATGACAGGCGCAGGATGACCGAGCCCCCTGCCCCTGCCCGCGAGCGATTGCATTGGAGCGCCGATGTGGCGGGGCACCGGATCGAGCTGCTGTTCGACGGCGCCGCGCGGCTCGAACGGTTGCTCGCCCTGATCAATAGCGCGATCCGCAGCATCGACCTCGTCATGTATATCTTCGAGGGCGATAGCGCGGGGACCGACGTGCTCGACGCGCTTGCCCGCGCGGCGCGGCGCGGCGTCCGCGTGCGCGCGGTCGTCGACAGTTTCGGATCGTCGAACACGTCCGACAGCATCTTCGTGCCGCTGCGCGACGCGGGTGGCGAAGTGACCTATTTCTCGCGCCGCTGGCGTTCGAGCTATCTGATCCGCAACCATCAAAAACTGATCATGATCGACGGCGATATCGCGATCACCGGCGGCTTCAACATTTCCGACGACTATCTTAGCGCGCCGCGCGCCGACTGCTGGTTCGATCTGGGGATGATCCTGCGCGGGCCGAGCGTCGCGAGCGCCGTCGAGTGGTTCGCGCAGATCCACGACTATGCCGTCAACCACGACGGCAAACTCCTCATGCTCCGGCGGCTGATCCGCGAATGGCCGGTCGAAAATAGCGCCGTAACCTGGCTTGTCGGCGGACCGACGCAGCGCCTCTCACCATGGGCGCGCGCCGTGCGCGCCGATCTCGAGGGGGCGCGGCAACTCGACATGGCGATGGCCTATTTCTCGCCGACGCAGGGGATGTTGCGCCGGCTCGGGCACGTCGCGCGCTTCGGGCGCGCGCGTTTCGTCATGGCAAGCAAATCGGACAATGCTGCGACGATCGGCGCCTCGCGTCTGCTCTACGGCTATCTTCTGCGCAAAGGCGGAGCGGTTTGGGAGTATCGGCCGTGCAAATTGCACATGAAGCTGATCGTCATCGACGACATCGTCTATATCGGATCGGCCAATTTCGACGTGCGCAGCCTGTTCGTGAATGTCGAGATCATGGTGCGGATCGCGGATGCGGACTTTGCACAGCGCATGCGCGGTTTCGTTGCGGGACTCGAAGAGGATTGCGACGTGATCACCGCCGAAACGCACAAGGCTCGCGCCGGCTGGCTGACGCGCCTGCGCTGGACGCTTGCCTGGTTCGTGGTGGGCATCGCTGATTATACGGTATCGCGGCGGCTAAATTTCGGGCTTGCCGAACCCGATCCCGAGCTTTGACGGCGCTCAGTCTTTCCAGCCCCAGAACAGGAAACAGGGCGGGACATTGATCCATTCGAAGGCATTATCGATGCGCTTGAAATGTGCCGCGAGAAAATCGCGCGCGCGGGCGCGGAACTGATAGACGAGGAAGGCCCCGCCCGGGCGCAGCACGCGGTGCGTCGCTGCCGCGATTGCCGGCCCGACGCCCGCCGGGAGCGTCGAAAAGGGCAGACCCGACAGCACATAATCGGCCTTGTCGAAGCCGTGCGCCTTGACGATTTCTTCGACGTCCGCGGCCGAACCATGCACCGCGACGAAGCGGCTGTCGCGGATCTCCTTGCGCAGATAGGCGATGAAATCCTCGTTCGTGTCGATCGCGATCAGCATCGCATCGCCCGCCAGCCGTTCGAGCACCGGGCGGCAAAAGGTGCCGACGCCGGGGCCATATTCGACGAACAGCTTGGTATTCTTCCAGTCGACGGGGCGCAGCATGTGGCGGATCAGCGTCGGTGACGAGGGCACGATCGACCCGACCATGACGGGATGCTTGATGAATCCCTTCACGAACATACCCCAAGGGCCAAAAAATCGCTTCAGCCTCTCGCGGATCCGACGGGACATCGCGATTTTCGATTCTTGGGCCTGCGCCCGCGGATTGGTCATGATGGCTTTCGCGTTGTTGCGGTTCTTGGTGGAGTGGCAAAATCGTGGCGGCGGCGCAAGAAAAGAGTCTGTCTTGACACTGGACAGACGCCCGGCGGCGTGTAGGGAAACAGGCACTTGCGGTAAATGGTTGGAAAACAGGGGGAGGACGAATTGAGCAATATGACGCGCTCGATTCCGGCCGATCGCATGGCAGTCCTCTTCGCCATCATGCTCGTCGCCGCCGCCGGCAATACTGCGATGCAGTCGATCCTTCCCGCCATCGGCGCCAAGCTTCACATCCCCGACGTCTGGGTCAGCCTGGCGTTCAGTTGGTCGGCCTTGCTCTGGGTCCTCACCGCTCCCTATTGGGCGCGCCAGTCGGACAAGCGCGGGCGCAAGGTGCTGATGGCGCGCGGAATCATCGGTTTTTTCCTGTCGATGGCGCTGTGCGGCGTGACCCTGTGGGCCGGGCTCCAGGGCTGGCTCGCCGCCGGCGCGACCTTCATTCTCTTCGCGCTCTTCCGCAGTCTTTATGGCGGCTTCGGATCGGCGGCGCCGCCCGCGGTCCAGGCCTATGTTGCCGCACGCACCGATCCCGAGGAGCGCACGCAGGCGCTGTCGCTCGTATCCTCCTCCTTCGGGCTTGGCACGGTGATCGGCCCCGCGGTTGCGCCCTTCTTCATCCTCCCGATCTTCGGCCTTGCAGGGCCGTTGCTCGTCTTTGCCCTGATCGGCCTCACGGTGCTTGTGATGCTGCGCTGGCGGCTTCCCGACGATATGCCTCGCTTTGCGGCGCGCGGCGCGATCGCCTCCTACCCGCTCTCGGCGGGGCCGGGCGAGCCGACCGCCGAGGATGAAAATGAACTCGATCCCGCCGAGCAGGAATCGCTCGGCTGGCGCGACCGGCGCGTGCGCCCGTGGCTGCTCGCGGGATTTTTCGGCGGTCAGGCGCAGGCGATGATGCTCGGCGTCATCGGCTTCCTCATTCTCGACCGGCTGCATCTGCGTCTGCGGCCCGACGAAGGCGCGGCTATTACGGGTATCGTGCTGATGGCGGGCGCCTTTGCGACGCTGCTCTCGCAATGGGGGCTCATCCCGCTGCTCAAGATGACCCCGCGCACCACCGTCCTGTACGGTGCCGCTTTTGGCGGCGTCGGCATCCTCATGACCGGGCTGGCGCAGGATCTGCACGCGATCGTCATCGGTTTCGCCCTCGCCTCGCTCGGTTTCGGGCTCTTCCGCCCCGGCTTTACCGCTGGGGCCTCGCTCTCGGTCCCGCGCCGCGACCAGGGCAGCGTCGCCGGGATGACGGCGTCGATCAACGGATCGGCCTATATCATCTCGCCCGCCATCGGCGTCCTGCTCTACAATTGGCACCCGATGGTCAGCTATGGGCTGATGGCCGCTTTTTGCGGCTGGCTCGTTGTTTGGGGCTGGTCCGCCTTACGACAGGACCAGCCCGCAATCTGAATATCGGCGCTTCACGTCAGCCCTTCGCATCGTCGGCGTGCTTCTGCTCGCGAACGGGCTTCAGCATGCCGGGCGCGAAGAAGCCGATCGGATCAACGCTCATCGCCTGCTGCTTGATCTCGCCCTGGATTTTTTCATAGTCGCGCTCCATCGCCTCGGTCACCGAGGCGCGGGTATCCTTCAGCGCAGCTTCGAAATCGGCCATGGTGACGAGATCGCTCGCGATCGATCGCTTGAGCGCGGCAAGCCCCGCCCGGCGCACCAGATCCTCCAGATCGGCGCCCGTAAAGCGGTCGCTGCGCTCGGCGAGCGTGTCGAGCGACACATCGTCGGCTAGCGGCATTTTGGCGGTATGGATCTCAAGAATCCGCCTCCGTCCCTCGGCATTCGGAACCGAGACATAAATCAGCTCGTCGAGCCGCCCCGGGCGGAGCAGCGCGGGATCGATCAGGTTCGGGCGGTTTGTCGCGCCGATGACGACGACCGACTGCATCTCCTCAATCCCGTCCATCTCGGCCAGGATCGTATTGACGACGCGCTCGGTCACCTGCGGTTCGCCCGACGTTCCGCTGCCGCGCGCCGGCACCAGGCTGTCGAGTTCGTCGATGAAGATGATCGTCGGCGCGACGGCGCGGGCGCGTGCAAACAACCGGGCGATCTGCTGCTCGCTCTCGCCATACCATTTGGACAGAAGGTCCGACGATTTGATCGCAATGAAATTCGCGTCCGATTCGCGCGCTGCGGCTTTTGCCAGCAAGGTCTTGCCCGTACCGGGCGGACCATAGAGCAGAAAGCCCTTCGCCGCGCGAATACCCAGCCGCCGGAACGCTTCGGGATGTTTGAGCGGCAGTTCGATGCCCTCGATCATCTTGTCGCGCGCCGCGTCGAGCCCTCCGATGTCGCTCCAGCGCGTTTTCGGCGCCTGCACCATCACCTCGCGCATCGCCGACGGCTGGACGCGCTTCAGAGCATTCAGAAAGTCGTCGCGCGTCACGCGCAATTCCGCGAGCACTTCGGGCGGAATCGTCCCTTCCTCAAGGTTCAGCTTGGGCATGATCCGCCGCACGGCCTCGATCGCCGCCTCGCGTGTCAGCGCCGCCATGTCGGCACCGACGAAGCCGAACGTCGTGCGGGCAAGCTCGCCCAGATCGACATCCTCGCCCAGCGGCATGCCGCGGGTATGAATCGCGAGGATCTCGCGCCGTCCGCTTTCATCGGGCACCCCGATCACGATCTCGCGATCGAAGCGGCCCGGACGCCGCAGAGCCTCGTCGATCGCATCGGGGCGGTTCGTTGCCGCGATCACCACCAGATTGGTGCGCGGTTCGAGCCCGTCCATCAGCGTCAGAAGCTGCGCGACGATGCGCTTTTCGGCCTCGCCCGTCACCTGTCCGCGCTTGGGCGCGATCGAGTCGATCTCGTCGATGAAGACGATCGACGGCGCGGCCTTGGTCGCGGCCTCGAAAATCTCGCGCAGGCGCTTTTCGGACTCGCCATAGGCGCTGCCCATGATCTCCGGCCCGTTGATCAGGAAAAATTGCGCATCGCTTTCGTTTGCAACGGCGCGCGCAAGCCGCGTCTTGCCGGTTCCCGGCGGGCCGTGGAGCAGCACGCCGCGCGGCGGATCGACGCCGAGCCGCTGAAACAGTTCGGGATAGCGCAGCGGCAGCTCGACCATCTCGCGCAGCTGATTGATCGTGTCACCAAGCCCGCCCAGATCGTCATAGGTAACGTCGGTGCGCCGCGCGTCCTGCGGCTCCTGATATTCGGACAGCAGTTCGACTTCGGTGCTTTCATCGATGAACACGACGCCCTTCGGATTCGCCGAGACAACAAGCAGGCGCACCTCGGCGAGTGCATAGGCGGGCGCGTTGAGCATCTGGCGCAATTGCGGCGGCATATCGCCTGCGGGAACGCGCTGTTGCCCGGCGGTCGCGACCGTGTCGCCGGCGACCAGCGGACGGCCGAAGAAACTGCGCTTGAGCGCATTTGCCGAGCCCTGAAGCCGCAGATTTTCCTGAGCAGGCGCAAAAACGACGCGCGTCGCGGGCCGCATCTCGACGCGGCTCAGATGCACCATATCGCCGGCGCCGGCGCCAGCATTGGCGCGTTGCAAGCCGTCGAGGCGGATTACCTCGATCCCCTCATCCTCGGCATAGGGCGCTACGACACGCGCCGCGGTGTCGCGTTTGCCACTGATCTGGATGACATCGCCCTCGGTCACCCCGAGTTCAGCCATTGCGGTGCGCGGAATCCGGGCGATGCCGGCTCCGCTCTCTTCCGCCCGCAGCGTCGCCACCTGAAGCTTGACCTGCTTTTCTTTTACCGGTGCGTCGGCCAACGCCAATCTCCCACAAAGAGTTCAGAACGGCGAAGATAGGACGGCGGTTCCCGATTTGCGACCCCTAGGCGACGTTTACATTCACGCAGCACATTTGATGGCAGCGACGAGATTGAGGAGGCCAGCGTAATTTCTGGCGAGTTTGTCGTACCGGGTTGCGATGCGTCGGAAGTGTTTGATCTTGTTGAAGAAGCGTTCGATGAGATTACGTTCTTTGTAGAGATGGGAGTCGAAGCTGCGCCATTGCGCGGTTGTTCGGCGCCGCGGGACGACTGGTTTTGCGCCGCTGGCGGCGATGGCGTCCATGGCGCGCTGCCCGTCATATCCCTTGTCCGCGAGAACATATCTGGCCTGCAATCCGTCGAGCAGGCCTTCGATCTGGGTGATGTCGTTGCGCTCTCCGCCTGTCAGGAGGAAGCGGACCGGGTTACCCAAAGCGTCGGTAGCAGCATGGATCTTGGTGCTCAGGCCACCTTTTGATCGGCCCAGCGCGTGAGCTTCAAACCGATCTTCGGATCGATCGCTTTTTTTGGGGCACCGGCACTATGCTGATGCGCCCGCACGATGGTGCTGTCGACGAGGATGTACTCGAAGTCGGCATCATCGCTCAGCGCCGCAAAAAGCCGTTCCCAGACCCTATTGCGACACCAGCGGTTGAACCGCTGATACACCGTGTGCCAGCGCCCGAACTCCTGCGGCAGAACGCGCCAATGCGCTCCCGACCGCGCCAGCCACAAGACCGCCTCGACAAACAGCCGATTGTCTCGGCCCGTCCGGCCAGGATCGCCTGCCTTGCCCGGCAAATGAGGCTCAATCCGCTCCCAAAGCGCGTCGCTTACTTCCTGTCGCTCCATCCATGCCGACCTCCAAACAGCCAGCAGCTTGAATCACAATCCTACGCCAATGGAAATCCTGAATGTAAACGAAACCTAGGGTCAGGACCAATCATGCCGCACTGCACAAAAGTCTGGCGCGGGATTGACACGCATGTCATCATCGCCATCGAGACACCATCATGCCACGCCTTCCCCCCCTCAGCAGTATGGAAGCCTTTCTGGAGGTTGCTCGTCACGGCACGGTAAAGGCGGCCGCGAGCGAGCTTGGCCTGTCGATGCCTGCCCTGTCGCGCCGTATCCAGACGCTAGAGCATGCCGTCGGTCGACCGCTGTTCGATCGGCATCATCATGGGCTGCGCCTGACCGAGGCAGGGCGCGACCTGCAGGACCAGCTGTCGCCGATCCTCGACGAACTACGCAGCGTTATCGGCCAGGTCGGCAGCCCCGACGCATCGGTCCGCCTGCACCTCAACGTGCTTCCGCTCTTTGCGCAGCAGCGCCTGTTCCCGCGCCTGCCCGAATTGCGCCGCGCGCATCCCGAACTGCACATCGACATCGATACGCTTTCGCACGGTGAAGCGCGGCTCGGCGAAGGCATCGACGCCGCGATCGCGCTTGCCCGCGCGATTGATCCGGCACTTTATGCCGCCCGGCTCGATCAGGACAAGGTGTTCCCGATCGCTGCGCGCGGACTGACCGATGGCGAGCGCCCGATTGCGGTGCCCGAACAACTACAACGCGCGACGATCCTGCTGCATCGCGAAATGCCGGAAACCTTCAACGAATGGCGCAATGCAATCGGCATGCCCTATCTCGAACCTATGGGAACCGACTTCTTCGATTCGGGACCGTTGATGCTCGAGGCGGCAGCGCAGGGAATCGGCGTCGCTTTCATGCACGGTCATCATTTCGACGACGCGCAGGATCCGCGGCTAGTGCGTCTGTTCGATTTCGACGTCGATAGCCCTTACAGCTATTGGTTCGTCTGCCGCCCCCGCGCGCTGCGCCAGCCCGCGGTCAAGCTGTTCCACGACTGGCTGCTCGAAGCAAAGATCTAGGCCGTAGATCTGTAATTGCAGAGCTTAGGCGGTGTTGATCCCATGAGGGTTTCATGGATCTGTCCGCACTGGCCGAGCCGGAGCCTGGTCGTGCTGTATCGGGTCTCACAGAGGCGAACGTTGCATTGACTCGATGCGGGCTTTTGGGCCCATCCGGTAACCTTCGCAGATCGTCCGCCCCCTGCGTTCCCTCGCGGGACACCGCCCTCGGATCAGCTGTGACGCTTCACCGCTGGCAAGATGTTTCTACCTCATCTCATGCCCGGGACAAAGTGCCGTCGCGCAGCATGGCATGCATTATGACCGCAAGGCGGCGGGCGAGAGCGACGCGGGCCTTCTTCAGGCCGCGGCGCTTGGCGATTTTCATCGCCCAGGTCTTCAGGGCGAAGGTCTCTCGGCTGCAAGTGAGGATCGAGTTCGCCGCTTCATAGAGCAGCTTGCGCACCATGCCGTCATCACCCTGCTTGGTGATCCGCCCCGTCCAGTCGATCTCACCGGACTGGTGGCGCCGCGGTACAAGTCCGAAGTAGGCGCCGACATTGCGCGATTGTCGGAACCGACCCGCTTCATCGATCGCCGCTGCGAAGGCGGCGGAGGTCTGAATGCCCACGCCGGGGATGGTCATCAGGATTTCGCAGGCCTGCGACTGGCTGGCGATCAAACGCAACCGGCGATCCATCTCCTTGATCTGGTCGACGATTGCGGATCGTACCGACAACAAGGAGGCGATGGCCTCGCCCAGCCCCGGATGTGCGTCGCCTCCATGTTCCGGTCGAGGAAAGCCTTTCCCCGCCAGGGCGGTAACCGAACGTCGCGCAAAGGCCGCGGATCATGTTATCGAGCTTGACGCGAGCTTCAACCAGATGGCTGCGGGCAGCGATCACGCTACGTACCCCATGCGCCGCCGGCGATTTGACAAACGCCTCCTTGTAGATGCCTGTTCGCGCCAATTGCGCGAGCCCCGCCGCATCATGCGGATCGGTCTTGTTCGCCTTCATCGCCTTGAGGCTCTGATGCGCCTGCCTGGCGTCGATACACACAAGCGGCACGCCCATTTCGCGAAGGCCGTGGCAGATCGCTGGCGACATGCGGCCAGTCTCGATAACCGCACGAGCAAGCGGAGCATGTCTATCGAGCATATCAGCTATCGCAGCCGGGCTGCTTTCAACCTTTTCCGACGCGAGCGTTCGACCCTTTTCGTCAATGATGCAGACCTGCGTGCTTTCCATCGACAGGTCTAATCCGGCAAAATTCTCCATGGCTGCTTCCTTCCTCCAGGATTCGACAACCAGAAGTGTGCGCCTCAACAATGGCCCGAGGAAGCAGCCGCAATTACACGATGACTCATAAACCTGGAGCCACAGGCGCATTGATGCGAGTTGGACCATGGCGAGGAAGTTTTCGGCCAACTTGTCATAGCGCGTTGCCACGCGGCGGAAGTGCCTTAGCTTGGAAAAGAAGCGATCAATCAGGTTCCGCTCACGATAGAGCCACGTGCTGAAATAGGGCTTCGAACGCCGGTTGGCTTTGGGCGGAATACTGGCGAAAGCGCCTTACTCGCGGAGGGATGCTCGAATGCGATCGGCATCATAGGCCTTGTCGGCCAGCACGATTGTTCCGGCGCCGGCATGGTCGAGCAAATCATCAGCGGCTTGACCATCATGGCTTTGCCCAGCGGTCAGGCTCAGCCGGATCGGGAGGCCTTGCCCATCGACGACCGCGTGGATCTTGGTGGTGAGCCCGCCTCGGGAACGACCGAGACAATGATCTCGATCCCCCTTTTTGCCGTCGCGGCCTGCTGGTGGGCGCGAAAAGACGTGCTGTCGATCATTTAGATGTCGTCGTCGTGGGCAGCGGTGATCGCGTCCATCATCCGGTCCCAGACCCCGGCTTTTTGCCATCGGGTGAAGCGATTGTGGCACGTCGTGCGCGGGCCATAGCGTTCTGGAAGGTCGCGCCACGGCGCACCGGAACGCAAAACCCAGAAGATGTCGTTCAACACCCGCCGGTCGTCGACGCGCGGTACGCCTCGCGGCTTATTTGGCAACAGCGGTTCGATCACGCGCCACCCGAAATCGGTCAGGTCGTATCGGCTCATGCCCAGCCTGAATCACAAGCTGGCGTGCAATGAAAGCTCAATCGAATTCGCAGTTATTGATTTTGGCGATCCAGTCTGTGTCCAAGTTCAGAAGAGCTTCGGCAACGTCGACATGCCCCTTAGCAACAGCTTGCGCGGCCGCCGCTGACAGGAGCATCGACTGGTCCCAAGCTTCATTTCGGTGAAAGCTTACGTTTTCCACGAGTTGCTTGATCGCACGATGATAGTCGTCGGCATAAGCCTCGGGGATATCAGGCCCGCGTCCAGTGTGACGAGCCACCTCTATAGCGGTCGGCAGTTGGAAGAATCCAAAATCCACCGGCTCCCTCACTTGGCTTGCTATCTCCACAATGTGGGGAACGGCAACATAGGAAGCGGTATATACATCCCCCTGATGGCACAGGCTCGACCAGAGGCTGAACCACGGCTCGTCCTGATAGCTCGTCTTGGGGCCGGTTGATGAAGCCAGCGCCCGCAGGAGTTCCGGCACATCAACAGCGCTGCCGTAAGCGTGCTGCAGGTCGCTCCAACAAGGATCGTCAAGGGAAAGCATCGCCTTATCTTAACGACCTTCCTTGCGGCATCAACCTGCCGTTGCCAGCCAGCGATTGATGGGTTCACGGCCTAGGCTGCCGACGGCCGAGCCTCGCCGCGCATCTGCGCCGCGATGTCCCAAACCGCGATGAACATCGCCGCGATCACCGGACCTATCACGATGCCGTGAAACCCAAACAATTGCAGCCCGCCCAGCGTCGTGATCAGCACAACATAATCGGGGATGCGCGTCTCGCGCCCCACTAGTATCGGGCGCAGCAGATTGTCGACCATGCCAATGACGAAGAGGCCGCAAAAAACGAGCGCCGCCCCTTTCCAGATTGCCCCGCTGAAAAAGAGGTAGAGCGCCATCGGCACCCAGACGAGCCCGGTTCCCACCGCGGGAATCAGCGATGCCGCGCCCATCAGCACGCCCCAGAGCAGCGGCGCTTCGACCCCGAGCATCCACAGCACCGTCCCGCCGATTATCCCCTGGATGATCGCGACAACGATGCTGCCCTTGATGGTCGCGCGCACCACGACGATGAAACGATCGACGAGCAGGCCAAGTTGATCGGCACGCAGCGGCACGGCGGCCGCAACGCGGCGCTGCAGCGCATCGCCGTCGCGCAGCAGGAAGAAGGCGAGATAGAGCACAACACTCAACTTCACGAGCAACCCGAATAGGCTCTGGCCGAAGAGCAGCGCCTGCCCGAGCATCGCGCGCACGCCGTCGGCTGCGCCCGATCCGAAGATGTCGCGCGCATCGCCGAGATCCTTGACTCCCAGGTTGGCAAGCAGGGTCGTCGCCCAACCGGGTAGTCCGGCGAACAAGGTCGCAAAAATACGCGCAATGTCGATATCGCCCGACTGAATGCGCAGATAGACCGCCGTCGCCTCCCCGACCAGCGCGACGCTCAGTATAGCCGCCGGCAGGATGACGATCCCGACGATCAGCAGCAGGGTCAGCAAGGCAGCGCTGTTCGGCCAGCGGGGCATGCGCGCTAGCAAGCGGCGATAGACCGGCGTGAATAGGATCGCAGCGATTATCGCCCACAGGATAGCAGTCAGAAATGGCCACAGAACGAGCGCGAAAGCGGCCGAAATGGCGATCAGGATGACCAGAAAGGACCAGCGTCCGTCCGCGACTCGCCCTTCACCCTCGCTCGCCATAATCCATCATCCCCTGCCACGTCTTCCGTTCCTTAGCGACGATACTGCTGCTCGCCTAGGTTGCGTTACGGTCAGACCCATTGATTTGCGGTAGCGATTAAGATGCAGACTGCCACGAAAGAGTCTGAATTTAAGTGATTTATTCTGGCCGGCGGATGAGCAGATTGCGCGTCTTCAACCCTATTTCCCACGGCGTCGTGGTCGCGCGTGCATTGACGACCGCCGAGTTTTGAGCCGGATCATCTTCGTCAATCGTAATGGGTTGAGGGGGCACGATGCAACGAGGGAGTACGGCCCGGCACAGCCAGTCCTGCGCTTGTCCAAGAAACGCCCTACAATCGCTCGAAGCAGTGGAGCGGCAAAAGCACCTTCCTCCGCATGATGGAAGTCCTAGCTACATCTCAGGCCCCCGATCGCAAGACGATCATAATCGGCGCGACCTATTTGGAGGCCCACTGCACATTGTTGAGCCTTGGGCAAAAAGGGGGACCTAGACGCCTGGTCAGGCGCGCGAATGGCGGCATGAACGCCAAGCCTCAAGCCGTGGCCGATGTGAACGGCCGCCCGATTCTCGACAGTTTGCCCAAAGCGCAATGGATGCCAGTCGACCGGCGTCCGAACGCCGACTGGCTCCGCTACGCCTCGCAGGAGAAGGAGCTTACGCCATGCGAAAATAGGGAACAACACCGTCAAATATGACAAGGGTCGCTACAAGTGCCGCAACCAGATCAAGATCGTGTTCGGACGCATCAAGGACTGGAAACGGGTCGCAACCCGTTTCGATCGAACGCTTTCTTCTCCCCCGTTCGCCCTCGCCCCTACCGTCAACTTCTGGCTCCAATCAATGATTTCTGACCCAAGAACGTTTAATAAATCATGGAAAAATTGTCAGAAAGATGCCACGGGCGCTATCGCCTACTTCACTTGTTCAAAGCGACGCGCTACTCGCGAGGGCCGTCGGTTCGTCAATACGATCCGGAAAATATTGCCATGGACTCAGTACAGTCGGCCGGCATCCCAGCGGCTATGGCGCCGATTTCGATTTCAGCGCGCGCCCCCCGATCCGGCCGCTAAGATATAAGCCCGGAATGCCACCGGGATCGTCCATTTGGCCAACTTCTACGTGCAGTGATCCACGGTCGGCGCGCAAGACCATGCGCGAAGGATCGGCGAGCCGACCGACGATCCTGTCGATCGCCAGCACGCCCTCGCCTGCCCTGCCGTGCTGCAAGACAATCGTTTTGTATGTCGTTTCGACCGTATTGCTGTTACGATACTCCAATGTTCCTATGCGGATCGAACGCCAGCGATCGAAAAGCGCAATCGGATAGCTTGGATAGTTGCGAACGGAAAGTTCGTCTATTCGAACCGAAGTTACGCGGTTGATACTGAGCGCGATGGCATTTGCGCCCGCGTGGCTGCGATATGCCGGAACCGAATTCGCGATCCGGCGGCCATCGAGGTCGAGGTGGTCAATGACCACGTCGAAATTCACCACTTGCGGATCGTCGGAAGTGATCTGGACGACCGATCCACGGACGAAGCCGACATGCGCCGTAACCGGCTGATAGGCGCCGCCGCTGTTTGGCTCTGCGTCGAAATCACGGTATCCGATCGGCCCATCTTGCACGATGCCTGCGATACGGGCATCGCCGCCAGCCATGGCAACGATGCATCGAAAGATGTTACGGCCGCTGATAACGCCGGTAACAAGATTACGTTGAATCTCTGCCTCGCTCGTCGTCCGTCCATAGGTATAGAGGACGTCTCCGCGAATATCTTCCCCATATACATCGCCGATGGTAATGTTATCGGCCGAAGAGACTGCAATGCCGTGCGAATATTCGCCCTGATCGGTCGCGATATTACCAACCAGCCGAATGTTTCCCAAACTGATGTCGTGCGCGTCACGGGTGAAAGTGATGATGGGATGAAGCTGATCGTCGCCGGTCAGCCCTGGGCGTTGACGGAATGTCACCCCCTGAGTTTCGATGCGATAGTGGCTGCCCGAAAATTTCACTTCGCCGACAAAATAGGTGCCGGGCGGGATGATCAGCGCTGCCCCGGTTCCATCGACGGCATCGCGCGCCATATGAATTGCCGATGTAGCATCATATCGCGACGTCCCCGCTTGGATTGCCCGATGTTGTTCGGCTGGAATGAACTGGAGGATCGACACCGCCCCCCCACTCGATCTCGCCTGCCCCGTCCCTCCGCTAGTAATAGCCGCCGCCACGGCGCCAATGGCTCCTGCCAACCGCAAAGTCCTCCTCCATTCCAATCGGTCATAAAGCGCTAACATAGTATCACCTTGGTCACATGGCTTGGCCAGCTCGGCGCAGCGTGGCTTTCTGCTATCGCTCAGGTAGGTCGGCTTTCCAGTCGTCGGGGATGGGCCCAATTGATTGTGCGGGACGGCCCTGCCCCGATTAAGGTTGCCCCGCCTCGACGTCGATGCCAAGTCGGGAATGGTGCTGCTGGAGAGGATTGAACTCGCAGATTCACCCCAAGAAATCGCGGTTTTCTGCCACTTATGGACAACCACTTGCGGGCATTTGTGTAGCAGTCCTGTAGGGGAGCTGCAAGGCCGGCGACGAGGGAACCACCTTCATTTATCTTCCCCCGCTGCGTCATTGTTCGATGACTTAAACTGGAGGGCCAACTTGACGTGGTCCGCATAGGTATTGATGACGGAAAATGGCGGTTCGTTTAGGCTGTATCGATTCCCATAGAGCTGACCAAACTCGGCCGTGAAATACTCGTTGGCAATGCGACGGGCTATTGATGATCCGGAGTTCACTGTGAGTTCGTGAAGAGGCGTTGAATATCCATTTAGGTACGCCTCAGTTAGATCGCTTACCGTCGCGTCGATATGGTGAACGATACCGGAGGTAAAATCGCGTTGAGTCCGCTTATGGACAGTCACGTTGGAATCGAAAAGATCGAGGACCGAGATGTGCCTGTTGATGCCTCGCAAGGTGTCGAACGCGTCGAGCTGTCCGGCGTGATTCGTATAAATGAGCGGCCATAGAAGCGGCAACTGGAGAGGAACCGGGTGCTCCCACAAGGCGTGGACGGTTGCGAATATCTCGAAGCACTGCTCCATATCTCTTAAGGACATGGCGAACGCCGCGAAGTAGCTGGCTGTGCAGTGGATCGTTTCAAGTTGGGGCGAACCGAACTCCTTCGGATCAATTCCGTATACGTCGAAGAGATTTGAGATGAAGGTTTTCATCTCCACCTCGCGAAACCGGAATGTCCGGTCAAAAAAGCGGAGAAGGTACCGCTTAGAGTTGAAATCGTTCCCGTAGACTGCCTTCACGGAGGCAGCCAGTTCATTGGTGTTCGTTGCGATGAGGAACACAATCCCGTCGGTATTGAAGAGGTGTTTGATCGATTCGAGAAGCTGGATAGCGTGGTTCGGGCGGCAACGGTCCAGCTCGTCGACCAAAATGAATATGAGGGCGTCAGGATGCTCGTTGGTCCGTATGCTGGCCGCGATGGCAGCTAGGTTAGACCTGAACTGTTTAATTGACGAGAGATGCTGCCTGTGAGCTTCGATCAAGCCCGCTGTCAGATCGTCGCTTATCTTCTCGATCACTTGCGCGACACCGTCTCCGATGACAGAAGAATCCTCTTCGGTTCTCGAAGGTGATTGCGAAGAGCCTGAGCCTAGATGTTCTTCAATAGCGTCTAGAAACCCGTCGGCATGTTTCTTGACTAAGCTCGTGGCGAGGCCTTTACCTAGAGCCACTGCCAATGGGCCGCTCGCGCGCACGAACTTGTTCCAGTGTTTCTTGACCGCTTCACCCTTCGAGAGGTGTGGCTTCAATGCATCTTCGATTGCCGACATGACGGCGACCATCGGTTCGTTAGTGAGATCATTCTCCCATGCATTGACCGTGGCGACCGCGTGTCCGTCTAGTGCAAGTTGAGTAGAAAGGCGGTTCAAGAAGAAACTCTTCCCATGGCCCCATTCGGCGTCGATGTTCAGGACGTAGGAGGCGGTGAGGCCTCTCCGCCGTCGCGCTTTGATCTCCGCCATTACGAACCGATAGACCGTGTCGCCGTCCTTCTGACGGTCAAGGGTGTCGCCTTGCCAAATGTCTCCCGTAGTAACCAATCTCTTCTCTCCCCGGAATCTCGCTCTGGCCGCAATCTAAAAAAAGCAGGGCCAGAAGAGAAGAGACAGAAACTGATACGCCGCCTTATAGCCGCGCTAGAATGTTGCGCACACTGGACGCATGCCACCGCCCACCTCTGCGCGTCCGGATGTGCCGGTCATTCAGTTCGGCGGCGATGGCCGGGAGCGAGGTCTTACCGCTCGCCATTATCTCCCCCACGGTCCCCTTCAGGTCCGCAGCGAACCGCTCAGCGTTCCCCTTCACCGCCTCCACAGCCGCCCCATTCCCCTTCGCCGCCCTCCGCAGCGCAGCGGCGCTGTTCGGGTTCCCCAGACGGACCCCACGGGCCTTTGCGGCCTGAAGGGCAACGCGGGTGCGCTCAGCAATCCGCTCGCGCTCGTCCTCATTGATGACGGCGAGCAGGCCGATGGTCAGCCGGTTAACGTCGGGATTGTCGGCGCAGACGAAATCGACACCGCTGTTACGCAGGCTCAGGGTGAACTCCGCGTTGCGGCTCAGCCGGTCGAGCTTCGCAACAACGAGCTTGGCGCCGGTGCGGCGGGCGTCCGCAAGCGCAGCCTCCAGCTGCGGGCGGTCATTCCGCTTGCCGCTCTCCACCTCCGTATATTCGGTGACGACCTCCCATCCCCGGCCATCGCATAGCGCGTGGACGGCATGGCGCTGGGCGTCCAGCCCGAGGCCTGAGCGACCCTGCCCTTCGGTCGAAACGCGGTAATAGGCGACAACGCGGCACATGGTTCAGGCTCCTTACAAATCCTCGTAACGTCCGTTAGGCGGTTTTGTACGGATATGGAATGAGGGGTTCACCCTCAGCATCATGCCGTGGGCGTTGCGGTCCTCGCGCTCGCGATTGTCCTGCGTCCACTGGCTGCGGACCTCGCGGGCATAGGCGCCGCCATTTCGGGAGATAGGGCGGCGAGTGTCGGCGCTTCAGGGGCCTTGCGGAGGCCCATGCGGGAGAGGTTGTGGGTGCGCGGCTCATTCCGCCAGTCGCGCTGCTGGAGTTCATGTGCCAGGGCGTTGTCGTCGCCAAGGCCATAGTCGGGGCCGGTGTAGGGTGCTGCGGCGGGAGTGCCGCTATTGTCGTCGCTCATTGTCGTTATTCTTTCATGGAGGAATGTGTGGCTGGGGCCACGGCGAGACCATCCCCCTGATTTGCAGTCAGGGGGATGTATCCGGCTCAGGCCGGAATAGGGCGCCCCCGCCGCGCTCCAGCGCCCACGACAAAAAGGCGTGAGGCACGGGCGGGGGCTACGGGAACTCGACCCGCAGTTAATCAGGCTGCAGGGAGTTCGACCGATCTGGAATGAAGCGGGAGGAAGGGCGCTAGGCCCCTCCTCAGGGGCGAGTGATCTTAGGCGGTCAGGGCGTCCTGAACGCGCCCAACGAACCATTCGGGGCCTTTAGGCTGCTTCGCCCAGAAGGCGAGGTCAAACAGGCCATCCCGGTTGACGATGCCCACGAGGCGGGGGCCACAAGATGTTTCCACCGGATGCAGGGATTTCGCAGAGGGGCGCAGACGCCGCATGGCCTCCTTCGTCCGAGGCTTGCCCCCGCGCATGTAGATTGAGAGGATGCGGCACAGGTCTGAGACCACAAACCACGGCTCCCCGTCTTTCGTGACATAGCGGAGCGGCTTGCCGTGGTAATCCATCGTTACAGTTTCGGTCATGGTGATGATTTCCTAGGTCGACACCTCTTTCGACGAGCAGCGCAGTAGTGGCAGCGGCCATCGGCCACCGCCTTACGCACCCCGATGTGGGAGGTGGTTGAAGGGAATGTAGGAGGAGGTTCCCATAGGTACCCATGGGAACGGTCAGGGGGTCTTGAGGGTGCCCTTAAGGTATACCTTAAATATCCTGACCGGGGACGGAGGGTTTCCCTTGTCCGATAGTCCTGACTAATTGCACCTACCGCCCGATACCGCTGATTTGCTGAGCCTCAGCGCAGCCAGCTTACTACCATCACCACCGTTCCCGCCGCCGTCGTTACCGACACGAACGCGATTTCCCACCAGCTGATTGGACGCTGGTCGCGAGGATCAGGCCACAGCCTAGGCATCAGGTGCGGCAAGAGATGCGGCGACGTCGAGATGGCGGTTCACGGTCCCTCCTCTGCCAAGGCCGCGATCATGGGCGACCGATAGGCCTGCGGTCAACTTTGCCGCAACGGCATCTCTGTCGCAGGGTTTCCCTCATCAGTGGTCCTGACTTATTCGTGGCCGTCTGGGCGGGTTTTCCGGCCCCTCAGGTCCGCACGGGTGATTTCGGGTAGGGTAGTAGCCCTGCAGGCGCGCGCAGCGTTGTGCGGACGAAAAAGCCGTCGTCACGGTGTCATGGTATCATGGTACGGGCCTGAGGGGTACCGCACGGGGCACCGGAAGGCGGTCGCTGAGCCGTTAGCGTCCCGTGCGGCGCTGAGATGGATAGCGCGAATGCGTTAAAGCGGGGTTGGCGGGCTGCTGGTCCAGCACCGCGCCGACGTTCGCGTCCTTCATGACATAGCCGCCGGTGCGGCGGATCGCAGGAAGCACCTCGCGGGTCACCCAGTTCTGGAACTCGACCGCTTCCGGTTTGTCTGAGCGCATGATGAGTTTGTAGAGGCCGCTTTCGGTAACGGCAGAGGCCATGCTGGCGGTGCCGATGAACTGACCAGCACTCGCGGTGCTAGTCCGCGTGATAGTCCGCTTCTCATCCGCCTCAACGCGGCGGAGGTGGCGGTTTGTCCCGCCTTCCAGACGTAGGCCGAGAATGCGGCAGGCGTCCGTGGCGTGGAACCACGGCTGGCCGTCCAGCTCGATTGTGCGGAGCTTGTGGTTGCGGCGGCAGCCTTCTCGGCGGCGATGAAGTACCGGCGGGTGGCCTTGCCCTTGGGGGTGTTGCCGATCATCGCGATTTCCTTCGCGACGTCGAGGGACAGGAGGTAGTCCTTCTTCGGACGGCCTCCGGAACTTTTCGCCAAAACGGGCGAATAGTCCTCCCCGGCCTCGAAGCCGTAGTCGTCGATCAGCTTCCGCATCCAGTTGGAGAAGTCCCGACCGATCCCCAGCCAGCCGTGAAGCGCCCTTGCATCGACCTTCTGGTCGTCCGTCAGGGGCAGGAAGGCGGCGGGGGGCAAATCACCGTACCTCGAAGCTGGGCAATTGAGTACTATAGGGCGCATTAGCCGCAGCAAGCTTTGAAAGAGAGATCATGGATCGGTACAATCCGACAAAGCGGGTTAGCGCGTCTTGCCCGTGCGCCGCAGCGTCCCCATCAGACAGCGGCAACGTTATCCGGGGGTATTCGATGTCTGAAACAGTCACGATCTCGTATACCATACACTGCGGTCGTCCCGTTGAACCCATCGGCTGACGATGAGTGAATATGTTCCGGTACTCCGTCAATTGATGTAGCCAAGGGTCTGCGGAGGTCGCGTCGTATGCCGCGAGCATCTCAGCAACGACCGGTTCTGAGCGGAGGTGCGCCTGCTGCGCCTTGTCGAGCCACGCCGAGAAGCTGCGCATTGCATCGACTTTTTGAGGCGCACCAAGACGTCCAGCTAACAGCTTGGCGAGATAGTCCCGCGCACTTGCAAGCTCTGAAAGGACAGAATGGAATGCGAGCTGAATATCTCGCATCGGAATGTTGGCGTATCGACGTCCGTGTTGGCAGTTCATCTCTACAGCATGGAGGAGTTGTGCGCGATACCCGTCCGACGCATCGCGCAAACGAATACCCGCCGCGTGGAGGGTGAAAGAAATATACCTTGCAACCCGCGCATAAGCTTCATCACCCGCTTTGTCCGCATTACCGGCAATGGCGCCCCACAGGTCGGCAGGCTGCAATGTGCCATCGTGGGCACCGTTAAGGGGAGTCCAAGACCGCGACACTAACGAGCCTTCTAGACCTGATTGCTGATCGCCCCCAAAAAGCAGAAGGCCGACACGTCCGGCGTGCTGATCGATCCGATTTATGGGCAAAGCTTCCAATGCCTGCACGGTTCCGCCAGAAAGCACGGGATGCCAAATCCACCGCCGGTTACCGTCTTCAATAGCGCGTACGCCGCCAGTCAGGTGCAGCTCTACAATGCCCTGCGTAGTGTCCTGTTTGAAGGATTCCTCAGGAATAATATTGTCGTGACTCGCCATAGCGTATTCCTAAGCGACCTCGGTTCGCTTCGTCGAGCCGATTAAGCTCCACTTCGGCGCTGTGCGGCGGTTGCGGAGCAATGCCCTCCACGGCCCCAAACGGCCCCCTCACGGCGTCATTTTCGATAAAGGTGCGAGAGGTCGAGACCCGGATAGGCCACCCTCCCCAGCGCCTCCGCCTTTTGGCGTGTAGACATGCCGTCGCCATAGGACTTGCCGGACCCCGCCTCCGTCCTTCGGGTCAACGCAAGGGCTGTTCTAGGCGCCAGTTCGGCCTCGCGGGTCGCATCTTCGAACGAGTGCCGGAATGAGTGCATACCGAGCCGCTTCCCTTCCAGCCCGAGCGATTGAACATGGCGGCTAAAGCGCGCGCCGATCTTCCCGCCGACCTCGCGCTTGCCGCCGACATCGGAGTCGGGGAACAGCTGCACCGCGCCTGCCTCACGCTGCGCCGCGACAAACGACAGGAAACCGAGCCTGATTAGCTCGGGGTGAATCGGGAGGGTTGCCCGCGCCTCCTTCGTCTTCAACGTCCGCCCACCGTAGGGCCGGACATGCAGCACCGCGAAACCGGATTCCTCGCCGACATCTGCCACCCGTAAACCGGCAGCCTCGCCGTTTCGGAGACCATGAAAGAGGCATAGCAGCGGCACCCAATATTCGCCCGACGAGCGCCCATCTTCCGCCCATGGGGACTGCCAAGGCCCCGAGCGAAACAGCTTATTGAGCTGAGGCACCTTGAACGGATCGCGCTTGTCTGCAGCGTCCACCGGATCGTAGACCGAAAGTGACCTGAAGGGGCTGGATGCAATCCACTGCTCCGTTACCGCCCAGTTGAAGACGGCGGCGACGTTGACGAGGTATTTGGAGTTGATCGTCTTCGGGGCAAGAAGAGGGAGACCGAGTGCCCTGCCCCGCTCGACCATCTGCGGCACGGTAAGCCCCGCTAGCTCCTTTCGGCGACCAAAGGAAACCGGCAGGCCTTCCAGCACCTTCACCAGCCCCTTGGCCTCCTCGCGGGTGATCGTGCCGACTTCGCGGTCGGCGAACATTTCGCGCAGAACGCGCGAAACCGGCCCGAACGCATTGGCGCTGGCCTTGCTCCAACCCGCCGCCTTATCGGCTTCATAGGCGGTCAGAAGGGCCTCTATGGTCCGCTTAGGGGCCGCTGCGGTCGGTGCCGGAACTGCCGGGGCATCCAATGGCAGCCCCTGCGGCAAATAGTCGGGGGCGCCTTCGAGGCGAGCCACGGCGGCGCGCATCAGCTCGACGAACGCCAGCATAAGGCACCGGCGGAGCATATCCATTGCAGGCGAATCTTCAGGGAGTTCCACCCCTGCCCCTCGCGCTGCCGTTCGGGCCGCTGCGGCGACCATGCCGAACTCATTGCGCCCGAGAGCCTCACGGGTGGCCTCAAGGCGCTCGCGGGTGTCCTGAAGAAGCTGCCGCTGCTCCAGCTGACCAATGGGCCGCGTAACAAGGTAGGAGGGAAGCGCGGAGCGATAGAAGTTCGCGGCCATCGCGAGCGCCTGCGCGTCCGATAGTGTGGTCGGCGGCGCCTCCGCAAGCTTCGCGCGGGCCTCCGCTATGCGCCTCTCATACTCCGCCGCGATTATGGGCACGCGCGCCTGCGCCGCCCTCTTGTCCTCTTCCCCTGTCGACTTGATGAACTCGCCGGGGAGGATTCTCGCCACGTCGGACGGGTACCGCTTTCGAAACTGCCACTTCGACGAACGCTTATTACGGCTCAGCGCATAGGTCATTTCCATGCCTTCCATGTAGCATATTTGTGTAGCAGTGGAAGGCCAAGAAGGGCGGAAATCAGGGATTTCTAGGGGTAGAATGGTGCTGCTGGAGAGGATTGAACTCTCGACCTCACCCTTACCAAGGGTGCGCTCTACCACTGAGCTACAGCAGCATCCGGGCCCGGAGCGGCGTCGCACTCGCTGGGCAGGCGCGGCCTATGGCGGGGCGGCCCGCGCCTGTCAAGGTGCGAGGCTTGACCTTTTGCCGAATTCGCGGGCATGGACGCGGCAATGTCCAAGACGCCTTCCCCCGCCGATTTGGAGCGCGAACGCCGCCTTGCGGAAGCGCTGCGCGCGAACCTGCGCAAGCGCAAGGCGCAGACGCGCGAAGCCCGGACGCACGACGAAAAGTCCGGCGACGCACTTAAAGACTGACCGTCACCGTTACCGCGTCGCCTTCCGCCAAGCCCTCTGCCTTGCGCACAGCCGCTTTGACCGGCAGCAGCCAGCCGCCGCTTTCCTTGTGCGGGAAGACCGACGTATTCCAGCAGGTATCACCGACGGTCGCGCGGACCTTTGCCGACCCGAATCCCTTGCGGCCGTCGAGCCACTGTCCGCCGATCGCTGCGAAGCGGATCCCATCTGCCGCCTCACCCGCGATGGTCAGGAAAAACCAGGCTGCGGGCGCGGTCGCCGACTGCCAGCGCCAGAGCGGCGTCGTGACGGTGAAATCTTCCACGCGCGCCTATTTCGCCGCGATGGGCCGGATCGGCACGGGGATATTGCAGATATCAGCGCCGCCCGCAGGGCGGATGAAGAAGGGATCGCGGCGGTTCGCGCGGGCGTCGGCATAGTTGGTGAAGGCATCGCTGTCGGTCGACAAATATTCGAAGCGCGGCTGGTCCGCTGCCGGCAAGTCGCTGGCAAGCCTGATCGAGCGGATCCCGACGCGCTCGGCTTCATCCTCGTAAAAACCCAGCGGTCCAGTGCCACGCGGCAGGCTGGACAGATATTCGATCCCGCTGATCACGCGGCCGACGAGCGCGATATTGCGGTCGAGGTGGCGCGGCGCGTGGCCGATGGCGGCATAAAGCTCGGCGCCCGAACCGGTATCGGGCGACATGTTACGGCCGACGCCCACCATGCCATAGCAATGGATGGGCCATTCGCTCTGATGATCATAGGCGACAGGCCAGCCTGCGACAAAACCGGTGAATTCTGCGTACGCATCGCCGCGCGGTCGGTGCGGGGACGGCGCCAAGGCCGGACTACGGGTTTCATGAGCCACCAAAATATGGGGCGGTGCCGAATATTCACTCTCCGGTACCGTTACCAAACCCTCGGGCAAAGGCTTTTTCTCGGTCGCGTCCCCCCACTGCGCGACATAATTATCCTGCACTCGGTTGACGCTGGTGCCGTCCCACCAGTGAGCGGCGGCGAGCTTGCGGATATTGCCGATCCATCCCTGACTGAACGGCGCGGGCATCAGCTGGAGGACTACGCGGCGCGCCTTGCCCTTGGCGTCGGGCGCAAGGTCCATCACGAGCAGATCCGACGTCGGGATCGCAACCCAGTCCTTCGCGGGCGCCGCGGCCGCAATCTCGCCCGGCGACGGCACCTCAGTCGCTTCCTGGGCTTGAACGGGACTGGCGAGCGATGCCGCAGCCGCGGCGAGCAGAAGATATTTCATGCCGCCTGTCTGCCATGGCCATGCGACTTGCGAAAGCCCCGCCAAGCGATTAGGGCGCGCCTTCCAGTGCAATATGCGGAGCGGTGGCCGAGTGGTCGAAGGCGCTCGCCTGGAAAGTGAGTATACGTCAAAAGCGTATCGAGGGTTCGAATCCCTCCCGCTCCGCCAAGTCTTTGATTTAATTAGTTTTTATGCGCCGTTACGGCCAAAAACTCCAGTTGCTTCTGCCAAGATAACGGCAAGTCTGGATGCCGCAACAAGTCGGGTCCCAGATGGTCTGGTAGCGTCCCTGCGAAAATTGCTTCCACAACGGCGGGTGCGAGGAAGTTCAGACGCACCATCCGAGAAACCCAGGAAGGGTTGAGTCCCTCTCGCCGCGCAATGTCGGCAATACGGATGTCCCCGCTTTTGAGCTCGGACCACCATTCGCGAGCCTTCACAATATGGCGCGCCAATTCGAGATTTGGCTTCGCCCGGTTGGGCGAACGCCCATTTTGTTGAACCAACCGGACCGCTTTGCCTGTCCGCATTGTCCTCGCCGCCGCTTTCAATGCGATCGTGTCATCATGGGGGACACCTGCGATCGCCAGGCCATTTAGGAGCGCCGACACATCGAGTTGAACCTCAACGTATGATGAGCCGATGATCACTTTTCGAATGAGAGACCTGACCGTGAAATAGTCACGCTGATCGACCGCGGCTAGCATGGCTTGCGCCCTGGGCTCGAGGCCCGCGATATCAGACGGGCGCAGTTCGACGTCCGCTTTGAAAAGCAGAGCGAACGGATCCTGAAGTTCTTTGCAAATTAGTTGAGAGACCGCCGCGTCCAGCTCTCCGTTGGGAATTCGCATCGGATTCCCTGGCACGCCCGCATCCGAAGCCTGATCAACCACGTAGTAGCGATACCGCTTTCGTCCCTTGCAGGCATGATTCGACTTGAAGCGCCTGCCGTCATCGGTCTCAACCAACCCGGCGAGCAATATCGCGTTCGGTCGCTTGGTCGCGTGATAACCCTGCCGGTTCGTTCGTAGCAAATGATGCGCGGCGTTCCATAGCTCAGCCCCGACAATTGCGTCGTGCTGACCCTCGTACAACTTCTCATGGTGCGCAATCTTGCCCCGATAGACCGGGTTAGAAAGTATCTTGTATAACTGGCCGCGCGAGAATTTTCCGCCGCCCGTTTCTCGACCTGAGAGAGCTATCCGCCGTGGCAACCGTATCTGCTTTCGATCCAGTTCATACTCGAGCAAGCGCACGTTCCCGGTTGCCACATAGCGCTCGAAAATCTCGACGATCAGCTTGGCGTGGGCATCGACGATCTTCAGGCTACGTCCGGCAGGCTCGTAACCCAAAGGTGGATTTCCGCCCATCCACATTCCCTTGGCCTTAGAAGCTGCAATCTTGTCGCGAATTCGCTCTGCGGTGATTTCCCTTTCGAACTGGGCAAAAGACAGGAGCATGTTGAGCGTTAAACGTCCCATGCTCGTCGTCGTGTTGAACGATTGCGTGACTGATACGAAGCTGGCCTCAGACGCCTCCAGCACCTCGACAAGCTTCGCAAAATCCAGCAGCGAGCGTGTAAGCCGATCAATCTTGTGGACAACCACGATGTCCACCCTTTTCGCTTTTACGTCTGCCAGAAGCGCTTGCAGCGCAGGCCTCTCCAGAGACCCGCCAGAAAACCCGCCGTCATCATAGCAGCGCGGTATCAATACCCAGCCATCGGCCGCCTGACTCTTGATATATGCAGTGCAGGCCTCGCGCTGCGCGTCGAGCGAGTTAAAATCTTGGCCAAGCCCCTCGTCGGTCGATTTGCGGGTATATACAGCGCAGCGCAGCCGCTTCATGCAACTGCCGCTTTCTCAGTAAGACCGAAAAACGCCGGCCCAGACCACTGCGTCCCCGTGATCGCCCGAGCAATTTCGCTGAGTGACCGCCAAGCGCGCTTCTGCCAAATCAGGCTGCCGTCGGCGTCCACGACAACCACATGCAGGCGTCCCTTCCATTCTCTGACGAGACGCATTCCTGGTTGCAGCGGCAAACTAATCGTCTTCCCGCGCGCAAGATAATCGAGCCGCCGATTTGCCTCCCGCGACAAATCTCCAAACCTAGACTTTTGCATTTCGAACGCGATCGCCAATCGCAATACAGTAGCACTCACCTTCGGCACGGGGTCACCATATGACGCCTGCCATTTCTTGCGCAGAGCAGGCAATGGCATCTCGGCTAGCAACTCTAGGTCAGAATATACTGCATGATCCGTTGCGCTCTCTCGTCCATGATTTTCAATCGGTCTCTTTTTCATAGACAAGGCGATCGCTCGCCCCGCCTCACAAGTCGAGTGCAAAAAGACTTTTCAAACAAAATAAGAAGATATTTCCATATCGCGCGGAATATGTGTGAAATTTAATCACAGTTCTCGTCTATACCTATCTTGTCACTGGACTTAATTCATCATTCGAGCATTCATTATGGAATGAAACGCGAACCACATATCGAATGCGCTCCGGCACGCGGGTTGCTCAACCTCGCGCTGATCGCCGCTGAAGATGCCGCAACGATTGCGGCGTTTCCGCCAGACAACGAAGCTGGCCCCGACGTCTCCCAACTAATTGAGCTGGGGTATCGGATAGCAATTCTCGCAGAAGCAATTGAAGCGCTACGCTCGCCGATACAGTAGCCGCGATTTTGGCCGACCAACGATGGCGAAGAATTCGCCTAATCCAGCAAACGCCCCGGCGCGATCTCAAACGGCTTGGCAAGTTTCTCGATTACCGTGGCTGTTGGGTTCCGCCGTCCTCGCTCGATGTCGCTGACATAGGTGCGGTGGATGTCGGCACGGTCAGCATAATCCTCCTGACTCCAGCCTCGCTCTTCCCTGAGGCTTCGAACATTCCGACCGAGGCGAACGCGTATATCCACGCCCGATTAAAGAGCGCCATGTGACTGATTGATCTACAGACGATCAGTGACAATGAACTTGACTTGCCGCTCTCACAGAGCACTAGATGCGTCACTGATCGTCGACACGCAATTGGGCAGACGACCGCGATGGAGGGTATATGAAGCTTGCGTTGGTTTTGGCGGCGGGAAGCGTATTGATGCCACCTGTTGCGCATGCACAATCATGCGCATCCTATGTTGGGCAGGTCGTTGCGCCGCGAGATATTGACGACGTCATGGCTCCGTTTCGGGCGATCGGTGAGAAAGGCGAGTTCGAAAGTACCGACCAATATAATAGCCGGAAGAGCGCAGCGATCGCGAAACTCGGTGGAACCCTGATTGTTCGAAAGGCGCCGGAGGACCGGAAGCACCTGCTCTACGACGCCGATGCCCAGCAGCTCAACATCGTCTCCTACGCCTTCCGGAATCTCGGATTCAATGCCGACGCGCTCTTTGGTCCGGGCGCCCCCTATCGCGGAGTCATGGAATCGAGCTACCTCAATATCGATGTCGTCATCAAAGAAGACGAGACTGTCACCGGCTCTTATTCCGCATCCAATTCCTACGGAGCTAAGACCCAAGTCTCCAAGATATTCCGGCGTACGCGCGGGATTTTCGAATCCAAAGCGGTGTACGGTAAGGACGCGCTCTTCCCGGCGGCGCAGAACGGCAGCAACATCGCCGGCAGCATTCCGATGTCGCCGCAGGATGCGATGCGGCTAAAGCCTACGCTTCAACTCGCATTCGTGGTCGCGCCCAAGGCTCCCTATTATCTGAGCGCCCTCTATGACTACCCGTCGACACCAACGATTCGGAACCCGCGCGAGGTCAAGAACGAGGTGTCCGCACTGATCGCCGACATTCAGTGCGGTCTCGTGCTCGATCCTACCAACATCGTTCTCGGGGGCTTCGAGACGCGATAGATCACCGTCGCTTCGCAAAGTCAGCTTCGGTCAGCAATCTTCCGGTGTCGACGGCAGCGAGGAACTGAACGATGCTATCGACTTGGTCGTCATGCCGAGCGTGCGGAAAGCTGGCGAGTTCATCTTCGAACGCCTTGAGCCAGGGAGCCTGTCGGGGAACCCAGATTTCCCCACGCTCCAATTTGGGTGACTGCTGGGAAGCACGATCCTGCTTCGAGCCCACGGGTTTCAGGTCATAAATCCAGTTGTGCCGCTGAAATCGAAGGTTCTGGTACAGGCTTATGCCAGCCCCCGCCTTTTCAACAATCACGAGATCGGCGCACCACTTAGCCCGTAGCGCGAGAACGGCCTTTTCTAGCTCGGGGAAGGAGAGCCTCTCCCGATAGATGTCGAGCAAATAGCATTTTTTCCCCGACAGCGCCCAGGTCGAACAGACGCTGTAGTCATTATGATCGTTCAGTTCGTATGCCGTATCCCAGCTCTGGAATATTCCTTGAACCTGATATGGCGGTGGACGCTCGTCAAATCGTTGCAGCCATGCAAGTTTGAAAATCGCGCCTCCGGGTGGCAGCGGCCGCTGGTTGTACTGGGCCTCAAAATCCTGCTCTCCCATTTCCGCACGGAGGCGCGAAATCGTTTCATCTGAAAAGCGGGCATCGTGCAGAATGTTTCCGGCAGGACGTTCAACCTGCCGCATCGGAGCGACCTCGATATATTGCTCGCGATCCACAACCAGGGGTAGAACAAGCTCGTCCCATCCTCCGGCATCAAGGAGCCGCCCCGGCAAGTCTTCCATATGAAGGCGCTGCGCAATCACGAGAATGCGGCCCGTTTTGGGATTATTCAGTCGGCTGGTGACAGTGTTACGATACCAATCATAGGCACCATCTCGGGCAACCTCGGAATAGGCGTCCTTCGCCTTGATAGGGTCATCGATGATGATGAAGTCACCGCCGCGGCCCGTCAGCGTACCACCAACGGACGTCGACAAGCGATATCCGCCTCGCGTTGTTCTGACCTCCTCGGTACTGGTCTTTTTGGGATCGAGATGTGTGTTGGGAAAAACGCGCCTATAGTAATCGGTCTGCATCAACCGGCGCATTTCGAACGCAAAATTTGCTGACAGATCCTGGGCGTAAGATGCGCAAATAATCTTCGCGCTTGGGTTCCGACCCAGAATCCAGGCGGGCGCGCACACGCTGCCGATAAAGCTCTTCATCGTGCGAGGAGGCATCGAAATGATCGACCGACGGTGTTTCCCATCGAACATCTTACCGACCCGATGACAAATGGCGTGGATATGCCAATTATCCTCGTAGGGCTCGTCGTGAAGCTGTCGGAACGCGCCGCGTGTGAACACCGCGAGGTCGCTTTGGCACAGCTGGTCGTGAGCACGGCGCACTGAATGAGGGTCAAGCTCCATCAGTCTCTCCCGACCTGCCATGGTATCGGAGATATTCTTCGATCGCGGCAAGGTCTTCGCGCGTGTCTTCTGTGGGAATTACAACCGCTTCCTGGGCATCTTCAAAACGCTCGACCAAGGGCAGGAAGCGGTCGAGAGCCTTGAGATCACCCTGGCAGGCAAGAGTGGCGACGTGGAGAAGCATGAGCTCCTTGCGCTTCATCTTGACTGGCTTTCCCTGGATTTTTGCCGAAACCTTCTCGTCGGCAATCCGGTTGACCATGGTCTTCAGATTGGGTGAGCCCTTGGGCCTTCCCCTGCCGCTTTTGTTCCCTTTCTTGAAGCGCGTCTTTTCCGGTGGCCGGCCATAACCGACCTCGTAGTTCGGGTGCCCGGTCGGTTCCCCGTCTCTGCCATAAACCGTCGTCATCATTATTCCCCCTCGTCCCTGACGCCAGACGCCCGCCTGACGGTGACCTCGTCGAAGCTTTCTCCGGTCGCGATGAGAACGGCGCGCTGTCCCGAGTACTCCTGCCAACGCCGGATCGACACATCGACAAAGCGCGGCTCCAGCTCGATCCCGCAGCAAATCCGACCGGTCTTCTCGGCCGCGATCAGTGTGGTGCCCGACCCCAGAAAGCTGTCGATAACCGTTTCGCCCCGGGAGGTGACGTCGAGAATCGCATCGCAGATCAGCTCGACAGGTTTTGGTGTCGCATGATGCTGGAGCATTGCATTCGCTGAGGATCCCGGTCGGTTCGCACCGGGTGCACACCAAACGTTCTGCCGATCGCGACCATTTTTGCCGAGCGCGACATTGTTTGTGTGAGGTGCTTCGCCCTTGCAGAAAACGGCGATCAGTTCGTGGGCAGAGCGATACATTGCGCCCATACCCCCCGATTGCTTATACCAAACCACAAGATTGATCAGCGTGAGGCCTGCAGTCTCGCCGACGTCGAAAAGGAGGGAGATAGATCTCCAATCCATAAAGACGAACAGGACGCTGCCTTCGCGTAGACATTTACTCTGGAGCGTTATTGATCGAAGAAGGAGGTCTCGAAACCCGTCGCGGGTCAATTCGCCCGACCCCATCACGAACTCGTCGTGAACCTTCTTGCCGAGGCCGCTAACATTGCCTTTAATCCGAACGTTGTACGGCGGATCGGTGAAGACAGCATCCGCCTTTTCGTCGCCCATGAGCGCCCCGAAAGCCCCCTCATTCAGCGCATCGCCGCAAATTATGCGGTGCTTTCCTAAACTCCATATGTCGCCGACCTTGGTAGTCGGTATGGCAGGCGGTTCCGGTAAATCATCCTCACCGGGGGTTTCCGGATCGATCGGATCGGCGAGAATGATATCCGCTTCCTCAAGCGAAAAGCCGGTATCATCGAGATCGGCACCGAATTCGATCAGCTCTTCGAATTCGACCTTCAATTGATCGAGATCCCACTCCCCTTTCTCGCCTAATCTATTCGAGGCTAGCCGAAGGGTCCTGATCTGGATCTCATCGAGATGCTGACACTGGATCGCCGGCACTTCGCGAATTCCGAGTTGCGTCGCCGCCGCGATGCGGGCCTGGCCATCGACAACCAGATTACCTGATATGAGGATCGGTACGCAGAAACCGTGGCTGGTGATCGAACGCGCGATTGCTTCAACATGTTTCTGGTCGAGCTTACGGACTTCATGTCCCGTGGACCGGAGTTCGGCGATCGCCGCCGTCTCGAACAGCAGTGTCGGAAGCGGATCGTTCCGCCCGCTACGCTCGGCCACCAATCGCCGCGACGCGAGCGCGTTGCGACGTCGTCCCGTCTTGTCGAGCTTGGCTCCCTTTAAACTACCTTCCTTCAAACGCTTTACAACCATTTCAACCTCCAAAGCAAAACCCCCGCCGGCGCTGGCGCGCGGCGGGGGTCTCGCGGAAGGAAACCGACCGGCCCGCGCGTCTGCGCAAACACTGGTCGACCGATCCTTCCTTGGCTGGTCGAAACGCCTTCTCTCGAAGGCTTGACCTTAATGGATACCTTCTCCGCTCGGTTTGCAAGAGCGCTTTGAAATTTTTCTGGCACTTCCCGTCTATGCCGTAGCTCATGCCGTTAAATCATCCGGGATTCCCGACAAATTCCCGTTATCGAGAAACAGGATTTTATCGGCGTGCCGCGGGAAATCCGGCGCGCATCGCGGAGCGCTCCAGCCTGATGGCACGCGAAATGCCGGAATTTCCCGTTATTTTCCCGTTAAGTTGGGAATCCGACCGGAGACCGGTTCGCACTGGACTACGTCCACCGCCATCAGGACTTGAACCCGCCCGCCGCAGCGTTAAACCCGCGGCATGCGTAACATTCTTATCCCCAGCGCGCTCGCGCTCGCCGCCGCCCTTTCCACGCCCGCTCTCGCCCGGCCGATGACCGAGGTCGATCTTGCGACGCTCAACCGCGTCGCTGCGCCCACGGCTTCGCCTGACGGGCGATGGGTCGTGTTCCAGATGACCGAGACCGCGCCCGAAACCTACAAGCGCTCGACCGGGCTCTGGCTCGTCGATCGCAAGGCCAAGGACGCCAAGCCCGCACGAATCGCCGATGCGCCCGGCAAGAATGAAGCATCGCCGGCCTTTGCGCCCGACGGCAGTCTGTATTTCATCTCGAACGCCTCGGGCAGCGATCAGGTCTGGCGGATCGATCCGAAGGCCGGCACGCCCGCGACGCAGGTTACTGATACCAAGGCCGATGTCGCGGGCTTCAAGATTTCGCCCGATGGCGCGCGCCTGCTCGCATGGGGCGACATCCCGATGGAGTGCGCCGATTTCGGCTGCGACGCGAAGGACGTAAAGGACAAGGGCGCGCTTGTCGGCCCCGGCAGCGGGCGCCTCTACAAGGACGGAACCGGCTTCGTCCGTCACTGGGACACGTGGGAAACCCCCGGCACCCACAGCCGCCCCTTCGTTTTCAATCTGGCGGACGGCAAGGCTAGCGCGGCGCGGCCGGTCGCGGCCGGACTGGTCGGCGACACGCCGTCGAAACCCTTTGGCGGCGGCGAAGAGCTTGCTTGGGGCGCCGACAGCCGCACCGTCTATTTCACGCTGCGCAAGGCCGATCGCCACGAGCCGACCTCGACCAACCTCGACATCTATAGCTGGCTGGTCGACAGCCGCATGATGCCGGTCAATCTGACCGAGGCGAACCAGGCGACCGACACCCTGCCCACCCCGTCGCCCGACGGCAAATGGCTGGCCTATGTCGCGATGGCGCGGCCGGGTTATGAGGCTGACCGGCAGGTGCTGATGCTGCGCAACCTTGCGACCGGCGACACGCGCAAGCTCACCGACGACTGGGACCGCTCGGTCGCCTCGATCGCCTGGGCCGCCGACAGCAAGGCACTGTTCGTCACCGCGCAGGACACGCTTGAACATCCCCTGTTCCGCGTCGACGCAGCGAGCGGCAAGGTCGAACGGCTGAAGGCGTCGAACGAAGCCTTCGACGGCAACATCGGCGATGTCAGCGTGCTGCCCGGCGGCGCGCTGCTCTATGCGCGCAACACCGCCCTAGCCCCCACCGACGTCTATGTCCGCGATGCCAAGGGCAAGGTGACGCAGCTCACCGCGGTCAACGCCGACCGCATGGCCGAATTCGCCCCGGTGCGGCTCGATCGCATGCAGTTCGCCGGCGCCAATGGCGACAAGGTGTGGGGGATGATCCTCAAGCCCGCGAATGCGACCGCCGCGAAGCTGCCGGTCGCCTTCATCGTCCACGGCGGTCCGCAGGGCAGCTTCGGCAACAGCTGGTCGACGCGATGGAACCCCCGCCTGTTCGCGCAACAGGGCTATGGCGTCGTCACCGTCGATTTCCACGGATCAACGGGTTACGGGCAGGCCTTCACCGACAGCATCAACAAGGATTGGGGCGGCAAGCCGCTCGAAGATCTGAAGCTCGGCCTCGCGGCGGCGGGCAAGCAGGATGCACAGCTCGACATCGCCAACGCCTGCGCGCTCGGCGCGTCCTATGGCGGCTATATGATGAACTGGATCGCCGGCCAGTGGACCGACGGGTTCAAATGCCTCGTCCAGCACGACGGCGTCTTCGATGCGCGCGCGATGGCCTATGAGACCGAAGAGCTGTGGTTCGACGAATGGGAGCATGGCGGCCCCTATTTCAAGGTTCCCGAAGAATATGAAAAATGGAACCCGGTGAACCATGTCGACAAATGGAAGACGCCGATGCTGGTGATCACCAGCGAGAAGGATTTCCGCATTCCCTATACGCAGGGCCTCGCCGCCTTCACCGCGCTTCAGCGCCGCGGCGTTCCGTCGCAATTGCTCGTGTTTCCAGACGAAAACCATTGGGTGCTGAAGGGTGCGAACAGCGTCCAGTGGCACCAGACCGTGTTTAATTGGTTGGACAGCTATCTGAAGAAATAGGCAAGACCGCGTGCTCCCGCGAAGGCGGGAGCCCATCACCGGCCGGTGCAAGTTGGAACCGGCAGAAGATGGGTCCCCGCCTTCGCGGGGACACGCGATGGCTTGCAGCAAATGCGTGTCCCCCCTTGCCGCTGCGCCCCCCGACTGGCAAAGGCGCCCGGCTATGCCGATGGAAAAAACCTTCGATCCCGCCGCTATCGAGGCGAAATGGTCCCACGAATGGGAAAGCCGCGGGCTCTATCGCCCCGCGCGTCCCGACGCGACACCCTTCACGATCGTCAACCCGCCGCCGAACGTCACCGGCGCGCTGCACATCGGCCATGCGCTCGACAACACGCTGCAGGACGTGCTCGTCCGCTACGAGCGGCTGCGCGGCAAGGATGCGCTGTGGGTCGTCGGCATGGACCATGCCGGCATCGCGACGCAGATGGTGGTCGAACGCCAGATGGAAGCGCGGCAGGACAAGCGCACCAATTACAGCCGCGAGGACTTCGTCGAGAAGGTCTGGCAGTGGAAAGCGGAAAGCGGCGGCCAGATCACCGGCCAGCTCCGCCGCCTCGGCTGCTCGATGGACTGGTCGCGCGAACAGTTCACGATGGACCCGCATTTCACCCGCGCGGTGGTCAAGGTGTTCGTCGATCTCCATAAAAAGGGCCTGATCTACCGCGACAAACGCCTCGTGAACTGGGACCCCAAGCTCAAGACCGCGATCAGCGACCTCGAGGTCGAAACGGTCGAGGTGAAGGGCGGCTTCTGGCACTTCAAATATCCGCTCGCCGACGGCGTGACGCTCGACCACGGGCGCGATTATATCGAGGTTGCGACGACGCGCCCCGAAACGATGCTCGCCGACATGGCGGTCGCGGTGCATCCCGATGACGCGCGCTACAAGAGCGTGATCGGCAAGGACATCCTCCAGCCGATCACCGGCCGCCGTTTCAAGATCGTCGCCGACGAACATGCCGATCCGGAACTCGGTTCGGGCGCGGTGAAGATCACGCCGGGGCATGATTTCAACGACTTCGAGGTCGGCAAGCGCGCGGGGTTCAAGGCCGCCGAGATGCTCAACATGTTCGATGGCGATGCGAACGTCATCCAGACGGCCGACGGGCTAATCCCGCAGGAATATCTCGGCCTCCACCGCTTCAAGCGCGATGGTGTCGATGGCGCCCGCGAACTGGTCGTGGCGCGGATGAAGGAAGCCGGCTTCCTGATCCCGCACGTCGACAAGGACGGGAACGAACATGACGCCGAACCGCGCACGATCCAGACGCCGTTCGGCGACCGCGGCGGCGTGGTGATCGAACCGTGGCTGACCGACCAATGGTATGTCGACGCCGAAACGCTCGCGCAGCCGCCGATGGCCGCTGTGCGCGACGGGCGGATCAACATCGTGCCCAAGACGTGGGAAAAGACCTTCTTCAACTGGATGGAAAATATCCAGCCCTGGTGCGTCTCGCGCCAACTCTGGTGGGGACACCGGATTCCGGCTTGGTATGCCGAGGATGGCCGCATCTTCGTTGCCGAGACCGAAGAGGAAGCGCAGGCACAGGCTGGCACAGGCGTCGCTCTGACCCGAGACGAGGATGTCCTCGACACCTGGTTCTCCTCCGCGCTCTGGCCCTTCGCGACGCTCGGCTGGCCTGAAAACACCGAGCTTCTGAAACGCCACTACCCCAACGACGTGCTCATCTCGGGCTTCGACATCCTCTTCTTCTGGGATGCGCGCATGGCGATGCAGGGGATGGAGTTCATGGGCGACGTGCCGTGGAAGACGCTCTATCTCCACGGCCTCGTCCGCGCGCCCGACGGCGCGAAGATGTCGAAGTCGAAGGGCAATGTCGTCGACCCGCTCGGCCTGATCGACCAATATGGCGCCGACGCGCTGCGCTTCTTCATGGCGGCGATGGAAAGCCAGGGCCGCGACATCAAGATGGATGACGCGCGCCTCGCGGGCTATCGCAACTTCGCGACCAAGCTGTGGAACGCCGCGCGCTTCTGCGAAGCCAATGGCATTTCGGCGTCGACCAGCTTCGAAGCGCCGCCCGCGAGCCTGCCGGTCAACCGCTGGATCATCGGCGAGGTCGCCGCCACCGTCGCGGCGATGGAGAGTGCCTTCGCCGCCTATCGCTTCGACGAGGCCGCGAATGCGATCTACAGCTTTGCCTGGGATCGTTTCTGCGACTGGTATCTCGAACTGATCAAGCCTGTCTCGAGCGAAGTCGAGAGAGGCGCGATCGACGACGAGACAAAAGCCGTCGCCGGCTGGGTGCTCGACCAAATCCTCGTCATGCTCCACCCTTTCATGCCCTTCATCACCGAAGAGCTGTGGACGGGTTTGGGCGAGCGCGCCGACTATCCGCTGATCACCGCCAAATGGCCAGAGCCATTCCCCAAACAGATAATCGAGCCCCCTCTTGTTGTTAATGAGAACAAATTCTTTGCTCCAGCCATCGACCAACAGGCAGCTGAAGATGTGAACTGGCTGATCAAGCTCGTCAGCGAGCTGCGGACCGCCAAGGCCGAGCTCGGCCTGCCGCCGGGCGCGCGCCTGACCGCGCATTTTCCGGCATCGCTCAAGGGCCGTACCGACAAGCTATCGGCGCAGCTCGACCGCCTCGCGCGGCTCGAAGCGATCAGCTTCGATCCCGCTCCGGCTGGTGCCTCGGCACAGCTCGTCGTCGAGGGCGAGACGATCACCGTCCCGCTCGAAGGCGTGATCGACATCGCCGCCGAGCGCGAGCGGCTGACCAAGGCGCTTGCCGCCGCGACCAAGGAACGCGACAGCCTCGCGGGTCGGCTGAACAACCCCTCGTTCGTCGAACGCGCCAAGCCCGAAGCGGTCGACAAGGCGCGCGCCGACCATGCCGCCAAGGAGGCCGAGGCCGACCGCCTGACCGCCGCGCTGGCGCGGCTGGGGTGAGCGAAAACGCGTCCGTTACGCCGGTAGCCGCCGCTGCCGATCCCGCCGCCGCGCCGGTTCCGCCGCGCCAGACCGCGCGCGGCGCCGGACGCATGAACCTGACCGAAGGGCCGATCGCGAAGACGCTGATCCTCTTCGCCTTGCCGACGCTCGCATCAAACGTGCTGCAGACGCTGTCGGGGTCGATCAATTCGGTGTGGGTCGGCCAGTTCCTCGGCGGCAGCGCGCTCGCCGCGACCGCCAATGCGAACATCATCATGTTCCTGATGTTCGCGACCTTCTTCGGCTTCGGAATGGCCGCGACGGTGCTGATCGGCCAGGCGATCGGGCGCGGCGATACCGACGCGGCACGCCGCGCCACCGGCGCTGTCGTCGGCCTCGCGCTGATCTTCTCGCTCGTCATCGCCGTCGTCGGCTGGTTCGCCTCGACCACCATCCTGCATTGGCTCAAGACCCCGCCCGAAGCCTTTGACCTTGCGCACGATTATCTGCGCGTGACCTTCATCGCGATTCCGGCGAGCATGCTGACGGTAACGCTGATGATGGCGTCGCGCGGTGCCGGTGACGCGGTGACGCCGCTGCGCTTCATGCTGTTGTCGGTCGTCCTCGACATCGCGCTCAACCCGCTGCTGATCCTCGGCATCGGCCCCTTCCCGCGCCTCGGCATCGCGGGCAGCGCGCTCGCGACGGCGATTGCCGGGACGATCAGCCTGATCGCGATGCTCGGCTGGTTCTATGCCCGCGACCATGTGCTGCGGCTGCGCGGACCCGAGCTCAAATATCTCCTCCCCAATATGGAGGAACTGCGCTTCATCATCGGCAAGGGGCTGCCGATGGGCGCGCAGATGCTCGTCATTTCGGGCGCCGGGCTGGTGATGGTCGGGCTGGTCAATCGCGAAGGGCTCGTCACCGCCGCTGCCTATGGCGCGACGCTGCAATTGTGGAACTATGTCCAGATGCCCGCGCTCGCGGTCGGCGCGGCGGTCAGCGCCATGGTCGCGCAGAATATCGGCGCTGCAAAGTGGAACCGCGTCACCACCATCACCAATAGCGGCATCGCGATCAACCTGATGATGACCGGGGTGCTGATCGCGCTGCTGCTCCTTTTCGACCGCGCTGCGCTCGCCCTTTTCCTCGGTAGCGATACCGCGGCAATCGATGCCGCGCGCCATATCCAGTTGCTCGCGACCTGGACCTTCCTGCCCTTCGGCACGACGATCGTGCTGATCGGAACGCTCCGCGCCAACGGATCGGTCGTGCCACCGCTCGTCATCCTGTTCCTGTCGATGTTCCCGATCCGCCTCGGCATCTATTATCTGGGTTACCCGGCGCTCGGCGGCGATGCGATCTGGTGGAGCTTTCCGCTGTCCTCGTTCGCGTCGCTGACGATGGCGTGGATTGTCTATCGCCGCGGCAACTGGCGCCGCACGCTGCCGCAACCCCGCGTCGCCTGACCGGCCGCGTTTCGACCAAAAGGCGCGCGGCTTCGACTGACGCAGCGCGCGCACCTAGTTTTTTGCGCCATATTCGCGCAAAAGCGACGGCAATGAACATGACCATCCGCAAAGAGACGCTGCGCGACCAGCGCGCGCACATGCTGGCCGCATCGCCGGGCTGGCGCGCGTCGGACGCCCGCGTCAATCCCCGCGTCGCGATCGGTTCGATCATCGCGATGTGGCTGATCTATTTCCTGATCACGACCGGGCTGGCCTTGCTGGCCGGGGCAGCCGAGCAATGGGGTGCGATCGGCCGCCGCGCGATCGTCGTCATCGCCGGTATCCTCTGCACCTTCACCCTCTATCAGCTCATCCAGCGGGTTCAGCCGAAAAGCTTTGGCGCGCGGCTCGCCGTCGCGATGGGCGCCGCTGTGCCGCTTGTCGTCATCTACGCGAGCATCAATCTGCTCGTCTTCTTCTACTGGTTTCCATCAGGCGATACCCAGAAGATCATCGAAGAGGTGCAGTCCAAATTCCCCATTGCCTGGGAAACGGTGCTGATCCTCGACAGCTCGATCCGCTGGTATTTCTTCTTCGCGGTATGGGCAGCGCTCTATGTCGCCTTCGGCTATGCCAACGAAATGCGCGCGGTCGAGCGCCGCGCCAACAGCTACCGGGTCGAGGCGCAGGCGGCGCAGCTGCGCGCGCTCCACTATCAGGTGAACCCGCACTTCCTGTTCAACACACTCAATTCGCTGTCGACGCTCGTCATGCGCGGATCGCAGGCGGAGGCCGAGACGATGATCATGAATCTGTCGTCCTTCCTGCGATCGAGCCTCGCGATCGATCCCGAACAGCTCGTCAGCCTCGACGAGGAAATGGCGCTCCAGCGCCTCTATCTCCAGATCGAGCAGGCGCGCTTTCCCGACCGCCTGCAGGTCGAGGTGACGATGCCGAAAGCGCTGGAGAATGCGCGCGTTCCCGTGCTGATCCTGCAACCGATCATCGAAAATGCGATCAAATATGGCGTTGCTCCCAGCAAGGGAAGGATTGCGATCCGCCTGTCGGCGAGCAGCGAATATGGGCTGCTCGTGATCCGGATCGAAAATGACATCGACCCCGCCGCACCGACCCCCGAATCGGGCACCGGCCTCGGGCTCGGCAACGTCCGCGAACGGCTGATCACACGCTACGGCCCGGTGGCAGGCTGCGAATGGGGACGGTCGGACAGCGGCGGCTTCGCGGTATCGCTGTGGCTGCCGATCGCGGGCGAAGGACACTGACATGCTGCAGACGCTGCGCACCCTGATCGTCGATGACGAGCCGCTGGCGATCGAACGGCTTCAGATTCTGGCGGGGCAGCAGGACGGGGTTTCGCTCGTCGGTACCGCCAGCGACGGCGCATCGGCGCTGCGCATGGTCGAGGCGCTCGCGCCCGATCTGTTGCTTTGCGATATCGCCATGCCCGACCTCGACGGGCTGGAGGTGGCGACCGCGCTCGAAAAGCTCGATTGTCCGCCAGCCATCGTCTTCGTCACGGCGTTCGATCGCTATGCTGTCGCAGCCTTCGACGTCGCCGCGGTCGACTATCTGCTCAAGCCCGTGTCGCCCGATCGTCTTGCCAAGGCACTGGCGCGCGTGCGCGAATGGCGCAGCGCTGGGCGAACTGCCCCGCCGAAGAGCCGGTGGATCAACGAATTCTGGGTTCAGAACCGCGGTGAGATGCTGCGCATCGATGCGGCGCAAGTCGATCTGATCGAGGCCGAGCGCGACTATATGCGCCTCTATGTCGGCAGCCGAAGCTGGCTGATCCACCAGACGATCAAATCATTGGAAGAGCGGATGAACCCCGATCAGTTCATGCGCATTCACCGGTCCAAGATGGTCCGGCGCGACGGCATCGTCGGCCTCAAGCATCATGGCGACGGGGCGTGGAGCGTGGACTTGGGCGAAGGCGGACAGCACCGGATCGGTCGCACTTACCTGCACGACGTAAAGGCGATCATGCACGGCGCATGACCGCCTCTACCGCCGGTTAGCGGACGGCAACCTCCGCCGGACGTTCAAGTGCCAATTTCATATCGCTGCCACCGAACAACGCCGCCATCTGCGGTTCGGCGCTGCGACGCGCATGGGCAATGCAGTCGCGTTCCTGCGCCCGCTGAGACAGGGTCGCTCGGGGATCGGTACGACACATGCCGCGAATGGCGATGCGTACGCGCGTTTCCAGCCGAGCGCGGCCCTTGACGCTGCTCAGATTGAGATCGCCGTACGGCACGATGACCGTCGGCGCATCATCGGTATCCGCGACGCGCGCCTCGGCGGCAGTCGCGACCGGGGCGGCGGCGCCTGCCGACAATGCAGCGGCGCCTGTCATGAGCAAATATTTGGCAATACGGTGTGACATGGGGGAGTCCTCTCATCCGTTATGGGATGCGGGACACGCTGCGCCGTAACCGGGGAAGTCTGGTCGCCTCGCATCCCGCAACCCACGGAATGCGCCAATTTTCTGCGCCATTCATACGCGCTTCGATCAGCCCCAGCGACGAGTCGATTGAAAGATGAAGCGCCTACAAAGGGCGACCAACGGACGAACGGAAGCGCGCCAATAAAAAGGGGCCCCGACTTGTCGTCGGAGCCCCTTTAATCTCACGGGATCGCGTGCCGATTGGCAGCACTATTCCTTGGGCTGCGGCTTGGCACAGCGGCTGGTGTCGCCCGCCTTGCAGGCCGCGACATCGGCTTCCCACTTTTGGCGTTCTTCGGCGGCCATCGCCGCGACGCGAGCCTTTTCCGCTTCATAAGCGGCGGTTTCATCGGCATATTTTGCCTGCGCCGCGGCCGTCTGCTCGGCAATCGCAGCCTTTTGCTGCTCATATTGCGAAACGCTCTGCTGATAGCGCGCGGTTTCGGCATCCGCCTTCGCAAGCTGCTCGGCATTCAGCTTCGCGGTATCCGCGCGTTCCTGAGCGGTCGTGCCGTCAGGCAGCTTCTGAGCCATCGCCGGCGCCGAACTCATCAGCGCCGCGACGACCGCGGCGGCAAAAATCGATCTGGTCATCGAGAAATCTCCTTAAACCGAGCACCCTGCCCGTCCAACGCTTTGCCGCAAGTTGCGTTCCGCGACCAGCGGCATTGCGCGGAGGGGATAAAAGGGCGCCACCGGTTTACCAGATGCGCGTGCGATCCTCGGGCTTCAGATAATATTTGGCCCCCGGTGCGACGTTGAACGCCTTGTACCAGGCATCGACGTTGCGCAGCGGACCGATGATGCGCCAGCGCGCGGGGCTGTGGGGGTCGCTCGCCACCTGCTGTTTGGTCGCATCCTCGCGCGCCTTGTCACGCCACGCCTGCGCAAAGGCCAGGAAGAAGCGCTGGTCGCCGGTCAACCCGTCGATCACCGGCGCTTCCTTGCCGTTCAGCGACCGGTGATAAGCGTCATAGGCGACCTCGAGCCCGGCAAGGTCGGCGAGATTCTCGCCCATCGTCAGATCGGGATTGATGAAAGCACCCGGTGCCGCTTCATAGGTCGCATATTGCGCGCCGAAGCCCTTGGCCTGCGCATCGAAGCGCGCGGCATCTTCCTTGGTCCACCAGTCGCGCACGGCGCCGCTCGCGTCGATCTTGCGGCCCTGATCGTCGAAGCCATGGGTGATTTCATGGCCGATCACCGCGCCGATCGCGCCATAGTTGACCGCATCGTCGACCGTCTCACTGAAATAGGGGGCCTGCAAGATACCGGCGGGGAAAACGATCTTGTTTTCGAGTCCGCCGTTATAGGCATTCACTTCCTGCGGGTTCATCGACCATTTCTTGCGGTCGACCGGCTTGTCGAGGTCGGCGAGCTGATAGGCATATTCGAACGCCGCGCTGCGCTTCACATTGCCGTAGAGATCGGCGAGATCGATCTTGAGCCCCGAATAATCGCGCCACTTGTCGGGATAGCCGACCATCACGTCCATCTTGCCCAGCTTGGCAAGCGCCGCTTCCTTGGTGGCGGGCGCCATCCAGCTGTTGCCGCGGATGCGGTCGCCCATCGCCAGCTTCAGATTGGCGACGAGCGTTTCCATCTTCGCCTTGGCACTCGGCGGGAAATATTGCTTCGCATATTCCTCGCCGACCAGCTCGCCCAGGCTGCTATCGACAAGGCGCAGCCCGCGCTTCCAGCGCGGCCGCATCTCGGTCACGCCGCTCAGCGCCTTCGAGAATTCGAAGCGGCTGTCGACCCAGTCATCGGACAGATAATTGGCCGCATTGTCGGCGACATGGAATTCCTGCCACAGCTTCAGCGTGTCGAGCGGCGTCTTGCCATAGAGCGCGGCGATGTCGCGGATCGCGGTATTTTCGTTGACGATGATGCGCTTCTGCGCCGGAATTTCGGCGCCCGCGAACCAGGCGCTCCAGTCGAGCCCGGGCGCATAGGCGGCCAGCGCCTCCGACGACATCGGGTTGTTGATCTTGCCCAGATCGCGGCGCTCGGCGATCGCCCAGCTCACCTTGGCGATCTCGGTCTCGAACGCCAGCACCGCATCGGCGGCCTTTTCGGGATCGGGGTTACCGATCATCTTCATCGTCCGCGCGATATAGGCGCGATAGGCCTCGCGCTGCGGCTTGAAGCTGTCGTTCAGATAATAATCGCGGTCGGGAAGCCCGATCCCGCCCTGCCCGAGCCACAGGACGTTGACGGTCGGCGTGTCGGGATCGGCATAGGGACCGCCACCGACGATCGAGGCGCCGAAGCTTCCCTGCGACGCGCCCATGAAGCGCGCCATCTCGCTCTTGTCCTTGATCGCCGCGACGGCGGCGATATCCGCCATCAGCGGCTTGGTGCCGAGTTGTGCAACGCGCTTTTCGTTCATGAAGCTTTGATAAAGCCCGCCGACCTGACTGGTCGCGGGTGCGCCGGTGACGAGCTGGCGAAGCTGACGCTGCGTCAGATTATAGACATCGTAATCGACGCCGGCCGACGCCTGATCGGCCGGAATTTCGGTGCGCGCGAACCAGGCGCCATTGGCATATTTGTCGAAATCGTCGCCCGGCTTTACCGACGGGTCGCGTGCGTTCAGATCGACGCCCCAGCTTCCGAAGGTCAGCGGCTTGAGCGAGCCATCTTCGGCGCCGGCCGCAGCATCAGTCGCGGCGACCAAGGGGGCGCCGGCACCCGGATTACGGGCCAGAACAGGTGCTGCGATCAGCGCGGCGGCGATAGCGACGGCAGCAGTGCCGCCCAAAAACATCTTCATTCCCCAGTCTCCTACCCCCGCGCACGGTTCAAGGGCCGATCCGCCGCAGGCCATGGCGACTTGTCCGCCCGCGCCCATCGCAGGTCAAGCAAGATGCAGGCCGCTGGTCGAACGCACTGGTTGGTTGGTGGAATCGCCGCCCCGTTGCGCGCAAAGCAGCCGCTTCCTATCTAGGCGTTCGAGCGAGCGGCGCCCTCTTGCGCGGCCGGAACAAATCTGGAACATACCCACCCCATGAGTCTCACCCATATTTCGGTGCGCGGCGCGCGCGAGCATAATCTGAAGGGCGTCGACGTCGATCTGCCACGCGATGCGCTGATCGTCATCACCGGTCTGTCGGGCAGTGGCAAGTCGAGCCTCGCCTTCGACACCATCTATGCCGAGGGTCAGCGGCGCTATGTCGAGAGCCTGTCGGCCTATGCGCGCCAGTTCCTGGAAATGATGCAGAAGCCCGACGTCGAACATATCGACGGGCTGTCGCCGGCGATTAGCATCGAACAGAAGACGACGAGCCGCAACCCGCGCTCGACGGTGGCCACCGTCACCGAAATCTACGACTATATGCGCCTGCTCTGGGCGCGTGTCGGCATTCCTTATTCGCCCGCGACCGGCGAGCCGATTTCGGCGCAGACGGTCAGCCAGATGGTCGACCGGGTGATGGACCTGCCCGAAGGAACGCGCGCCTATCTGCTCGCGCCCGTCGTGCGCGGGCGCAAGGGCGAATATAAGAAGGAACTCGCGCAGTGGCAGAAGGACGGCTTCACCCGCGTCCGCATCGACGGCGAATTTTACGAGATCGAGGACGCACCGGCGCTCGACAAGAAATACAAGCATGACATCGAGGTCGTGGTCGATCGCATCGTCGTGCGCGAGGGGATCGCGACGCGGCTTGCGGACAGTTTCGAGACGGCGCTGAAACTTGCCGAAGGGCTTGCCTATGTCGACCTTGCCGATGGCGAGGTTCCGGGGCGCGACGGCGACGTCGGCGGCGCCATGAAAGGCGCCGGCATCCCGGCCAATCGCATCATCTTTTCCGAAAAATTTTCCTGCCCCGTTTCGGGCTTCACGATCGCCGAGATCGAACCGCGGCTGTTCAGCTTCAACGCGCCGCAGGGCGCCTGCCCGGCGTGCGACGGGCTGGGCGAGCGGCTGGAATTCGACCCCGAGCTGGTCGTGCCCAACCATGCGCTCAGCCTGAAAAAAGGCGCCGTCGTCCCATGGGCGAAATCGAACCCGCCCTCGCCCTATTATATGCAGGTGCTCGAAAGCCTGGGCAAAGCCTATGGTTTCGGGCTCGACACGCCGTGGCAGGATCTACCCGGCGAGGTGCAGCTCATCATCCTTTACGGCAGCGGCGGCAAACCGGTCGAACTGACCTTCAAGGACGGCCGGCGCACCTATACGACGCACAAAGCGTTCGAGGGCGTGATCGGCAACCTCAACCGGCGGATGTTGCAGACCGAAAGCGCATGGATGCGCGAGGAGCTGGGAAAGTACCAGACCGCGCAGCCGTGCGAGACGTGCCACGGCGCGCGCCTGCGTCCGGAGCCGTTGGCGGTGAAGATCGCAGGCGAGAATATCAGCATGTCGGCGCAGCGCTCGGTCGCCGACGCGCTGGGGTGGTTCAGCACGCTCGAGGAGAAGCTGAACGACCAGCAGCGCCAGATCGCCAAGGCGATTTTGAAGGAGATCAACGAACGGCTCGGCTTCCTCAACAATGTCGGGCTCGACTATCTCAACCTCAACCGCACCAGCGGCACATTGAGCGGCGGCGAGAGCCAGCGCATCCGCCTCGCCAGCCAGATCGGCAGCGGCCTGTCGGGCGTCCTCTACGTCCTCGACGAACCGAGCATCGGCCTGCACCAGCGCGATAACGACCGGCTGCTCGCGACCCTGAAGCGCCTCCGCGACCTCGGCAACACGGTGATCGTCGTCGAACATGACGAGGATGCGATCCGCCACGCCGATTATGTCGTCGACATGGGCCCCGGCGCGGGCGTCCATGGCGGCGAAATCGTCGCCGAAGGCACGCTGAAGCAGGTGCTGGCGAACAAGAAGAGCCTGACCGCAGCCTACCTCACCGGCGCGAAGAAGATCGAGGTGCCGACGCACCGTCGCCCCGGCAACGGGTTCGACCTGGTGCTGAAGGGCGCGCGCGCCAACAACCTCCAGAATGTCACCGCGACGATCCCGCTCGGCACCTTCACCTGCGTCACCGGCCTGTCGGGATCGGGCAAGTCGAGCCTCGTCATCGACACGCTCTACGCCAGCGCGGCGCGCACGCTCAACGGCGCGCGGCTCGTCGCCGGGCCGCACGACAGCCTGACCGGCCTTGAGCATTGCGACAAGGTGATCGACATCGACCAGTCGCCGATCGGCCGCACCCCGCGCTCGAACCCCGCGACGTACACCGGCGCCTTCACGACGATCCGCGACTGGTTCGCGGGGCTGCCCGAGGCGCAGGCGCGCGGTTACAAGCCCGGCCGCTTCAGCTTCAACGTCAAGGGCGGGCGCTGCGAAACCTGCACCGGCGACGGGCTGATCAAGATCGAGATGCACTTCCTGCCCGACGTCTATGTGACGTGCGAGACGTGCCACGGCAAACGCTACAACCGCGAAACGCTGGAAGTGAAGTTCAAGGGGATGAGCATCGCCGACGTGCTCGACATGACGGTCGAGGATGCGGCGGAGTTCTTCAAGGCGGTGCCCGCGATCCGCGACAAGATGGAAATGCTCGTCCGCGTCGGCCTCGGCTATATCAAGGTCGGGCAGCAGGCGACGACGCTGTCGGGCGGCGAGGCGCAGCGGGTGAAGCTGGCGAAGGAGCTATCGCGCCGCTCGACCGGACAGACGCTCTATATCCTCGACGAACCGACCACCGGCCTCCATTTCGAGGATGTGCGCAAGCTGCTCGAAGTGCTGCAGGCGCTGGTCGATCAGGGCAACAGCGTGGTGGTGATCGAGCATAACCTCGACGTTATCAAGACCGCCGACTGGATCGTCGACCTGGGCCCCGAAGGCGGGGTCAAGGGCGGCGAGATCGTCGCGGCCGGCACGCCCGAACAGGTGGTGAAGGAACCGCGCAGCTTCACCGGCCAATATCTGGCGCCGTTGCTGGAACGATAGGGCGCAGCACCCGTCCCCTCACCCTTTCGCGTCATCCCGGACAGGTCCGGGGTAAGGAAAGTGAGTAGCGGAGTGCCAGCTACACCGGTGCACCAGGACATTTCTGCCGTTCCGGCGGTTGGCGGCCATCCCTAAGGCTGATCGCTCCCCTGATCGGTGAAGGAGGCGGGACCGGCGATGGCGGGCGGCAAATCGATTTTCGGCAAGGTCGCGGCGGTTTTCGCGGGTCTTTCAGGCGTCGCAGCGCCGGCGCAGGCCGGTGCGCCGAACAGCGAATCCGAACACCCCGCCGCGATCACCGCGGAGCAGGAGCTGCGCAGCCTGCGGCTGGTAGTCCGCGAAGCGGGGACCGCGGCAAGGCGCAACCAGATTCTCAGCGAACGCGGCGCCACAAGTGACGACAGCGTTTTTGCGGCGCCCCTTGCCGAGGGTCTGGAAATGATCGTGGTTGCCGACCGGGGAAGCACGAACAGCATGTGGATGGTCCGCGACCTGACGCGATATCATTTGACCGCCGAAGCGGTGCAGGCGCTCGCGCGGCAACAGGTGCTCGCGGTGCTGCCGACGCTGCCGCCGAAAGAGGCGGTGGCGGGCGGCGCGGTGCGCATTCCCCAGACCGATTATCTCGCCAGCCTGATGCTAGCCGACGGCTGGGACGCGCTCGACCGCGCGCTGGGCGGCCAGTTGATCGTCGCGGTTCCGTCGGACAATGTGATCATCGTCGCCGACGGGGCGGCCGCCGACGTCCGCGCGATGCTGCCCGGCTTTGTCGAAGCGCAATATGCCGACGCCAGCCGCTCGGTATCGCCGCGACTGTACCGGCGCGAAAACGGCGCATGGGTGACCGTCAACTGACCATCGCCGCCCATCGGTGGCGGCGGGAGATCCCCTCAGCTCAATGCCACACCGCCGACAGCGGATAGAGCGCGAGGAGCCAGATCAGGCAGGCGACGACGATGCGGCGGTCCTTTGCCGCGATCGCGAGCGCGGCGACGGGGAAGAAGGACCATGCAAGGATGAAGGCACGCACGGTGCCCGCCCTGGGGAGTCCGACAAAGGCCCAGGTGACGGCGACCAGCGCGATATTGGCCAGCAACACGCCGCCGATCACCAGCCGCCGCTGTTTGTCGAAATGGGCGTTGAGGTCGTCCCACGCCTCCGGATCGTCGGGAAAGACCAGGCTCGCCGCGACGAAATAGACCGCGGTGACGACGAAGCCGCCGAACAGGACCGGCCAGTTCAGCGGCAACAGCTCGCGCAGGGTCCATCCGTACATCCAGAAGGTCACCACATCGCACGACACGAACAGGCCGAGCAGCGCGGTCGGCCAGCCGATGCGGACGCGGTGGCTGGCCTTGAGCGCGCGCGCCAGCCCGCCCAGCCCCTCGGCCAGCGCGAGGCCCAGGATCAGGCCGAAAAAGGAAAAGCTGAATTCGAACCCCGTCATATGCCCCCGGCCTGATCTCTCCCCGCCCGCTTGCGGGAGGGGCTGCGAGACTTGCGAACCCGTTCGCTAGTCGCAGCGGGGTGGGCAATCAACATCGGATGCGCGCACCCAAGCGCGGCCCGCCCCCGCCCCCTCCCGCAAGCGGGCGGGGAGATTTACCCCATCAGCTTCGCCGTAATATCCTCGGCGGCATAGATGCGGATCGCGGGCGGCTGCGGCGAGAAGGCGCGCATGTCGGCGACGAAGGCGCGCGCGGCGGGCAGCGCGAAATGGGCGCGCACCGCATCGACGCTCTCCCACTCCTCGACGAACGTCAGCCTATCGGGAGTCTCGACATCGATATGGCAATTATGCGCTAGACACCCCGGTTCGGAGCGCGACCGCGCGCTATGCTCGGCGCCGAGCGCAATCATGCGCTCGCGATGTTCGGGAGTGAGGATGACGTGGCCGGTGATGAGGATCATGGATTCGTCCGAGTTCCCTTTATTTGCTCGAACCTTGCCAAGACCGCTTCGCAAACCGAATTGAAAGCCAACCTCCTTTTGGCGTCGACAATCTGCAAGCTCGGATTGTCAGATTTCAAATCTAAAACCTCGTAGGCGAACTCAACCTTTCTAATTCCTTCACCAAATCTTCCCTTGTACCAGTTTTCCACAGACTCCATTCTCTTGACTGTCTTTACATCACTAACCTTGATGCGATCAGCTCCGATATTATGACGGACAATAAGATTGTTAACCGATTGAACTATCACGTCAGGTGAAAGGTAATCTTCCATTTCCAATATTTTACCCTGACCGCCCTTTAAAGAGAATAGATTATCCTTTGAAATTCCAATGATTTTCAGAGATTCCAATATCTCCAATCCGCCATCGTCGCCATCTGTTAAATACAAAACACCCGAGGGGTTACCAATTGTATGAGTACTCAATCGCTTTTCAGCTTCCGATAAACCTGGAACAAACTGAAACCCCAAAACCTCAACGTCTAGAACCTCTCTAAACATCGTAGGAAGAAGGAGCATATCACATGGCCCTTCAACCACCACAGCATTCCTAGTAGGAAAGAATGCCAGAGTGCTTGCTCCCATTCCAAATAGCAGAGGAGCAAAGCCGGAACCTTCGGTAGACCAAAACTTATTTATAATTTGGCTAGCGCTGGGATCTCGATCGCTGGGCCGGACCAGCCTAACGCCATTTCCTAAGTCCTCGGGCAAGCATCCGGCTGAATGCGTAGTGAAGATGACTTTCTTTGCGGCATTCTGCCGGGCCAGCATTTGCACAAGATCCGCTTGCGCGTCATAATGCAGTCTCTGCTCGGCCTCATCAATGAGAAGAATTAAGTTCTCCGAATGGCCACTTGTTACGAAAGATTGAAGAGCAACAAACTGTCTAAGGCCGTCACTCCTCTCCGCAAAAGAAGTAAACTCCAATTTCTCATTGACCACTTGCACTAAAAGATTATCAGCTTGAATCCTAATCGAGACATGAACCCCAGATTGATTCCAGCTCTCTTGAAACTCGCTTTCAAGCTTTCGATTTGCAGCATGCTCAATAGTCGTTAAAACGTCGGATTTCCCACTGCTATGAGCAGAAAGCAGCTCTCTCACGTCAACGTCAGCTATTTTCAAAAGATTATTTAGTGCTGATGGAACACCGTTCACAAGATCGGGTATCTCATATTCTGATCTAAGATCTCTATCATCTTCTTTAAAGAATAATATTACAGGCAATCTCTCTATCATGCTATCGATTGCTCGGTCTATTGGAGATTTCTCCATCTCCACTGAACGCCAATCGCTCTTGAGACTACCAAGAGATTTAATTCGCTTGGCATCACCATCGTCAACAATTTCCAGAAGGCCATCCACCAGCTTCCCAACCGCTTCGATGTCTGACTTCTCCATGTTTTCGACATCTGATTCCAAGATTCTGGATACGCTCTCGAAATCTTCAACATGATCTCCAGAGAATTCGTCAAGTTTAGAGGAAAATCTGCGATTTTGAAAAGCGTAGCTTAGCTCCTCGAGCATTTTCGCTCTCTTGGTCAAATCCCGAAGAGGAGGCTCTGGTATTATCTCAAATTCCCTCGCTCCGCTCAGGTCTTTTGTGACCTTCAGCCAAGATGGAACGGAAAGCCCAGCAATTTCCAAATCATGACCATCTAGGAAATACTTTGCCTCTATCGATACATTCTGAGACACTAGGCCACGCGAGACATCCCGCGCCGATATCGGATCATCGTGCCCTAGGCTTTCTATGGCATTCAAAAGAGACGATTTCCCTGCCTCATTTGGCCCAACTAGACCGATGAGCTTCCCATTAATTCTCAACGTTTCGTTTCCACGAAACCTTCTAAATCCGGAAAATGATATCTCTGTTAGTTCCATGTCACCCCGCCCCGGCAGCATAATACACCCAATACGGAGTTTAGCCTGAGTTTGATGGACAGCAACTATAAAGCAAAAAGTCTCATGACACTTCCATGACACCCTCTGTCACAAACGCGTCACACAAAACCCCCATTGGCGGCTCAGCGAGTCGCCGCGGGGGTGGCGGCTTGGTTCGGTAACGACCCCCGACAGGATCATTTCATGGTGAAGAAATTTGCCCGCACCACCGGCCTGCTCGCCTGCGCCGCGACCGCCGCGCTGGCGCTTTCGGCGTGTCAGGATCAGGCGTCCTCGGGCGGCGCCGCGCGCGATTATATCAGCGCCGTCGGCTCCTCGACCGTCTATCCCTTTGCCACCGCGGTCGGCGAAAAATTTGCCGAAGCGACGGGCAACAAGACGCCGAAGATCGATTCGACCGGCACCGGCGGTGGCTTCGAACGCTTTTGCCAGGGCGTCGGCGGCGACACCCCCGACATCTCGAACGCATCGCGCCGCATGAAGAAGAAGGAATTCGACACCTGCGTCAAGAATGGCGTCAAGGACATCGTCGAAATCCAGGTCGGCATCGACGGCATCGCGCTGGGCGAAGCGCAGCGCGGCCCCGGCTTCAAGCTGACCGAGGAAGATGTCTATAAGGCGCTCGCGGCGAACCCTTATGGCAAGCCGAACACCGCCAAGACGTGGAAAGACGTCAACCCGGCGCTGCCCGCGGTCGGCATTTCGGTCTTCGGCCCGCCGTCGACCAGCGGCACCTATGACGCGTTCAAGGAACTGATCATGGGCAAGGGCTGCGACGCCGACCCCGCGATGAAGGCGCTGAAGGACAGCGACAAGGACAAGCATGAGGCGGTGTGCACCGGCCTGCGCGGCGCGCCCTTCTATGTCGAACAGGGCGAGAATGATAATCTGATCATCTCGAAGCTCGACAAGAACCCTGACAGCCTGGGCATCTTCGGCTTTTCGTACCTCGATGCGAACAAGGACAAGATCAAGGCGGTTCCGGTGCAGGGCGTCAGCCCGACCTATGACACGATCGCCGGCGGCAGCTATCCCGGCGCGCGCCCGCTGTTCATCTATGTCAAAAAGGCGCATGTCGGCGTGATCCCCGGCCTGGCCGAATATGTCGCCGAATTCCTGAAGGGTGCGGCGAAGGACGGCTATCTGGCCGCCAAGGGCCTGGTGATCTCGCCCCCCGACGTGTCGGCGAAGGCCGCCGCCGCGGCGAAGGACATGACGCCCCTCGACGGTTCGGAGCTTAAGTAATCTCCCCCGCCGGCGGCCGGGACGCGGGGGGCCACATCCCCCTGCCCCCGGCCGCCGCTTTTTGGGTCGCTCCCATCCCGTTCGTGTCGAGCGAAGTCGAGACACCCGTCGGGTCAGCGCATGGTCGAGGGGCATCTCGACTTCGCTCGATGCGAACGGACCAGAATGCGGGCGGATCGGAAATTATGACGCCGAGTCATCAAAATGCCACGCGCGGCCGCTTTGGGTTGCGGCGGGCCAGACGATAACGGGGACGATGTGACTTTCAACGCCGCCGCCTTATTGCTCCTGATCGGGGGGCTTGCGCTGATCGGCTGGCTCGCCGGCCGCGCGCGCTCGGCGCTGCTCGCGGGCCGCGCGGGCACCCGGCTGCATTCGCGGCCGCAATATCATGGCTGGTATGTCGCGCTGTGGCTGTTCGCGCCCGCCGCGATCTTCCTCGCCGTCTGGTCGAGCATGTCGCCGGCGCTGATCACCAATGCGGTGCTCGCCAGTCCCGAGGCGCAGAGCCTGCCCGCCTTCGGCTTCGAACGCGGCGCGATGCTGTCCGACGCGCGCGCCGTCGCGCAGGGCAAGCAGGCGGCGGTGCGCATCGCCGAGGCGGCACCGCTCGTCAAACCCTATGCCGATGCGACGCACCGCTATGCGTGGATCGGCATCGCGGCGATGCTCGCGCTGGCGCTCGCCGGCGGACTTTATGCCTTTACGCGGATCAAGCCCGATTTCCGCGCGCGGACGCGGGTCGAGCGGATCGTGATGGCGCTGCTGCTCGTCGCCTCGCTCGTCGCGATCCTGACGACCTTCGGTATCGTGCTGTCGCTGCTGTTTGAATCGATCCGCTTCTTCCGCCTCGTCCCCGCGACCGAGCTTTTGTTCGGCACCTATTGGAACCCGCAGAGCGGCGCGCCGCAGCCCGGCACCTTCGGCGGCATCCCGCTGTTCTGGGGCACGGTGTTGATCGGCGCGATCATCGCGATGATCGTCGCGATCCCGATCGGGATGATGACCGCGGTCTACCTCACCCAATATGCGGCGCCGACGGTGCGCAAATGGGTGAAGCCCTGCCTCGAGATCCTCGCCGGCGTGCCGACGGTCGTTTACGGCTATTTCGCGGCGCTGACCGTTGCGCCGGCGCTGCGCAATTTCGCCGTGATGCTCGGCGTGCCGAATGCGAGCACCGAAAGCGCGCTCGCCGCGGGTATCGTGATGGGCGTGATGATCATCCCCTTCGTCTCGTCGATGGCCGATGACAGCATCAACGCGGTTCCGCAGGCGATGCGCGACGGCAGCCTCGCGCTGGGCGCAACGCCGAACGAAACGATCCGCCAGGTGCTGATCCCCGCTGCGCTTCCCGGCGTGATGGGCGGCATCTTGCTCGCGGTCAGCCGCGCGATCGGCGAAACGATGATCGTGGTGATGGCCGCGGGCCTCTCCGCCAACCTTACCGCCAACCCCTTCGCCAGCGTCACCACGGTGACGGCGCAGATCGTCAAGCTGCTCACCGGCGACCAGGAATTCGACAGCGCCAAGACGCTCGCCGCCTTCGCGCTCGGCCTCGTGCTGTTCATCGTCACGCTGCTGCTCAACATCGTCGCCCTGCGCATCGTCAAAAAGTATCGCGAAGCTTATGAATAGAGACACCGCCCCGACCGACTGGAAAGGCGCGGCGATGCAAAAGCGCATCGCGGGCCGCTACGCCGCCGAACGCCGGTTCAAGGCGATGGGGCTGGGCGCGGTGCTGCTGTCGGGCTTTTTCCTCGCCTTCCTGCTGTTCGTGATGGTCGGCAATGGCGCGCGCGGCTTTACCTACACCCATGTCGCGGTGCCGATCGACTTCAAGGCGATGCCGCTGACGGTCGACAAGGCGCGGCTGTCCGACGCCGACGCCGATCAGGTGATCGCCAACGCCGGGCTCGCCGACATCGTCGCCTTTGCCGCCGACGAGGCGCTGGGCAAGGACGGGTCGCAGCTGATCAGCGAAAATGCGTGGAAGGAAGTCCGCACCCGGATCAAGGCCGATCCCGAGCTGCTCGACGGCAAGTCGCTGTTCGAACTCCCCGCATCGAGCGCGGTCGACATCGCGGCCAAGGAAGGCGCGAAGGGCGCGCTGGGCGAACGGGTCGATGCGCTCGAAAAGGAAGGCAAGCTGTCGACGGGCTTTCACACGCCCTTCTTCAAAAATGCCGACGCGACCGATCCTGCCGTCGCGGGCATTTGGGGCGCGCTCAAGGGATCGTTGATGACGATCTTCATCGCCTTTCTGATCGCCTTTCCAACGGGCGTGCTCGCGGCGCTCTATCTGGAAGAATATGCGCCGAAGAACCGCTGGACCGACCTGATCGAAGTGTCGATCAACAATCTGGCCGCGGTGCCCTCGATCATCTTCGGCCTGCTCGCGCTCGCGGTGTTCATCAACTGGTTCGGCCTCTGCCAGGCGAGCCCGCTCGTCGGCGGGCTGACGCTGGCGCTGATGACAATGCCGGTGATCGTCATCGCCAGCCGCAACGCGATCAAGTCGGTGCCGCCGTCAATCCGCGACGCCGCATTGGGGGTCGGGGCCAGTCCCGTGCAGGTGGTGTTCCACCATGTCCTGCCGCTCGCCCTGCCCGGCATCCTGACCGGCACGATCATCGGCATGGCGCGCGCGCTGGGCGAGACGGCGCCGCTGCTGCTCGTCGGGATGCGCGCCTTCATCGGCGACGTGCCGGGCGGCCTCTGCTCGCCGTCGACGGTGCTGCCGATGCAGATTTTCCTCTGGTCGGACGAGGTCGATCGCGGCTTCGTCGAAAAGACCTCGGCGGCGATCATCGTGCTGCTGTTCGTGCTGCTGTCGATGAACGCGCTTGCCATCTATCTCCGTAACAAGTTCGAAAAACGCTGGTGAAAATGAGCTCCCTGACCATGACCAACGACGACCTGATCATCGCCGATCCCAAGATGCGCGCCGAGGGCGTCAACGTCTTCTATGGCGACAAGCAGGCGATCAAGGACGTGTCGATCGACGTCGGCACCGACCTCGTCACCGCCTTCATCGGCCCCTCGGGCTGCGGTAAGTCGACCTTTCTGCGGTCGCTCAACCGCATGAACGACACCGTCGCCAGCGCGCGTGTTACGGGCCGCATCGAACTCGACGGCGAAGATATCTATGCGCCGTCGATGGACGTGGTCCAATTGCGCGCGCGCGTCGGCATGGTGTTCCAGAAGCCGAACCCCTTTCCCAAGTCGATCTATGACAATGTCGCCTATGGTTCGCGCATCCACGGGCTTGCCGCGAACAAGGCCGACCTCGACGTCATCGTCGAGCGCGCGCTGACCCGCGCCGGCCTGTGGGACGAGGTCAAGGACCGGCTGGGTGAAAGCGGCACCGCGCTGTCGGGCGGCCAGCAACAGCGCCTGTGCATCGCGCGGGCGATCGCGGTCGACCCCGAAGTCATCCTGATGGACGAGCCCTGTTCAGCGCTCGACCCGATCGCGACCGCCAAGATCGAGGAGCTGATCCACGAACTGCGCGGCAAATATGCTATCGTGATCGTCACGCACAATATGCAGCAGGCGGCCCGCGTGTCGCAGCGCACCGCCTTTTTCCACCTCGGGACGCTGGTCGAATACGGGAAGACGACCGACATCTTCACCAACCCGAAGCAGGAACGCACCAAGGATTATATCACCGGCCGCTACGGTTAAGGCGCGGGCGAAGAAGGACAGGAACGAGAACGATGGCAGTTGTGAACGATCATACGGTCAAGGCGTTCGACGAGGACATCAATCGCCTCCGCGGCCTGATCAGCGAAATGGGCGGGCGCGCCGAACAGGCGCTCCTCCAGGCAATGACCGCGCTCAGCAAGGGCGACCTCGCCCTCGCGGCGCAGGTGGTGGAGGGCGACAAGAAGATCGACGCGCTCGAAGCCGAAGTCGAACAGCTCACGGTGCAGACGATCGCGCTCCGCGCCCCGATGGCCGACGATCTGCGCGAGATGATCGCGGCGCTCAAGATCGTCTCCGTCGTCGAACGGATCGGCGACTATGCGAAGAATATCGCCAAGCGCGTTGCGCTGATGGACCAGACGCGATCGATCGAATCGATCCCGGTGCTGATGTCGATGTCGGCCATCGTCGCCGAGCTGATCCACGACGCGCTCGACAGCTTCGCGGCGCGCGACGCCGACCTCGCAGTGCGGGTCACGGTGCGCGACAAGAATGTCGACGATTTCTACAACAGCATCTTCCGCACGCTCGTCACCTTCATGATGGAAAATCCGAAATATATTACCGAGAGCGCGCATCTGCTGTTCGTCGCCAAGAATCTGGAACGCATGGGCGACCATGCGACCAACATCGCCGAGATGGTCTATTATGTCGTCACCGGTGAGCGGATGGAGGAGCGCGAACGCGGCGAAACGCCCGAAGACAGCGCATCGGCGGAGAAGGAGCAAGGCTGATGCCGCAGCCCGACCTGCTGCTGATCGAGGATGACGAGGCGATCGCCGAACTCATCGTCTGGCATTTCGCCCGCGAAGGTTTTTCGGTCCGCCAGACCCCCGATGGCGAGCAGGCGCTCGTCCTCGTCGAGGAACGCGTGCCCGACATCGTCCTGCTCGACTGGATGATCGAAAGCCTGCCGGGGATCGAGGTGTGCCGCCGCCTGCGCCGCAACCCGAAATCGGCGAATGTGCCGATCATCATGCTGACCGCGCGCGGCGAGGAAGAGGACCGCATCCGCGGCCTCGAAACCGGTGCCGATGATTATGTCACTAAACCGTTCAGCCCGCGCGAACTGGTGGCGCGCGTTTCCGCGGTGCTGCGCCGCCTGCGCCCGGCGCTGGCCGGCGAGATCCTGGCCTATGCCGACATCGAACTCGATTCGGTGGCGCACAAGGTCGTCCGCAGCGGTCAGGTGGTCAGCATGGGGCCGACCGAATTTCGCCTGCTGCGCCACTTCATGGAGCATCCCGGCCGCGTCTTTTCGCGCGGACAGTTGCTCGACAGCGTATGGGGCCAGGACAGCGACATCGAACTGCGCACCGTCGACGTCCATATCCGGCGGCTGCGCAAGGCGATCAACCTGCCCGGCACCGCCGACATCATCCGGACCGTGCGCTCCGCAGGCTACGCACTCGACGCGGGGAAAAGCGTCTGATCGGGCAGAAGATTCGCTTGCGGGGCGGCTCTGTGATTGACGGCTAACGGCCGGTTGCGGCTGTCGGCCGATCTTTCTTTCATCGTCATCCCGGCGAAGGCCGGGATCTCTACCTAACGGAATAGCGCACCGGAGAGATCCCGGCCTTCGCCGGGATGACGAAAATAGCGGGTGGCAGCTTCCCACCCCAAAGCAGACTCCCCCCGATCAGAAATCGATCTGCGTCCGCAGGCCGAAGGCGTCGGCCGAATAGTTGCGGTCGCCGCTCGTGCTGCCGATCGCGGCGTCGTCGTACATCAGATGGCCGTAATTGGCGGTCAGGCGCAGATAGGGGATCGGCGCCCACACGACCGCGACGCCCAGCGTGCGCTGGCGCCCGCCGGCGATGCCCGCATCGCTGAGGTCGAGATGATCGTACCGGGCGTTGATCTCGATCGCGCCGGGGCCGCCCGCGGTGATCGGGCGCGACGGTGCGAGCCGGTCGAAACTGCCGTCCTTATACCCGCGGCGATCGCCGCGCGTCAGCACATAGCCGACTTCGGCATAGCCGCCAAAGAAGGTCGGGTCGGCAAGGCCCGGACGGCGCGCGGTCTGCCAAAAGCCTTCGCTGGCGACGTGGAAGGGGCCGGCGATCAGCGCGCCCTCAAGCCCCAATCCGCGCTCGCTCGTCGCGGTGAAAGTGCCGGTGTCGACAAGGCGGCTGTTGGTCGTGTGGACAAAGGGTCGCGCGGCGTAGCGCACCGCGCTCGGCCCGTCATTCGCCTTGCGCCAGTGCGCCGATGCCCCGAGGTGAAGCTGGGTATCGCCGAAGCGGGGCATCCACACCACCCGGCCGTCGACGCTCACGCTATTATCCGAATCGCTCAGCAGGTCGTTGGCATTGTCGCCGAACACCCCGCCCTGCACGAGCAGCGCCTTGCCCTTATACTGGCCCGACAGGCCGACGCGCCGCTCGAAACCGAAGGCCTGGGTAAAGGCGGCGCGTTCGGCGAAGCTGGTGAAGAGATCGCTCGTCATTTCCTCGAGCGACCAGAAAGGCTTGATCTGCCCGGCGGTGATCGAGAGCGGGCCGGTGCCATAGGTCAGATAGACGTCGGTCAGTTCGACCGAGCTGTTCGCGACATCGGCCTCGACGCGGTAGCTGATGCCGCCCGGGATCTTGCCGTCGACGCCCAGATAGACGCGGCGGAATTCAGTCGCCAGGCCGCCATGCGTGTCGGTGACGCCCGGCGGCGCGTCGATGCTGGCGAGATCGAGCTGGATGCGACCGCGCGGCTTGAAACTCCAGCCGTCGGCGGTCTTGATCTCGGGCGCGCCCTTCCACGCGATGTCGGTGCCGGGTTTCGCGGGGGCTGCCGCGGCCGTTGCCGGGGCAGGCGCGGGCGTTGCTGCGGTCACCGTGCCCGATGGAACGGCGCCCGGCGCAGTCGCGGCATCGAGGCGGTCTTCGAGCGTCTGGACCTTGGCCTTGAGGGCAGCCAGCTCTGCACGCAGCGCGGCGGCTTCCTCCGCACTCATCGCCTGCGCATGCGCGGTCGTGGGGATGCAGAACATCGTCGTCGCCAACAGGGCGGCGGTCAGGGTCGGACGCATGCAGAAGGCTCCATTGCGAAAAGGTGACGATCCGGTGGCGCTGTTATGACGGTCAGATGACAGTCGCACGTCATTTACGTTACATTTCGATGACAGTCGGCATTTTGTTGCACCCGCCAAAATTGCCCCTCCCCCCTTGTCTGCCCGCCGCGAGCGGTTAAGGACGTGCCAGTTTTCTTGGGCAACCTTTCGCAGGATGCCCCTCATGGGAGATCAGCATGACGATCAAATTTGACGGCCGCGTTGCCATTGTCACCGGCGCCGGCGGCGGCCTGGGCCGCGCCTATGCGCTCGAACTCGCCCGGCGCGGCGCGAAAGTCCTCGTCAACGACCTCGGCGGCGCCCGCGACGGCACCGGCCATTCGGACGCCGCGCTGCAGGTCGTCGAGGAAATCCGCGCCGCGGGCGGAACCGCCATGTCGAACGGCGGCAGCGTCACCGAATATGAGCATATGGTCGAAATGGTGGCCAAGGCGAAAGAGGAATGGGGCGGCGTCCACATCCTGATCAACAACGCCGGCATCCTGCGCGACAAGAGCTTCGCCAAGATGACGATGGAGGATTTCAACCTCGTCGTGCAAGTCCATCTGCTCGGCAGCGCAAACGTCACCAAGGCATGCTGGGATCTGATGCGCGACCAGGCCTATGGCCGCATCCTGATGACCGCCTCATCGACCGGCCTCTACGGCAATTTCGGCCAGGCCAATTACGGCGCGGCGAAGCTCGGCCTTGCCGGTCTTACCAAGACGCTGCACCTCGAAGGCGCGAAATATAACATCCGCTGCAACACGATCGCGCCGGTCGCGGGCACGCGCATGACCGAAGACATTTTCCCGCCCGAACTGTTCGAAAAATTCACCCCCGAAAATGTCGCGCCGGCCGCGCTGTTCCTGGTGAGCGAAGATGCGCCGTCGAACATGATCGTCGGCGCGGGCGCAGGCGCCTATCACGCCGCCTATATCACGGCGACCCCGGGCGTCGCCCTGCCCGAAGACCAGCGCACGCCCGAAGGCGTCGCCGCGGCGTGGGACAAGATCATCGATCGCACCGGCGAAATCGTGCCCCAGTCGGGCAGCGAACAGTCGATGGTGGTGATGAAGGCCTTGCAGGCGCTGGCCGGCGCCTGATACCCCTGCCTATACCGGCAGGCGCCAAAGACGGCGCCTGCCGGTTGAGGGGGACAATATGGCAGACATGGAATTGGCGGCGGGGATCGACCTGCTGGAGCAACGCGACAAGCTCGTCCGGGCGCTGCTTTGGCTGGGGCTGGCGGTATCCGGCGGCATGCTCGTCGGCCAGGTTGCCGAGTTGCAGGGGATCGTCTCGCTCGACGACAACCTGACCTTGGCCTCGGCATCGGGCGCATACGGCCTGCTCTCGGTCCTCGACATCCTGCTCGTGCTTGTCACCTTCGTCTGTTTCGGCATGTGGATATATCGCGCCGCCGCCAATGTGACGGCGGCAGACGTGCGTGGGTTCGACTATACGCCGGGCTGGGCGGTCGGCTGGTTCTTCATCCCCTTCGCCAACCTCGTGAAGCCGTTTCAGGCGATGCGGCAGATTTGGAACGCCAGCCATGGCGAATCCGCCCCGAACCTCGACAATGGTGACAACCTGCTGACAATCTGGTGGACGACCTGGCTGCTCTCCAGCATTGCCACCAATATTGGTACGCGAATGATCGCGGCCGCACAAACGCCGGAAACCTTGCGCAGCGGCCTGCAGATCAGCATCGTCGGAACGGCCATCTCGCTCCCGCTCTATTGGGCTGCGATCCAGCTTGTCGCACGCATCACGCGCGCACAGCGCGAACGCCTGACGGCAGCGCATATCTTCGCCTGACTTATCGTATTGCATCACTAATACGCTTTTGCTATACCCTGCGTGGGGCAAGGGGATCGGTCTAAGAAGGACGACCCCGATGTATAGCGAAAGCGACCTGCAAGCTGCGGTCGATGCAAAAGTTCTGACGCCGGAGGCGGCCACCGCCTTTCGGACGCATATTGCATCGCTGCGCGACGCCCCCGGAGCGGATGAGGAATCCTTCCGGCTCATTACCGGTTTCAACGATATTTTCGTCAGCATTGCCGCGGTGATTCTGCTGGTCGCGGTGGCGTGGATCGGCGAATCGATCCATCCGGCGCTCGCGGGGGTCTTCGTCGCCGGGTCGGCGTGGCTGCTCGCCGAATATTTCACCCGCCGCCGCCGCATGGCGCTGCCCAGCATCCTGCTCGTCCTCGCCTTTTCAGGCGGCGTCGCCGCGACGATGATCGGCTTCCTCGTCAAGCATGGCGAGGCGATCTTCGGCAATCATGTGAACGAAACCACGGGCGCGCTGATCGCCAGCGTCATCGCCTTCGTCACCGCGGGCGCGACATGGCTGCACTGGAGGCGGTTCATGGTACCCGTGACGATTGCCGCCGGCACCGCCGCGCTTGCCGCCACCGCGGTCGGGCTGATCCTCTCGGCCGTCGGAATGCCCGATCCGTCGCAGACGCTGTTGATGGCACTGATCCTCGTCGCCGGTGTCGGCGTCTTTACGCTCGCCATGTGGTGGGACCGCAGCGATCGGACGCGCACGACGCGGCGCAGCGACGTTGCCTTCTGGCTTCACCTGCTCGCCGCGCCGATGATCGCGCACCCGGTGTTCCATCTGCTCGGCGTCACGAGCGGCGACAATATCACCAGCGGCGCCGCGGTGATGGTCGTGGGCATTTATATCGTCTTCGGGCTGATCGCGCTCGCGATCGATCGCCGCGCGCTGCTCGTCTCGGCACTCGCCTATGTGCTGTTCGCGATGACCGAATTGTTCCGCACCTTCGGCGCAGTCGAACTCAACGTCGCGCTCACGGCCTTCGTCATCGGTTCGGCGCTGCTCATGCTGTCGGCCTTCTGGCAGAATGCGCGGGCGATGGTCGTCGGCATGCTGCCGGCGGACGTGGCGAACCAGTTGCCCGCTACGATCCGTCCCCAACCAGCTTCATAAGCTTGCGCTCGACGGGGGCGAGCACGTTAGAAAGCTCGTCCCCGCGCTTGAGCACTGCCCCGCCTTCGGAGACAAGGGCCCACATGCCCTGACGGCTCCGCAAGGCGGGGCGTTTTTCTATGCGATATTCGGGGCGTTCGGCGGTGCGCCGAAAAGCCGAGAAGATCGCGACGTCGCGGTGGAAATCCATCGCATAGTCGCGCCACTTCCCCGCTGCGACCATGCGGCCATAGAGATCGAGGATGCGCATCAGCTCGTCGCGGTCGAAGCCGGTCTGTTGCGGCCATGCCCGCCCCGCATATGGAAGGGGCGTCACCGTCCCCATCAGGCGCTTTTCCGGCCTCCCTTGCGGCGCGGCGCATCATCGCCCTCACCCGATGCGGCGCGCTCATCGAGCAGCGTCTTGAGCTGCTTCTGCAACACTTCGAGCTGACATTGCAGGATTTCGAGCTTCTGCGTCGCCGGGTCGAAGGCTTCATTGCACGGGGTGCCATAGGGCACGAAGTCGCGCGCATATTCGGTCGCGTCGAGCAAGGTCGACCGCGCCGGGATGCCCACCATCACCGCGCCTTCGGGCACATCCTTCGTCACCACCGCATTGGCGCCGACGCGCGCGCGCGAATTGACGATCACCGGGCCCAGAATTTGCGCGCCCGACCCGACGATCACATCGTCGCACAGCGTCGGGTGGCGTTTGCCGCCGATGCCGTTCGCGGGGTCGGTGCCGCCCAGCGTCACGCCCTGATAGATGGATACATTGTCCCCGATCTCGGCGGTTTCGCCGATGACGACGCCAAAGCCATGATCGATGAACAGGTGGCGGCCGATCGTGGCGCCGGGATGGATGTCGATGCCGGTCAGCCAGCGCGACAGATGATTGACGAAGCGCGCGAGGAAGAACAGGTCCGCCTCGAACAACCAGTGGGCAATGCGGTGCATGCCGACGGCGAGCAGCCCCGGATAGAGCAGAATTTCCCAGCGCGAACGCGGCGCGGGATCGCGCGCCTTGATCGAGTCCAGATAGGCGACGAGCCCGTTAAACATCGCAATTTCCCCTGCGACCCTATCTCGTTTGCGCCAAGATAGAGGCTCGGGGGCGGCATTTCCACCCCCGCCACAACACTTTCCCGTCAAAGGCCGGTAAGGCCCGTCAAAGGCCGGTCAGGCCGATCCGGAAAAGCAGCAAGCCTTCGCTGCGCCAGCGTCGTTCGCCGCCGCGCGCCGCGATGGCCGCCGACCAGCGATCGAGCATCAGCAAAGCCTTGCTGCCGAGCAATCCGCGCGGCGGTGCCGCCCGGTTACAGGCATCGCGAAAAAGCTGCGCCGCGGCGTCCGCCGTTTCCTGCTGCCCGGCCAGCCAGACCAGCCCCCAACGCGCCCCGCCCGCGCCGCCCGACAGCGCGAACAGCGCCTCGCCGAACGCTGCGCCGGCCGCAATCCGTGCGGCGGCGTCTTCGGCAAGCAGCACCGCTTCGGCGGCATCGACCAGCGCATCGAGCCCGTCCTGCCCCGCCCAGCTCTGCTGCAATTCGGCGAGCAGCGGCTCACCCTTCGGCAGCGCGGCGGGATCGGACGCGAGCAACCCCGCCATGTCGCGCCACCAGGCGAGCTTGATCTGGCCGATCATCGGCTCGCGCGCGTCTGCCAGCAATTTGGTGAGCCGCTCGGCGAGCGCCCACAGCACCGCCAGTGCCTCGCGCCGCGCGCGCGGCACCGCGACCATCACGCGCGGGTCGCGGATGTCGGGGTAGCCGTAGAGAATCGGCGAGGTTTCGGTCGTCATGCGATCGCGCGATAGAACAGACGGCGCCAAATAAGAACCGCTCGCCCTGAGTTTGTCGAAGGGCTGCTCTTCACTTCGACGTTGCGAACGAAGAACGATGCTTCGACAGGCTCAGCACGAGCGGAGTTCGGGCAGGTTCGGGATGTCAGCCGCGATTGCAAACCGTCTTCGCCGCCGCGATCACGCGCGGGACATCGACCAGCGCCGCCTTTTCAAGATTGGCAGCATAGGGCAGCGGGACATCCTCGTCGGTTACGCGCAGCACCGGCGCATCCAGGTCGTCGAAGCCCTGTTCCATCGCCACCATCGCAAGTTCGCTGGCGATTGAGCAGGTCGGCCAACCTTCCTCGACGACGATCATGCGGTTCGTCTTCTTGAGGCTGGCGAGCACGGTTTCGGTGTCGAGCGGACGCAGCGTGCGCAGGTCGATCACCTCGGCCTCGATCCCCTCACCGGCCAGCGCGTCGGCGGCCTCGAGCGCAAGCCCGACGCCGATCGAATAGCTGACGATGGTGACGTCGCTGCCCTCACGCATGATGCGCGCCTTGCCGATCGGCAGGACATAATCCTCGACGTCGGGAAGCTCGAAGCTGCGGCCGTAGAGCAGTTCGTTTTCAAGGAACACCACCGGGTCTTCGCTGCGGATCGCCGCCTTGAGCAGCCCCTTGGCGTCGGCGGCGTCATAGGGCGAGATCACGATCAGGCCGGGGACGCTGGCGTACCAGGGCGCATAATTCTGGCTGTGCTGCGCCCCGACACGGCTCGCCGCGCCATTGGGGCCGCGGAAGACGATCGGACAGCGCATCTGGCCGCCCGACATATAGTTGGTCTTGGCCGCCGAGTTGATGATGTGGTCAATCGCCTGCATCGCGAAGTTGAAGGTCATGAATTCGATGACCGGCTTCAGCCCGCCCATCGCCGCGCCGGCGCCAAGGCCCGCAAAGCCATATTCGGTGATCGGCGTATCGATCACGCGGCGCGGGCCGAATTCGTCGAGCAGGCCCTGCGTCACCTTGTAGGCGCCCTGATATTCGGCGACTTCCTCGCCCATCACGAAGATGCGGTCGTCGGCGCGCATTTCCTCCGCCATCGCATCGCGCAGCGCCTCGCGAACGGTCAGCTTGACCATCGCGGTGCCCGCGGGGATCGACGGATCGGCGGCGCGCACGGCCGGCGCCGGCTTTTCGGCCGCCGGAGCGGGCGTGGCGGCCGGAGCCGGAGCCTCGGCGGGCGCCGGAGCGGCAGCAGGCGCGGGCGCCGGAGCCGGAGTGGCCTCTTCGCCCTCGCCCGAAATCGTCGCGATCACGGTGCCGACCTTCACATTGTCGGTCCCTTCGGGAACCAGAATCTGCGCGATCGTGCCTTCGTCGATCGCTTCGAATTCCATCGTCGCCTTGTCGGTCTCGATCTCGGCGAGAATATCGCCCGATTTGACCGCGTCGCCTTCCTTGACGAGCCACTTGGCGAGCGTGCCTTCTTCCATCGTCGGCGACAGCGCCGGCATCTTCAATTCGATGGCCATCTCAATATTGCTCCACCAGCACGTCGGTATAAAGTTCGGACGGATCGGGTTCGGGCGCGCTTTCGGCGAAGTCAGCCGATTCCGCGACAACCGCGCGGATTTCCTTGTCGATGTCCTTGATGCGATCTTCGCCGATGCCGGCGTCGATCATCGCCTTTTTCAGATGCTCGATCGCGTCGCTCTTGTCGCGCACCGCCTGCACTTCCTCGCGGCTGCGATATTTGGCGGGGTCCGACATCGAATGGCCGCGATAGCGATAGGTCTTGAGTTCGAGCAGGATCGGTCCCTTGCCCGCGCGCACCCATTCGAGCGCCGCCTCGGCCGCGCCGCGCACCGCGAGCACGTCCATGCCATCGACCTGCATACCGGGAATGCGGAAGCTCTCGCCGCGGCGATAGAGCTGATCCTCGGCCGACGAACGGTTGACGCTGGTGCCCATGGCATATTGGTTATTCTCGATCACGAAGATGATCGGCAGCTTCCACAGCTCGGCCATGTTGAAGCTTTCGTACACCTGGCCCTGGTTAGCGGCGCCATCGCCGAAATAGGCCATCGCAACGCCGCCGTCCCCGCGATATTTGTGCGCGAAGGCAAGCCCGGTGCCCAGCGCGACCTGCGCGCCGACGATGCCGTGTCCGCCGTAGAATTTATGCTCGACGCTGAACATGTGCATCGAGCCGCCCTTGCCCTTCGAGATGCCGGCTGCGCGCCCGGTCAGTTCGGCCATGATGACCTTCGGATCGATGCCATAGGCGAGCATATGGCCATGATCGCGATAGCCGGTGATCACGCTGTCCTTGTCGCCGTCGAGCGCCGACTGCAGACCGACCGCCACCGCTTCCTGCCCGATATAAAGGTGGCAGAAGCCGCCGATCAGGCCGAGGCCGTAAAGCTGGCCCGCCTTTTCCTCGAAGCGGCGGATGAGCAGCATCTCGCGATAGAATTTCTCGAGCTCTTCGGGCGTCGCCGCATAGGGGACGGGCTCGCGCGGGGTTTCGCGATTGCTCGCGGCAGCTGGGGTGGATGCAGTCTTTTTTGGCGCGGCAGTCTTGCGCGCGGGTGCTTTTGCCAAGGCGATATCCTTTGCGTTTGGCCGTTACGGCAAGGCCCCTATAGGAGAGCGACGCCCCGCTTGGCAACGCCCCGCGGGCATGGCGCGACTGCGTGGCTACCTATGCATTTATCGGTGGGAAAGCGCCGGTCAGCGCTGGCCGTCGGCCTTGGGCGCGGGAGCCGCGGGCTTTTCCGCGGGGTCCATCGGAATGGCGATCTCGTCGGGGTGCATCACGCCCAGCTTTTCGCGAACATATTCGTCGGCCAGATCGGGATCGACGCGCTGTCGCCCGAGCAGGTTCACCCGGTTCTGCAGCTCGTTCTGCTTCTTGGTGAGCTCGGACAGAATGACGCGCTTCTTTTCGACCGACTGGCCGTAATCGCCCCACGCATAAAGGCCGGTGGGCCCGAAAATGATATAGCCGATCATCGCCAGCACCGCGATCAGCGCCACCGTCGGCCCGACCGCCCGGCTTATCGATTTACGGAATTTGTGGCGCTGCGTCATTTCGGTTCTTGAATCAGAGTTGATTCGCGGCGTCAAGGCGGCAAACCGTAGTTTTCCAATATCATTTGCTATTCGAAAATGCAGGGTCGCAGACGAACCATCTCAAAATGATGCTTCCGACAGAAAGCACTCATATTAACAGCGCCACGTTCGCATCCTTCACGACGACAACGAGATGCCGCCCTTTCCTCACCCAAAGAGTCGTAAAACTCCCTATCCAGCTCTCGAAGAACAATATCTGCAGGGAGCGGATCAGGTGCGCCAAGGGACGGAAGATACGCGTCAAACTTCCAATAATATACGAACGCCTGAACGCAGACTTCATCGTCGGGAGAAGCGGACAACCTAGCAGCTGCATCGCAAACATCTTCAATTGTTTGCGTGTCCAGCCCCTCCCTCGGAAACCCGAGCTGACGCCCAATAACCCCCAGTTCCTCTTCATCCTGATACGCCTCATCGGCAATCAGGACGCAATCGGACGCGACCGTAATTTCGCCGTCAGGAAGATACACCCAACCTTGCGGAAGGCCCCTGCTCACTGCCGCCCTCAACATGTCGGGTAGCGACTTGCGAATAATTCCTTCCGACATACATGGTCACCCCACCCAAGCCATCACCCGAAAATCGCCGCCCCCGGATAGCGCGCCATGTCGCCCAGCTCTTCCTCGATGCGGATGAGCTGGTTGTACTTCGCAAGCCGGTCCGAACGCGCAAGGCTGCCGGTCTTGATCTGGCCGCAGTTGGTCGCGACCGCGAGGTCGGCAATCGTCGAATCCTCGGTCTCGCCCGAACGGTGTGACATCACCGCGGTGTAGCGCGCCCGGTGCGCCATATCGACCGCGTCGAGCGTTTCCGACAGCGTGCCGATCTGGTTGACCTTGACCAGCAGCGAGTTGGCGAGGCCGGTCTTGATGCCCTCCTCCAGCCGCACCGGGTTGGTGACGAACAGATCGTCGCCGACGAGCTGGCACTTGTCGCCGATCAGGTCGGTCAGCGCCTTCCAGCCGGTGAAGTCGTCTTCGCTCATCCCGTCCTCGATCGACTTGATCGGGTAATCCTTGACCAGCGCGGCGAGATAATCGGCCATCTGCTCGGGGCTGAGCGACAGGCCTTCGCCGCTGATCTCATATTTGCCGTTCTTGAAGAACTCGGTCGCGGCGCAGTCGAGCGCCAGCACCACGTCGCTGCCAAGCTTGAAGCCCGCCTGATCGATCGACGCGGCGATGAAATCAAGCGCAGCCCGCGTCGAGGCGAGGTTCGGGGCGAAGCCGCCTTCGTCGCCGACTGCGGTGGCGAGGCCCTTTGCCGACAGGCCTTTTTTCAGCGTGTGAAAAATCTCGCTGCCCCAGCGCACGGCTTCGGCGATGCTGCCGGCGCCGACGGGCATGATCATGAATTCCTGGACGTCGATCGGGTTGTCGGCATGTTCGCCGCCGTTGATGATGTTCATCATCGGCACCGGGAGCGTGCGGGCGGAGACGCCGCCGACATAGCGGTAGAGCGGCAGGCCGCGCGCGTCGGCCGCGGCCTTCGCCGCCGCCAGGCTGACGCCGAGGATCGCATTGGCGCCGAGGCGGCCCTTGTTGGGCGTGCCATCAAGGTCGATCATTGCCATGTCGAGCTCGCGCTGATCCTCGGCATCGAGGCCGATCAGCGTCTCGGCAATCTCGCCGTTTACGGCGGCAACCGCCTTCGTCACGCCCTTCCCCAGATAGCGGCCCTTGTCGCCATCGCGCAGTTCGACCGCCTCGTGCGCGCCGGTCGAGGCGCCCGAAGGAACTGCGGCGCGGCCGAAGCTGCCGTCTTCGAGCAGCACGTCGACTTCGACGGTCGGATTGCCGCGGCTGTCGAGAATTTCGCGGCCGTGAATGTCGATGATGGCGGTCATGGGTCGGGTCCTGCTGCGGGGCCGAAGGGCGGCCGGTTGGAAAGGCGCCCGCCTGTTATCGGCGCCCCGCCGCCAAAGCAACACGTCGCATAGGAATTTCACGGGATTTTCGGCGCGCTATGGAACCAAATCGCCGCGCTTGCTATATAGATTGAGGTAGGACCGCGGACGGCGCGACGCGTGCGCGCCCCCAACAAGAATGAAGAGGACGATGTGATGGCCAAAGCCGCTACTCCCGCGACCAAGAAGGCAGCTCCCCGCCCCAAGGCACCCGCAAAGCCCGCTGCCACCAAGGCAGCGCCGGCCCCGAAGGCAAAGGCGGCGGCAAAGGATCATCCGATCCGCGACCAGCTCGCCGTGACCCGCGACACGATCAAGGCCGAAGCGTCGAAGAAGGCCGCGTCGATCAAGGAAGATGCGACGAGCTTTGCCAATCAGGCATCGGCAAAGGCGCGCGAAGCCGCGACCAAGGGCAAGGACAAGGCGGCTGAAACCGTCGGCAGCCTGGCCAAGATGCTCGAGGATAGCGCCGACACGGTGGATTCGAAATTCGGCAAGCAATATGGCGATTATGCCCGCTCGGCCGCGACCACGGTGGCCGGCCTTGCCTCGTCCCTCGATCAGAAGGATCTCGACGAACTGGCGGGCGCGACCCGCGATTTCGTCAAGAAGAGCCCGGCGGTCGCGGTTGGTGCGGCGGCGGTGATCGGCTTTGTGCTGGCCCGTATGCTCAAGGGCGGGTCGAGCAACGACTGATCGCCCCTTGCCCGCACAGAAACCGACCCCTCCACCGACCTCTGCATCGGCGTCCGATCCGCACGGCTTCGGCGGCGTCAGCCATGGCTATGCGCCCGACGGGCCGCCCAGCACGCCGCCGCCGGTACCGCTCGAAGATATCGTTCGCGATCTCGTCGACGATACCAAGCAGACGGTGCAGGCCGAACTGGCGCTTCTCGAAGCGCGCGGTGCGCTGGCCTCGCACGGGGTCAAATGGGCGTCGGCGTGGGGCTTCGTCGCGGCCTGCGCGCTGCTCGTGGCGCTGCTCGCGGTTGCCTTCGGCGCAATCCTCGTGCTCGCGCCGCACGTCGGCCCGCTGCTCGCGACGCTGATCGTGGTCGCGGCGCTCATCGGGCTCGCGGGCTTCGCCGGCTGGCGCGCAAAGCGAAGTGCGGGCGATGTGAAGCTTGCCCTGCGCAGCGACCTGTCACCGCAAGGGAGTGACGACTGATGTCCGCCGCCCGCAACCGCCTCGTCAACGCGCTGCGCCGGTCGATGCTGCAGCGCGCGGCTTTGCGGCGTCAGGCCGACACGGCGCGCGCCGCGTTCAAACCGCGCGCGCTCATCGATCGCGGCAAATATCGCTTGCAGGCAAAGGTCGACGACACCGCGCAGGCGGTCCGCGACGAATTTCGCAGCAACCGCCTGCCGATCGCGTTGGCCGCGGTCGCCGGGACGCTGTGGCTGCTGCGCGAGCCGATCAAGGAGCATGCCCCCCGCCTCGCGCGGCGCATCCAGAACGTGGCGAGCGGCCTTGCCGACCGGCTGCGTCCTGCGACCGCGGACGCGGTCGAAGATATCGAACAAATGGAGGAAGACGATGAAGCCCTTCGGTGAAACCGCCCGCGACGCGCAGGCAAAAGCGAGTGAACTTGCTGAGAAAACCGCGGAAAATGCGCGTGCCACCGCCGAGGCGGCCAAGGCGCGCATCCAGGAAGGCTATGGCCGCGCCCGCGCCGCGACCAGCGACCTCGCAGACCGCACCCGCGCTGCGTCGAGCGAGCTTGCTGCAAAGGGACGCGAACAGGCCGACGCCGCACGCGAAGCCGCCGGTCACGCCTATGAAAAGGGCAAGGCGCAGGCGACCCGCGCCAACGGCAAGCTCAAGGACATCGCGAAGGACCAGCCGCTAACGCTGCTCGCCGGTGCCGCCGCGATCGGCGCGCTGCTCGGTTCGCTGCTTCCGAAGGGTCGCAAATCCGACTAAAGCCTATGCCGGGCCTACTTGCCCGGACGGCGCGGTGCTGTTAGGGGCCTCGGCCTCTCCCTTCCCCACGCCGTAGCGGCAAGGAACCTGAAAATGAGCAAACTGCATCTGGTGTTCGGCGGGCGCGTCAGCGATCCGCAGGGCCTCGATTTCGTCGACCTGTCGAACCTCGACGTCGTGGGCCTGTTTCCCGATTACAAGTCGGCCGAAAAGGCTTGGCGCGCCGCCGCGCAGCGCACGGTCGACGATGCCGAGATGAAATATGTCGTCGTCCACCTGCACAAGCTGTTGCAGCCCGACGCGGAATAATCGCCGACAGGCGAATGGCCCGCGTCGCCCCCGCAAACCCGGGGACAACGACCGATCAACGGAAATTGTCGGCGTAAGCCTGGATCTTGAGCGTGCGCACCGGGGTCGGCATGACCTCGACCTCGATCCCGTTCTTCGCCGCATAGGCAATCGCTTCGTCGCGCGTTGCGAAGCTCAGGCGAAGCTGCCGCTGCGTATCGCCGCTACCCGCCCATCCCATCAGCGGATCGGCCTTGCGCGCTTCGGCGGGGGCATATTCCAGGAACCAGCGCTGGGTGCCGGCACGGCCCGACTGCATCGCATTCTTGGGCTTCTGGAAAATACGCGCTTTCATCGGAGAGTCCCTGACTGGATTGCTATGCCGTCGCCTTAGCGGCTCTGTCGCGCCGCGAAAAGGGGGCTATTGCGCATCGCGCCGCGCCTGTGCCGCCTTGGTCAGCAACGTCGGGCGCGCGGTCGCCGGATCGTCGGGCCAGCTATGCTTGGGATAGCGGCCGCGCATTTCCTTCGCGACCTCGCGCCAGCTTCCGCTCCAGAACGACGCGATGTCGCGGCTCGTCTGGATCGGACGGTGCGCGGGCGAGGTTAGCGCCAGGACAAGCGGAATCGGCGGATCGCCGACGGTCGGATGGCGCGCCAGCCCGTACATTTCCTGCACCCGCACGCTGACCGTCGGGCCGCCCTCGGCGCCATAATCGATCGCATGACGGCTGCCGGCAGGGGTGGTGTAATCGGCGGGAGCAAGCTTTTCGAGCAATTGCCGCGCCGGCCAGTCGAGCAACCCCATCAGCGCATCGGTAAGCCGACGATCGCCAATATCGCGCAGCCCGCGCGCGCCATCGAGCAACGGTTCAAGCCAGAGGTCGAGACTGTCGGCGAGCGCGCCCGTCGACAACGCGTCGAGCCCGGCAAAGGACGCGCGCTGGCGCAGCGCCTGCGCCGCGGGCCCCCAGCCGATCAGCCCCAGCCCTTTGTCGCGAACCGCGGCAAGCCGGACCGCCACATCATCCTCCGCCCCCGCATCGCGCCCGGCCTTGCCGCTTGACAGCGCGATCGCGCCTAGTCGCCGCTCGCGCCGGTGATCGACGCGGTCGTTCGCGGCGTCATAGACGCTTGCGCTCTGCTGGACGATGCGATCGGCGAAGATCGCCTCGACCTCGCCCGCCGCGATCGGCGCAGCGGCGAGGATGCGAACGCCGGCGGCATGGCCCTGCGCATCGGAGATGGCGAGCCATTCGGCATTGGCGAGCGGGTCGACGGGATCGATCTTGTAGGCCCGTCCCCCGACGCTGAGATATTCGCCGCGCTGGCCGGCGCGCTGGCGCGCAACGCGGTCGGGCCAGGCGGTGGCGATCCAGCCGCCGATCGAGCGTGTTTCGTCCGTTCGCGGACCGGACGCCAATCGCCCGCCAACCCCGGCAAGCCGTCGCGCGAGCCGCCGCGCACCCTCGGCACGCTCGCCCCTGATGCCGCGCCAGCGCCCCAGCCGTGCCTCGACATCGGCGCCGCGGCCGCCGAGGCCCGGCTCGGTCAGCAGGACCGCCAGTTCCCCTGCCAGATCGCCCTCGCCCGCCGCCGCCGCGTCGAGCAGCATGTGCGCAAGCGGGACCGGCAGCGGCACCGCCGCGAGCGCCTTGCCATGCGCGGTAATCCGCCCATCCTCGCCCAGCGCACCGATCGCCTGCAACCGCGCCTTCGCCTCGGCGATGGCAGCGGGCGATGGCGGGTCGAGCCAACCGAGCTGGCGCGGGTCGACGATCCCCCAGCTCGCGCAGTCGAGCACCACGGGCATCAGGTCGTTCTCGTGGATTTCGGGCGGATCGAAGGGGGGCATCCCGGCGGTCGCCGCCGCCTCCCACAGCCGGTAGGCAACCCCCGGCCCCTGCCGCGCCGCGCGCCCCGCGCGCTGCGTCGCCGACGCCTGACTCGCGCGTTCGGTGACCAGTCGCGCGATACCCGCCGCCTTGTCGAAGCGCGGACGCCGCGACAGGCCGGCATCGATCACGATTCGCACCCCGTCGATGGTCAGGCTGGTTTCAGCAATGCTCGTCGCGAGGATCAGCTTGCGCGCGCCGCCGGGGTCGCGGACCAGCGCCTTGCGCTGCATCGCGGGGTCGATCTGCCCATGAAGGCGATGAACCACGAGTAGCAGACCCGCCGCCTCGACCGCCGCCGCTGCGCGCTCGATGTCGGCGGCGCCGGGCAGAAAGGCGAGCATGTCGCCTTCCTTCTCGTCGGCCAGCGCCTGACGCACCGCCGCAAGCACGCTCGCCTCCAGCCGATCCTCGGCGCGGCGCCCGATATGGCGCAGATCGAGCGGCCAGCTCTTGCCTTCGCTCTTCACCACCGGCGCATCGCCGAGCAGCGCCCCGAAGCGCGCGCCGTCGAGCGTTGCCGACATCGCCACGAGCCGCAGATCGTCGCGCAGCCCCTGCTGCGCATCGATTGCGAGCGCGAGCGCGAAATCGCCGTCGAGGCTGCGTTCGTGGACTTCGTCGAACAACACCGCCGACACGCCTTGCAGTTCAGGATCGGCAAGAATGCGGTTGCGGAACAGACCCGGCGTCATCACCAGAAGGCGCGTCGCCGCAGACTGCTTGCTGTCGAGCCGCGTCGCATAGCCGACCGTCCCGCCGACCGCTTCGCCCATTTCCTCGGCAATGCGCTCGGCCGCCGCCCGCGCCGCGAGGCGCCGTGGCGAGAGCAGCCACACCGCGCCCTTGCACCATGGCTCGCGCAGCAAGGCCGGCGCGACGCGCGTCGTCTTGCCCGCGCCCGGCGGCGCGACGACGACGGCGTTGGGCTTCAAGAGCAGCGCCGCCATGATGTCGGGCAGCACCGCGTCGATGGGCAGGAAGGGCCCGGCGGTCGTCATCGCCGCCTCAATAGGCGCGGGCGACCGCAAAGGCGACGGCTTCGGTCAGCGCCGCCTTGGCCTGGCTGCTGCGAAAGCCCCCGATGGCATCGACCGCGCGCTGACCATAATGCCGCGCGCGCGCCAGCGTGTCGGCGATCGTGTCGTGCTTGAGCAGCAGCGAGGTCGCATAGGCGAGATCGTCGTCCGAAGCGCGGTGGCCGACGATGGCCTGCTTCCAGAATTCACGTTCTTCGGCGCTGCCGCGCGCGTAAGCGAGGATGACCGGCAGGGTGACCTTGCCGTCGCGGAAATCGTCGCCGACGCCCTTGCCCATCGTTTCGGCGTCCGAAACATAGTCGATCGCATCGTCGACAAGCTGAAAGGCGATGCCCAGATTGCGGCCGTAAGCGTCGAGCGCTGCCTCGGTCGCCTCGTCGCGCTCGGCAACGACCGCGGCGATCTTGCACGCGCTGGCAAACAGTTCGGCGGTCTTGGCGTTGATGATCGCGAGATATTGGTCCTCGCTGGTTTCGACACGGCGCTGCGCCGAAAGCTGGTTCACTTCGCCTTCCGCGATCACCGCCGAAGCATGGCTGAGGATCTTGAGCACCTTGAGCGAGCCGTCCTCGACCATCAGTTCGAACGAACGCGCGAACAGGAAATCGCCGACGAGCACCGACGCGCTGTTGCCCCAGATGATATTCGCGGTCTTGCGCCCGCGGCGCAGGTCCGATCCGTCGACGACATCGTCGTGGAGCAGGGTCGCGGTGTGGATGAATTCGACCGCGGCGGCGAGCTTGCAATGGCGGCGCCCGGGATAGTCGAGCAACTGCGCGCAGGCGAGCGTCAGCATCGGGCGCATCCGCTTGCCACCGCCCGCGATCAGATGTCCGGCGAGTTCGGGAATGAGCGGAATTTCGGACTGCATTCGGTCGAGGATGACCGAATTCACCTCGTTCATGTCGGCGGCGACAAGCGCCATCATCGGATCGAGCGAGGGCGGACGGTCGCCGTGGAGCTGATGGATTTCGGCAGTCATGACACGGGCTGCCTTGGCCGTGCGCCTGCAATTTTGCAACGACTTTCGGCTTGCCACCCGCCCCCTGCCGGTGCCAAGCGTGCCCGACGCAAGAGGAGCCGCGCATGGACGATCAACTCAGCCGCTACCGCCAGAGCATCGACAATATCGACGCAGCGCTCGTCTACATGCTCGCCGAACGGTTCAAGGTGACGAAGGCGGTCGGCGAACTCAAGGCGAAGATCGACCTGCCCCCCGCCGACCCCGACCGCGAGGCACGGCAGGTCGAACGGCTGCGCGCGCTGGCGCGCGAGGCCGACCTCGATCCCGAATTCAGCGAGAAATTCCTGCGCTTCATCATCGACGAGGTGATCCGCCACCACGAACATCTGAAGCGGGAGGCCGGCGCATGACCGCTGCGCATCCCGTCTTCGCCAAATGGCCCGCACAGCATCCCGAGCGGCTGCAGCTTTTCACCGCGCCGACCCCGAACGGAGTCAAGCCCAGCATCATGCTCGAGGAATGCGGCCTGCCCTATGAAGCGCATCGCATCGACATCATGGCCAACGAAAGCCATGACCCGGCCTTTCTGGCGCTCAATCCGAATGGCAAGATTCCCGCGATCTACGATCCCGACGGACCGAACGGCACCCCGCTGGCGCTGTTCGAATCGGGGGCGATCCTGATCTATCTCGCCGACAAGACCGGCCAGTTCCTGCCCGCCGACGCGAACCGGCGCTACGAGGCTATCCAGTGGGTGATGTGGCAGATGGGCAGCATGGGACCGATGTTCGGCCAGCTCGGCTTCTTCCACAAATTCGCCGGTCGCGACTATGAGGACAAGCGCCCGCGCGATCGTTACGCGGCGGAATCGGCGCGGTTACTCAGCGTCCTCGACGCGCGGCTCGATGGCCGGGACTGGGTGATGGATGCCGATTACAGCATCGCCGATATCGCGATGCTCGGCTGGGTGCGCAACCTGATCGGTTTCTATGACGCGGCCGACATCGTCGGTTTCGATCGCTTCAAACATGTGCAGGCATGGCTCGACCGCGGCCTTGCGCGCCCGGCCGTCCAGCGCGGGCTGGAGGTCGGAGCGAGCTGTTAGCGGCGCAGGCGGCACCCGGCCTAAACCCTCAAGGATAAAGAAAAAGCCCCGCCGGATCGCTCCGGCGGGGCTTTTCTTCGGTGGCGTATCTGCAGCCCCAGGGCGCGAGGACTTAGTCCTCGTCGCTCTGGATCAGATAATCGCCGGCATCGGCGTCGGTGCCGTGGGTTTCCCCTTCGACCGCGCCGAGCGGATCGTCGCCCATCGCCGCTTCGGGGCCCTGCGCCAGTTCGGCGGCATGCTCTTCGGCCGCGGTTTGCGGCGCGATGAGATGCGCTTCATTGGCGGCGCGCATGGCGGCACGCAGCGCCGCGTCCTTCGACGAGGCGGTGACGCGGATGCGGTTCATCGCCGCGCCGGTACCCGCCGGGATAAGGCGGCCGACGATGACGTTTTCCTTGAGGCCCATCAGCGAGTCGACCTTGCCCTGCACCGACGCTTCGGTGAGGACGCGGGTCGTCTCCTGGAACGATGCCGCCGAGACGAAGCTGCGCGTCTGCAGGCTCGCCTTGGTGATGCCCAGCAGAACCGGGCGCCCTTCGGCGGGCTTGCCGTTCTTCGGCAGCTTGGCGTTATATTCCATCATCTCCAGATAATCGAGCTGTTCGCCCGGCAGCAGCGTGGTGTCGCCGCCGTCGGTGATCTCGACCTTCTGCAGCATCTGGCGAACGATCACCTCGATGTGCTTGTCGTTGATCTTCACGCCCTGCAGTCGGTAGACCTCCTGGATTTCCGCGACGAGGAATTCGGCCAGCGCTTCGACACCCATCACGTCGAGGATGTCGTGCGGGTTCGGCGAGCCCGAGATCAGCGCGTCGCCGCGCTTCACATAGTCGCCTTCCTGCACTTCGAGCACCTTGGATTTCGGGATCAGATACTCGACCGCATCGCCCTCTTCCGGAACGATCGCGATCTTGCGCTTCGCCTTGTAATCCTTGACGAATTCGATGCGACCCGAAAGCTTTGCGATGACCGCATTGTCCTTCGGAATGCGCGCTTCGAACAGCTCGGCAACACGCGGCAGACCGCCGGTGATGTCGCGCGTCTTCGACGCTTCGCGGGTGACACGGGCCAGAACGTCGCCCGCCTTCACTTCCTGACCGTCTTCGACCGAGATCATCGTGCCGACCGCGAGCAGATAGCGCGCTGCTTCACCCGACGCATCGTCGAGCAGGGTCAGCCGCGGCTGAAGGTCTTCCTTCTTGCCGCGACCGGTGGTGCGATATTCGATCACGACGCGCTGGGCGATACCTGTCGCTTCATCGACCTGTTCGGTCAGCGTCTTAGCATCGACCAGATCCTGATATTTCACGATGCCGTTCTTTTCGGTGATGAGCGGCATGGTGAACGGATCCCATTCGGCAATCCGGTCGCCCTTCTTCACCTTCTCGCCATTCTTGTGCATGATCTGCGCACCATAGGGCAGCTTGTGCGTCGCGCGTTCGCGACCTTCGCTGTCGATGACCGCGATTTCGCCCGAACGCGACAGCGCCAGACGGCGACCGCGCTGGTCGACGATCGTTTCCATGTCGCGATATTCGATCGTACCGTCCGAAATCGCTTCAAGGTTCGACTGTTCGTTGACCTGCGCCGCACCGCCGATGTGGAAGGTCCGCATCGTCAGCTGCGTGCCCGGTTCACCGATCGACTGCGCCGCGATGACGCCGACCGCTTCGCCGATGTTCACCGGCGTACCGCGCGCAAGGTCGCGGCCGTAGCATTTGGCGCAGACGCCCAGGCTGGCTTCGCAGACCAGCGGCGAGCGGATCTTCACCGCCTGCACTTCGGCTTCCTCGATCTTGGCGACCGTGGGTTCGTCGAGCAGCGTGCCGACGGGGGCAATGACATTGCCGTCCTTGTCGACAACATCCTCGAGCGTCGTGCGGCCCAGGATACGCTCGCCCAGCGAGGCGATCGTCGAACCGCCCTGGATGATCGCGCGCATTTCCATGCCGCGGGTCGTACCGCAATCATCCTCGATCACAACGCAATCCTGCGACACGTCGACCAGACGGCGGGTCAGGTAACCCGAGTTCGCCGTTTTGAGCGCGGTGTCGGCCAGACCCTTACGGGCACCGTGGGTCGAGTTGAAATACTCGAGAACGGTCAGGCCTTCCTTGAAGTTCGAGATGATCGGCGTTTCGATGATCTCGCCCGACGGTTTGGCCATAAGGCCGCGCATACCGGCAAGCTGCTTCATCTGCGCCGGCGAACCACGCGCGCCCGAGTGCGCCATCATGTAGATCGAGTTGACCGGAGCAAGCCGGCCGTCGTCGAGCTTCGGCGTCGCCCGGATTTCGTCCATCATCGCGTTCGCGACCTTGTCGCCGCACTGCGACCAGGCGTCGATCGCCTTGTTGTACTTTTCCTGCTGCGTGATCAGGCCGTCCTGATACTGCTGCTCGAAATCCTTCACTAGCGCGCGGGTCTCGTCGACCAGCTTTTCCTTGGCGTCGGGGATGATCATATCATCCTTGCCGAACGAGATGCCTGCGCGGAACGCGTGGCGGAAGCCCAGCGCCATGATCGCGTCGGCGAACAGCACCGTCTCCTTCTGGCCGGTGTGACGATAGACCTGATCGATCACGTCGCCGATTTCCTTCTTGGTCAGAAGGCGGTTGACGACGTCGAAGGGCACGGTGTGCGACTTCGGCAGGCATTCGCCGATCAGCATGCGGCCCGGCGTTGTTTCGAAGCGGCGCAGATATTCATTGCCGGCTTCGTCGGTCTGCGGAACGCGGCTGGTGATCTTCGAGTGCAGCGTAACCGCGCCCGTGTAGAGCGCCTGGTGTACTTCGGCCATGTCGGCCAGCAGCATGCCCTCGCCCGGTTCGCCTTCGCGTTCCATCGACAGATAATAGAGGCCGAGGACCATGTCCTGCGACGGAACGATGATCGGCTTGCCGTTCGCGGGGCTGAGGATGTTGTTGGTCGACATCATCAGCACGCGCGCTTCCAGCTGCGCTTCGAGGCTCAGCGGGACGTGCACGGCCATCTGGTCGCCGTCGAAGTCGGCGTTGAACGCGGCGCAGACCAGCGGGTGAAGCTGTATCGCCTTGCCCTCGATCAGCACCGGTTCGAACGCCTGAATGCCGAGGCGGTGGAGCGTCGGGGCGCGGTTCAGCAGGACGGGGTGCTCGCGAATGACTTCGTCGAGGATGTCCCAGACTTCCTTGCGTTCCTTTTCGACCCACTTCTTCGCCTGCTTGAGGGTCATCGACAGACCCTTGGCGTCGAGACGGGCATAGATGAACGGCTTGAACAGCTCGAGCGCCATCTTCTTGGGCAGGCCGCACTGGTGCAGCTTGAGTTCCGGACCGGTCACGATGACCGAACGGCCCGAATAGTCGACGCGCTTGCCGAGCAGGTTCTGACGGAAGCGGCCCTGCTTGCCCTTGAGCATGTCGCTGAGCGACTTCAGCGGACGCTTGTTGGCACCGGTGATCGTACGGCCGCGGCGGCCGTTGTCGAACAGCGCGTCGACGGCTTCCTGCAGCATGCGCTTTTCGTTGCGGACGATGATGTCCGGCGCACGCAGCTCCATCAGGCGCTTCAGACGGTTGTTACGGTTGATGACGCGGCGATACAGGTCGTTGAGATCCGACGTCGCGAAGCGGCCGCCATCGAGCGGCACCAGCGGGCGCAGTTCGGGCGGGATGACCGGAATGACTTCGAGGATCATCCACTCGGGACGGTTGCCCGATTCGATGAAGCTTTCGACGACTTTCAGACGCTTGATGATCTTCTTGGGCTTCAGCTCCGACTTGGTCGTCGCCAGCTCTTCCATCAGATCGACGCGTTCCTGTTCGAGGTCGAGCCCTTCGAGGAGCACGCGGATCGCTTCGGCGCCGATGCCGGCCGAGAAGGCGTCCTCGCCATATTCGTCCTGCGCGTCGAGCAGTTCGTCCTCGGTCAGAAGCTGGAACTTCTCGAGCGGCGTCAGGCCGGGTTCGAGAACGATATAGGCTTCGAAATAGAGGACGCGCTCAAGCTGCTTGAGCTGCATGTCGAGCAGCAGGCCGATGCGCGAGGGCAGCGACTTCAGGAACCAGATGTGCGCGACGGGCGCGGCGAGCTCGATATGGCCCATGCGTTCGCGGCGGACCTTGGTCACCGTGACTTCGACACCGCATTTTTCGCAGACGATGCCCTTGTATTTCATGCGCTTGTACTTGCCGCACAGGCATTCATAATCCTTGATCGGACCGAAGATGCGCGCGCAGAACAGGCCGTCGCGTTCGGGCTTGAACGTGCGGTAGTTGATCGTTTCGGGCTTCTTGATCTCGCCGAACGACCACGAGCGGATACGCTCCGGGCTCGCGATGCCGATCTTGATCATGTCGAAGGTTTCGGGCTTCGCGACCGGGTTCATGAAGTTGGTAATCTGGTTCATATTCTAGCTCCACTCTTCCCCCTCCACCGCCGGCGGAAGGGGGTGAGGAAAATCATTCGGCGGCTTCGGGAAGAGCGTCCGGACCATCTTTGTCGTCTTCGTCCGTATAGGACGACAGTTCGACGTTGAGGCCCAGCGAGCGCATTTCCTTGACGAGCACGTTGAAGCTTTCGGGAATGCCTGCCTCGAAGGTGTCGTCGCCCTTGACGATCGCTTCGTAAACCTTGGTGCGGCCGATCACGTCGTCCGACTTCACCGTCAGCATTTCCTGCAGCGTGTAGGCGGCGCCATAAGCCTGGAGCGCCCACACTTCCATTTCACCGAAGCGCTGGCCGCCGAACTGCGCCTTACCGCCCAGCGGCTGCTGGGTGACGAGGCTGTACGGCCCGATCGAGCGCGCGTGGATCTTGTCGTCGACCAGGTGATGGAGCTTCAGGATATACATATATCCCACCGTCACCTTGCGGTCGAAACGATCGCCCGTGCGGCCGTCGTACAGATCGACCTGACCCGACCGGTCGAGACCGGCACGTTCCAGCATCGTCGACACATCGCCTTCGCGCGCGCCGTCGAACACCGGCGTCGCGAACGGAATACCGAGCGACAGGTGGCCCGCCATCTCGACAATCTGATCATTGCTGCGACCCTTGATGTCGTCGGCATAATCGTCGCCATAGGCGGTGAGCAGCGCCTCACGTACCGCTTCGGGCGGCGCGCCCGCTTCGGGGTTCGGGTTTGCCGCACGCCAATCTTCGAGCGCCGCGGTAATCTGGCGGCCGAAACCGCGCGATGCCCAGCCGAGGTGCGTTTCGAGGATCTGACCGACGTTCATACGCGACGGCACGCCCAGCGGGTTGAGCACCACGTCGACATGCGTGCCGTCTTCGAGGAACGGCATGTCCTCGATCGGCAGGATGCGGCTGATGATACCCTTGTTCCCGTGACGGCCGGCCATCTTGTCGCCCGACTGCAGCTTGCGCTTGATGGCAACGAAGACCTTGACCATCTTGAGCACGCCCGGCGCGAGTTCGTCGCCGCGCTGCAGCTTTTCGACGCGGTCCTCATACTTCGCGTTGATCCGCTTGATCGCGTCGTCATACTGCGCCTTGATCGCTTCGAGCGCGGCCTGCGCCTTGTCGTCGACGACCGCGAGCTTCCACCAGTCGCCGCGATCGAGTTCGGCGAGCTGATCTTCGGTCAGCACGTCGCCCTTCTTCATGCCCTTGGGCACTGCGCTGGTGGCCTGGCCGACCAGCAGTTCCTTGAGGCTGGAGAAGGTCGCGCGGTTGAGGATCGCGCGCTCGTCGTCGGCGTCCTGCTTCAGACGCTCGATTTCCTCGCGTTCGATCGCGATCGCACGTTCGTCCTTGTCGATGCCGTGACGGTTGAAGACGCGGACTTCGACGACCGTACCCGACACGCCCGGCGGCAAGCGAAGCGAGGTGTCGCGCACGTCGCTGGCCTTTTCGCCGAAGATGGCGCGCAGCAGCTTTTCTTCCGGCGTCATCGGGCTTTCGCCCTTCGGCGTGATCTTGCCGACCAGGATGTCGCCCGGGCCGACTTCGGCGCCGATGTAGACGATGCCCGCTTCGTCGAGGTTGCGGAGCGCTTCTTCGCCGACGTTCGGAATGTCGCGCGTGATGTCCTCCGGCCCGAGGCGCGTGTCGCGGGCGGTGACTTCGAATTCCTCGATGTGGATCGAGGTGAAGACGTCGTCCTTCACGATGCGTTCGGAAATGAGGATCGAGTCCTCATAATTGTAGCCGTTCCACGGCATGAACGCGACGAGCACATTCTTGCCGAGCGCCAGTTCGCCAAGCTCGGTCGACGGACCGTCGGCGATGATGTCGCCGGTGCGGATCACGTCGCCCACCTTCACCAGCGGACGCTGGTTGATGCAGGTGTTCTGGTTCGACCGCTGGAACTTCTGGAGGCGATAGATGTCGACGCCCGACTTGCCGGGTTCGACAAGGTCGGTCGCACGGATGACGATACGCGTCGCATCGACCTGGTCGATGATGCCGCCGCGGCGTGCCGCGATGGCCGCGCCCGAATCGCGTGCGACGGTGCCTTCCATGCCGGTACCGACGACGGGCGCTTCGGCCCGCAACAACGGCACGGCCTGACGCTGCATGTTCGATCCCATCAGCGCGCGGTTGGCGTCATCGTTTTCCAGGAACGGAATGAGCGAGGCCGCAACCGAAACCAGCTGCTTCGGCGACACGTCCATCAGCGTGATCTGTTCGCGCGGCGCCATCAGGAATTCGCCGGCTTCACGCGCCGAGATCAGCTCCTCGACGAAGCTGCCGTCGGGGTTGAGGTCGGCGTTCGCCTGCGCGACCGTGTGCTTCGATTCCTCCATCGCCGACAGATAGACGACTTCGCTCGTCACCTTGCCGTCGACGACGCGGCGGTACGGGGTTTCGATGAAGCCATATTTGTTGACGCGCGCGAAGGTCGCGAGGCTGTTGATCAGACCGATGTTCGGCCCTTCCGGCGTTTCGATCGGGCAGATACGGCCATAGTGCGTCGGATGGACGTCGCGGACTTCGAAGCCCGCGCGTTCGCGGGTCAGACCGCCCGGCCCGAGCGCCGAGACGCGGCGCTTGTGGGTGACTTCCGACAGCGGGTTAGTCTGGTCCATGAACTGCGAAAGCTGCGACGAGCCGAAGAATTCGCGCACCGCAGCAACCGCCGGCTTCGCGTTGATCAGATCGTTCGGCATCACGGTCGAGACGTCGACCGACGACATGCGCTCCTTGACCGCACGCTCCATGCGCAGCAGGCCGACGCGATACTGGTTTTCGAGCAGTTCGCCGACCGAACGGACGCGGCGGTTGCCGAGATTGTCGATATCGTCGATCTCGCCCTTGCCGTCCTTCAGGTTCACCAGTTCCTTGACCACGGCGAGGATGTCCTCGCTGCGCAGCGTCGTCACCGTGTCCTCTGCGTCGAGGCCGAGGCGCATGTTGAGCTTGACGCGGCCCACCGCCGACAGGTCATAGCGTTCGGGATCGAAGAACAGGCCCGCGAACAGCGCGTCGGCGGTTTCGCGCGTCGGCGGTTCGCCGGGGCGCATGACGCGATAGATGTCGCTCAGCGCCTGATCGCGATCCTCGGCCTTGTCGGCCTTCAGCGTGTTGCGGATCCACGGACCGGTGTTGTTGTGGTCGATGTCGAGCAGCACCAGCTTGTCGATGCCGGCGGCGTCCATCTTTTCCAGATTTTCCGCGGTCACTTCGTCACCGGCTTCGATGTAGATCTCGCCGGTCGATTCATTGATCAGGTCATAGGCGCTGTAACGGCCGAAGATTTCCTCGGTCGGGATCAGCAGCGTTTCAAGACCGTCCTTAGCCGCCTTGTTGGCGAGGCGCGGGCTGATCTTGTGCCCAGCGGCGAACACGACTTCGCCGGTCTTGGCGTCCACGATATCGAACGCCGGCTTCGCGCCGCGCCAGTTTTCGAGGACGAACGGAATCTTCCAGCCATCGGCCGCACGTTCGAAGATCATGCGGTCGTAGAAGAAGTTCAGGATTTCTTCGCCCGACATGCCCAGCGCATACAGCAGGCTGGTCACCGGAAGCTTGCGCTTGCGGTCGATACGGACGTTGACGATGTCCTTGGCGTCGAATTCGAAATCGAGCCACGAACCGCGATACGGAATGACGCGCGCGGCAAAGAGATATTTGCCCGACGAGTGGGTCTTGCCGCGGTCATGGTCGAACAGCACACCCGGCGAACGGTGCATCTGGCTGACGATGACACGCTCGGTGCCGTTGATGAAGAAGGTGCCGTTCTCGGTCATGAGCGGCATGTCGCCCATGTAGACGTCCTGCTCCTTGATATCGAGAACCGAACGCGTGTCGGTTTCGCTGTCGACTTCAAAGACGATCAGGCGCAACGTGACCTTCATCGGCGCTGCATAGGTGATGCCGCGCTGACGGCATTCCTCGACGTCATATTTGGGCTCTTCGAGCTCGTAATGGACGAAGTCCAGCTCCGCGGTCCCGGCAAAGTCGCGGATCGGAAACACGCTGCGCAGCGTCTTTTCAAGGCCCGAGACGTAACCGACCGACGGATCGGAACGCAGGAACTGTTCATAGGATTCGCGCTGCACCTCGATGAGGTTGGGCATTTCCACGGCTTCGTGGATATTGCCGAACAGCTTGCGGATTCGCTTGGTTGCGGTTGCTTCGAGGGCCTTGCCCACCGACTTCGCCTTGGTCGCCATAAAGGATTGTCTCGCCTGTAAAAATTCGACTCGCGAGCGCGATAGAGACGCAAAAAAGCCGCAGGCAACCGTTGCCGGTTTACCGCAGCTTTCCAACGCATCTCGAAATCCCGACCGCCCTATTCGTGCCGCCTGCTGCGCAAAGTCAGGCCGCTTCCCGGACGGAAAGGTGTGAGGCGGATATAGGATCGGGGCCCGCCACTGTCAATTGTCGTCCCCCAATATAAGCTTTGCATCAGGCCCGCCGGCTCCATGACGTCGCCCCGCAGCGAATATTCCGTGCCGATTGCGCGCTGCGGCTCGCTTCGTCGCGGCTCTGCCACGGTTCGGCAGCTTTGGCATGGCCTTCGCGTCGCGGCATGCGTTCAAGGTCCATGTCAATCCGAAAACCACCAAGGAGAAAAGAAGCTATGCGCAAGATCGCAGGCATTGTCACGTCCCTCTCTCTCGGCCTCGCAATGGCCGCTGGCGCGCCGGCATTCGCGCAGGGCGCGCCCGCCGCGGCGCCGACCATCAACCTCGCGCCCGGCACGACGGTCTATGACTCGGCCGGCAAGGCGATCGGCCCGATTGCCAGTGTCGCCGACCCCAACGTCGTCATCACTGTCGATGGCAAGTCGGTCGCACTGCCCAAGACGTCGTTCATGGAAACCGACAAGGGCCCGGCGATCACGCTGACCCTCGAACAGCTCACCGCCTGGCTCGACCAGCAGGCCGCCGCCGCCACCGCGGCGCTGAACGCCGCGCTCGTCCCCGGCGCCGACATCCGCAGCGCCAAGGGCACCGCTATCGTTGGCAAGGTCAAGGTTGTCGAAGCCGACGCCGTCGTGCTGACGACCGCCGAAGGCGACATGCGCTTGCCGAAGTCGGCTTTCTTCCAGTCGCAGCAGGGTCTGGCCACGAGCTTCACCGCCGAGCAGTTTGCGGCGGCGATTGCCGAAGCCAAGGCTGCAGCGCAGCCCGCGGCGACCGCCGAAGCGGCAGCCGATCCGGCGCCCGCGGAAGCGACGGCAAAAGAAGCCAACTGATCGCAGCGCGATTGGTTAAAGGTGGGCGCGAGGGACATCCCTCGCGCCCTTCTTTTTGCCCGCGGATCAGGCCGCCATGCGGAGCCGGTTGCGCCCCTCGCGCTTGGCGAGATAGAGCGCCTTGTCGGCGCGGTGGAGCAATTCCTCGACGCTGGTGTCGGCAGCGTAGGCCGCGAGGCCGATGCTGATCGTGACATGCGCCGGCCCTTCGGCATCGACATCGGCCTTTTCGATCGAAGCCCGAATGCGCTCGGCGACCAGTTCCGCCGACCGGGCGCTCGGCCCCTGAAAGATGCACACAAATTCCTCGCCGCCATAGCGGCCGACGACATCCTCTTCGCGCAGCGTAGCCTTCGCGCGCTGCCCCACCCAGCGGATGACCTCGTCGCCCACTGCATGACCGTGACGATCGTTGATCTGCTTGAAATGATCGATGTCGAAAATCGCCACTGCGAGTTGCGTCCGCCCCTCGCCTGCCGCCAGCAAGGCGCGATTGAGCAGCGCGAGTGTCGAGCGCCGGTTGGGCAGCCCAGTGAGCATGTCGGTGTTCGCCGCTTCCTCGGCGATGCTGCGCGCGGCTTCCAGGCTGCGGGCATTTTCGACCGTTGCTGTGACATCCTGCACTGTACCGAAAATGCCGACGCTGCGCCCGCCGCGCCCGCGCTCGATCGAACCGTGCGATTTGACATAGCGTATCGCGCCGTCGGCGCGGATGATCCGTCCCTGATATTCGAAGGGTTCGCCGGTGCGCACCGCCTCTTCCAATATCGCCCTCACCGCGGGCTGATCCTCTTCGACATATTGCTCGACGCTGGTCGTCACGCTGACCGGCGCGCCGGGTTCCAGCCCGTGGATGCGATAGGTCTGGTCCGACCAGTGAATCGTCCAGCGCATCAGATCGACGCGCCAATGGCCCACCAGCGCAGCCGCTTCGGCCTGCACCAGCCAGCGATTGCTCTGCTCGAGCCGTTTGGCGAGCCGGCGCTGGACGACGAGCGATGCAGCGAGCGGCAGCGCGGTCGACTGAAGCGCGAGCAGATAGAATTGCAGGAAGAAGACCTGCTCCTTGACGCTGGCCTCCATCGCCGCGACCGGCCCGTGCCCCTGCCCGGTCAGCCAGGCCGCGATGCCGGCGATGATGAGCATGCCGGCCGCGGCGCCGAACGGACCGACGCGATAGGCGGCGACGATCACCGCGATGACCGGAAGGAATGTCGCCGGAAAATGCGATTGTTCGAAGCTGACCGCGGTGATCAGCGCCGCAAGCGCGAGCACTGCGATCGCTTCGATCTTCATGCGCATCGTCGCATTGTCGAGCGCTTTCGACGCGACAAGCCGCGTCAGCATGATCAACGGCGGCGCCACGATCAGCATGCCGAGCGCCACGGTCGTCATCCACGAGAGGAAGAAGTCGAGGCCGATGCCGCCGAAAGCCAGCATCGTACCGCCCCCCGCGATCAAGGCACTGGCCATGCTGGCCGCGATCACCGCAAGGCAGAAGCTGGCGACGGCGCGCGGCACCATGAACGAGAGGTCCTCGCCCTCGCGGCGGCGAACGATCCAGAAGGCGAGCCCCGCCTCGACCGAATTGGCGAGCGTGAAAATCGCCGCCATCAGGAAGGGCGCCCCGCTCAGCATGTTCGCGGCAAGGCTGGCCGCCGCTGCGGCGCCGATCGCCGCCGGTCGTGCGCGCCCCGGCATCAACAGCAGCAACGCCAGGAAATAGCCGCTCGGCGGCCAGATCGCGGCGATATTGTCCTCCCCCTTCGTCGTATGCAGCGACAGGCTGGCGAGCATGAAATAGCCAAGCGCCATCAGCAGCGACCAGAACGTCGCTTCTACTCGTGGGGGGAGTGTCCGCGTCATGCCCGTTATCTGGCAAAAACTGGAAAACAAATGGCTAACATCGCCACCTGTTTAGCCGGGAACGGGCGCGAAATCTCTGCAAATCATCGCGTTAGTCGAACCCGCCGAAAGTCATTGCGACGACCTGTTCGACCCGCGCTTCGTCCCATTCGATCCGGCGGTCGAGAATCAGCATTGCCAGCCCGTGCACCAATGACCAAGCGTGGAGCGCCGCGACGTCGGGCGCATCGAGCTGCGGCAGCGCCTGCGACACCCCGACGCGCAGCAGGTTGAAGGCGGTTTCGCCGCCATCGGTCCCCGCTTCGCGATAGCGTTCGGGCATCTGGCGCGTGAAGCTGAGCCGAAAGATAGCGGGGTCTTCGTGCGCAAAGCGGACATAGGCGATACCGATCGCAAGAAAGCCCGCCTTGCCGCCGCCCGCCTTGAGCCACGCCTGCGCCTGCAACGCCCCCAGCCGCCGCAATCCTTCGTCGGCCAGCGCGTCGAGCAGCGCCTCCTTGTCGGGGAAATGCCGGTAAAGCGCGGTGGCGCTGACGCCGACGTCGCGCGCCAGCGCGCGCAGGCCGAGTTCCGCATCGTCGCCCTCGGTCAGCCGCTTCATCCCGGCGGCGATCACCGCAGCGCGCAGGTCGCCATGATGATAGCCCTTGCCACGCGGCGTCGCCACCGCATCGACATTTTCCATGTTGACACTGTTATCTTCGTCGATCATGTTTGCACTGTAAACATCGCGAGTCGGTCGCGCAAGCGAAAGGAGAAGGGCATGGCGAGCAATATGGAAACGCTGATCCGCGGCGCGGTCACCAAGGGCATCGGCAAGGTCGCCGATTTCAACCGCAAGCGCCTGCCCCGCCCCACCGAAGCGCATCCCTATCTGACCGGCATCCACAAACCGATGACCGAGGAATTGACGATCGAGGCCCTGCGCGTCGACGGGGACATTCCCGCGGCGCTTTCGGGGCGTTATCTGCGCAATGGCCCCAACCCGGCTCTCCCCCCCGATCCCGCGAGCTACCACTGGTTCACGGGCGCCGGCATGGTCCACGGGCTGCGCATCGGCGACGGCAAGGCGCACTGGTATCGCAACCGCTGGGTGCGCGGGACCGAGGCGTGCGCAAAGCTCGGCGAGCCGATCCCCCCCGGCCCGCGCACCGACGGCTTCGATGCCCCCAACACCAATGTCGTCGGATTGGCGGGACGTACCTTTGCGATCGTCGAGGCGGGCGGCAAGCCTGTCGAGCTCGACGATCAACTCATGACGATCGCCCATAACCCCTTCGATGGCACGCTCGTCGGCCCCTATACGGCGCACCCGCATCATGACCCGCTCACCGGCGAGACGCATGCGATCACCTACCGCGGCGACGAAATGAACAAGGTCTGGCACGTCGTGCTCGACGACAAGGCGCAGGTGATCCGCGAGGAAGCGGTCGCAGTGAGCGACGGTCCGTCGATTCACGACTGCGCTATCACCGAACATTACGTGCTGGTGTTCGATCTGCCCGTCACCTTTTCGATGAAATCGCTGCTCGCCGGCTATCGCTTTCCCTATGCGTGGAACGAAGCCCATCCCGCGCGGGTCGGCCTCCTCCCCAGGAAAGGCCGTGGCGACGAGGTGGTGTGGGTGCCGGTCGATCCCTGCTATGTCTTTCACCCCGCCAATGCGTTCGAAACCGCCGACGGCAAGGTGGTGGTCGATGTCGTCGCGCACGACACGATGTTCGCGCGCTCGACGCGCGGCCCCGACAGCGAACGGTCGCGCATGGAACGCTGGACCATCGATCCGGCGGCGGGGACGACGACGCGCACGGTTCTACACGATCATCCGCAGGAATTTCCGCGCTACGACGAGCGCCTGACCACCCGCCCCTATCGCTATATCTACAGCGTCGCCATTCCGGGCGGTGACGCGGTCGAAATGGCGATCGCCGATACCCGGCTGTTCCGCCACGATCTGGAAAAGGGTGTGACCGAGGCGCGCGATTTCGGTCCTGGACGCCACCCCGGCGAGTTTGTCTTCGTCCCGCGCAGCGCCGCCGGGGCCGAAGATGACGGCTGGCTGATCGGCCTGGTGGTCGACATGACCAACGAGACCAGCGAGCTCGTCATCCTCAACGCCGACGAATTTACCGGCGCGCCGCAAGCGGTAATCCATCTGCCGCACCGGATCCCGCCCGGCTTTCACGGCAATTGGGTCGCTGACTGAGCCGCGGCGCGGCGGCCGGCCGCAACCCCGACTCGGTTCGCCGACGCGCCGAATCTTCGTCCAATCGCCGGGCCGCCACGGCTCGTCGTGAAAAGCGCTGTCATTTGGCAGCGCTTTTCACGCGCGGTTCGTTTTCCTTTCACTATGACGAAGAAGCTCCCCCTCCTCCGCCCTGCCACGAGCGCGATGGCCGCGTTCCTGGTCCTGCCCACCCCGGCCGCCTTTGCGCAGACCGCGCCGGCCGAAACCACGCCCCCCGCGATGGCGCCCGAACCCGTCGCGCCGCCGGTTGTGATGGTCCCGCCGGTCGCCGCACCGGCTCCGCAGACGACGCAGCCTGCGACGACCGCACCTGCGCCGGTCATCCGCGTGCCGCTCGACGTCGCGCCCCCCGCTACCGAAGCAACGCCGAAGGTGGCGGAGCCGCAGGCCGAGGCGCTCCCCGCGCCGCGCGCCGAACGTCAGGCGAAAGCCGCACCGGCCGAGCGGACCAGCGAGCCCGCCGCAGCCCCGGCCAGCCCCGCAACCGAACCAGCCGCACCGGCTACCGCAGCCGCATCGACGCTCGCCGAAGATAGCGCACTGACGCCGCCGCTCGCGGCGCCGGTTGCCGAACCGGCAGATCCTGTGGTCGCGCAGCCCGCCGATGCCGGCGGCGACGCCTTCCCCTGGGAAATCGCAGGCGGTGCCGCAGCGCTGCTGCTCGCTGGCGGCGCAGCGTTCGCGTTGATGCGTCGCCGCCGCGCCGACTTAATTGTCGAGGAAACGCGCTACGAAGATGGGCCGGTCGCGGCCCCTGCGCCCGAAGCCTATCGCGCGCCCGTTATTACGGTGCCGCCCGCCAAACCGCGTTCGACGCCCGCATTCGCCACCGCGCCGCACGGCAGCATGGGCCGCCATGAGGCGCTGGCCATGGCCGGCCCGAGCGAGGACAATCCCTTCCTGACGCTCAAGAAGCGGCTGAAGCGCGCGCGCTTCTATGACCGCCGCGAACGGATGGACTATGATGCGCTGCTCGCTGAACAGAAGGATATGCGCCGCCAGCCGGCCAGCGCGTGGGACATCGCCCAGCGTCCCGAACCGGCCCCGGCGCAGCAGGACGTGCATCGTCCCGATATCCGCCCCGCGCGCCCGGGCCTGCGCCCCGGTTTCGCCAAGGGCTGAGCCAGAGGCTGACTAGCCGCGCGCGCCAAGTTTGTTCGTCGCGCAAGGAAAAAGGGCGGCGCCGCAAGGCACCGCCCTTTTTCTTGTCGCCATGGTTCCGCCGGGAACCGGCGGAAACCGCTGCGAACGACAGCGAACTTACTTGAGTTCGACGGTCGCGCCGGCAGCTTCCAGCTTCTTCTTGATGTCTTCGGCTTCGGCCTTGTTGACACCTTCCTTGACAGCCTTCGGCGCGCCTTCGACGAGCGCCTTGGCTTCGCCCAGGCCCAGGCCGGTGATCGCGCGGACTTCCTTGATGACGTTGATCTTCTGACCACCGTCGCCGGTCAGGACGACGTCGAACTCATCCTTTTCTTCAGCAGCCGGAGCGCCAGCGCCAGCAGCCGGAGCGGCAACAGCGACAGCAGCGGCGGCCGAAACGCCCCACTTTTCTTCGAGCATCTTCGAAAGTTCAGCAGCTTCCAGAACGGTCAGCGCCGACAGGTCTTCAACGATCTTAGCAAGATCAGCCATTTTCATTCTCCATCAGAACCGGGATAGCCCGGTGAATTGGTAAGGGTAGGTAGGGTTTATGCCGCTTCCTTGGCGCCATAGGCACCAAAGACCCGCGCCAGCTGACCAGCCGGGGCTGCCGCAATCTGGGCAACCTTGGTGGCCGGAGCCTGAAGCAGGCCGATAAGCGTGCCGCGCAGCTCGTCGAGCGACGGCAGCGAAGCGAGCGCCTTCACGCCTTCCACGTCGAGGACCACATCCCCCATGCCGCCGCCAACGATTTCAAGCTTGTCGTTGGTCTTGGCAAATTCCACGGCGATCTTCGCAGCCGCCACCGCATCGGTGGAAGCGGCAATAGCCGTGGGACCGGTCAGATAATCGCTGATGCCGGTGTAGGGCGTGCCTTCGAGCGCGATCTTGGCCAGGCGGTTCTTCGCGACCTTGAAGCTCGCGCCCGCGTCGCGCATCTGCTGGCGAAGCACCGTCGACTGGGCGACGGTAAGACCAAGGTTGCGAACGATCACAACCGAAGCCGCATTCGACAGCGTAGCGTTCAGCGAGGATACGGCATCGGCTTTTTGAGCACGATCCATGCCTGTTTCTCCACTCTGTGCCCGGATGCGCGCAACAGGGCGCGCCGCCAGGCGGCTAACGAACGCAAAGGCCAGAAAGGACGCATCCCGTCTGTCCGTTGCGTGGCGATGTCCGATGGGGTCGGTCAAGCCGCGGGCGCCTGGATACAGGCGGGCGACCGAAAAAGACTGTTCCCCGTCTAGGCTGGAAATTAAGCGGAGCAAATCCCCCGCACCAACTGTCTCGGACGGAATTGCCAGGATCGGAACCCTGACAACACGGGGGCGCCTAATAGCGGCGAGCCGCAGCGAGTCAAGGGAAATAGCCGCTCCGGCCACAGAGCGCTCGCGCACAAAATCGCAAAACCCCTTGCGCAATTTTATTTAAGATATATCTTAGAGCTATCTAAAAACAGTCTGAAGGATTAAGACATGCACTTTCATGGACATAGAGGCGATCGCGGATGCGGCATGCGCCATGGCATGCGACACGGCGGGCGCGGATTCGGACCCGGCTTCGGCCGCGGGCGCGGCTTTGGCGGCCGTCACGGCCACGATGACGAGGGCCGCGGCCGGCGTCGCCGGATGTTCGACAGCGGCGAACTGCGCCTCGTCCTGTTGCGGCTGATCGCCGACGAACCGCGCCACGGCTACGACCTGATCCGGCGGATCGAGGAACTGACAGGCGGCGCCTACGCGCCCAGCCCCGGCGTGATCTACCCTACCCTCACCTTGCTCGACGACATGGGCCAGATTGCCGCCGCCGACAGCGAGGGCGCCAAGAAGCTCTTCGCGATCACGCCGGAGGGTCAGGCCGAACTCGACGCCAATGCCGCGCTCGTCGACGAACTGCTGGCGCGGCTGGCGGAAGTCGGCGATGAGCAGCAGCGCACCGACAGCGCTTCAGTGCGCCGGGCGATGGGCAATTTGCGTGCCGTATTGATGAACCGGCTGCGCGACCGCGAGCTCGACGAAGCCACGCTCCACGAGATTGTGGCGCGGATCGACGAAGCGGCACAGAAGATCGAGCGGCTTTGATGGAGGCTCAGACGACCCATACCGCCACCGCGCAGGTCCCCACGGCGCATGCGAGCAAATATCTGCAGCAGCTTTGCAAGCATTGGCAGCATAATCTGGCGGTCGCCTTCACCGCCGATCACGGCACCGTCACCTTTCCGCGCGACGCGCGCGGAGCGGACTGGCCCGGCGACGGGCTGGTCACCTTCGACGCCGGCGAAGCCGCGCTGTCGGTTCGCATCGATGCGAGCGCCGAAGGCCAGCTCGAGGCACTGAAGGGCGCGGTCGCGCGTCATCTCGACCGCTTCGCCTTTCGCGAAGCGCCGCTGCGTGTCGACTGGCAATAGGCAAGGTCGAGCCGGGCGCGCGGTCTATACCGCCGGCCCGGCCGGTCAGCCGATGGTCTGCGTCATGTCAGTCGGCGCGCGCGGGAAGACCGTTGACGAGCTGATGCAGCTCACCGGCTTCCCACATTTCCATCATGATATCGCTGCCGCCGACGAATTCGCCCTTCACATAGAGCTGGGGGATCGTCGGCCAGTCCGAAAATTCCTTGATGCCCTGCCGGATTTCCATGTCCTGCAGCACATCGACGCTAGCATATTCGACGCCAAGCCGGTCGAGCATCGCAATGGCGCGCGACGAAAAGCCGCACTGCGGGAAAAGCGGCGTGCCCTTCATGAAGAGCAGGACGGGATTGTCGGCGACCAGCTTGGCAATGCGGTCGTGAGTGGCTTCGGTCATAACAGGTCTCCGGCACGGGCGCGGGCGCGCCGCATTGGGGTCATACCCCTATGAAGGGATGGCGGTGGTCAATTGCAAGGCGTGAAGTTCGCCGCCCATGCGCCCACCAAGCGCCGCATAGACCGCCTTGTGCTGCGCGACGCGGCTCAATCCGCGAAAGGTTTCGCTGACGATATGCGCCGCATAATGATCATTGTCGCCGGCAAGATCGGTGATCGTCACCTCCGCGTCGGGAAGCGCCGCCTCGATCATCGCCCGCAAATCGGATTCGCGCATGCCCATGCCGGATGTCCTGCCTGGTTCCGCGATCAGTTCTGCGTGTCGATGAACTGGCGGCGCGCCTCGGCCGTCTTTTCGTTGAGCATCGAGCGGATTTCGGCGTCGCTGATCTCGACCGCGGCGGCGGTCAGGTCGCCAGCCAGCTTGCGGATCACATCTTCGTCGCCGGCCTCCTCGAAATCGGCCTGCACGACCGCCTTGGCATAGGCGTCGGTTTCCTCGGGCGTCAGCCCCATGCGCTCGGCGGCCCATTCGCCGAGCAGGCGGTTGCGGCGTGCGGTGATGCGGAACTGCACCTCCTGGTCGCGGGCGAACTTCGCCTCGAAAGCCCGTTCACGATCGTCGAATCCGCTCATTTCACCCTCTTTTGGAAATTGACCCTGTCGGGATGGCAGATAGGTGGCCGCGCCCCGGCGCGCAAGCCGCCTGTGCGGCAGATCACTTCCCTTTTCGCCACAAGGGGTTTAGGGTCCGCCGCAACGGGAATGGGTCGTACCGCAGCAACAGACTGCGCCTTGCCGCCAACCAGATGGCCAGGTGCCCGATGCCGTGACCCTGGGGGAATATCGTGATGACCGTACGACCTGCGTTTCGCCTGTCCTTGCTGGCGCTGCTCGCCACATCGGCGCCTGTCCCGGCCTGGGCGCAAGGCGAAGACCCGACGCTCCGCGACAGCTTTTCGATCGGCAGCCAGGGCGGCTCGCTGTGCGAGGTGCAGGCGACGGTCCGCGACGCCGTCGTCAAGGGCATGTTCGACCGCGCCTGGGTGATCGTGTGCCGCGACGCGAGCCAGCCCGTCGGCTATATCCGCGCGCTGCGTGCCAGCGAAGCCGACGCGGCGCAGCGGCTGGCAGCGGCGCGCGATCCGGACATCGTCTGCGGGGCCGACGGTCGCTGCACGATCAAGGGCAGCAGCGTCGAATGGGCGAGCCGCATCGAAATGGACGGCGCCACCGCATACACCGCCGAAGGCTTTGCCGCTTATGGCGACGCGCTGACGCTCGCGCTCCAGTCGATCCGCCAGCACAAGGTCGCACCGGGCGTCATCAAGGTCGCGACCACGTCGGTCGGCGGCGGCGACGAAGGCTTTGCGCGCACGCTCGCCGGGACGATCGACCTCGACCGGGCGCTCGCCGAAGGCTATCGCCGCAACCACAGCGGCGACTATGCCGAAGCGGCCGAATTTTTCGAAGCGCTGTCGCGCCGCACCGCGAACGATGCCTCCACCGGCGACATTGATCCTAGCGAATTCACGCTTAACCGCGCGCTTCAGAAATCGAACCTCGGCGAATTTGCCGAAGCCGCGCGCCTGTTCGCCAATGTCGATGCGATCCCGACGAGCGATCCGGTGCAATTGCGGCTGCGGCGCAATTTCCAGGCGATCGATGCGCTCAACCAGCGCGACTATGCGCGCGCCGCCGAAATCCTGCAGCGGCCGGTGCCGCCGACCACCGCATCGATCGAAGCCGCCGACGGCAGCGTCACGCTGACCCCTGCGATCACCGCGGGGGTCAACAGCGGCAGCAACGCCCGCGCCATCCGCCAGACATCGGACAGCGAGCGTCTGAGCCCGCTCGAGCGCGCGCAGATCATCGACGCACAGGCGACGCATCTGCTCGGCACCGTCGATCGCCTCCGCGGCGATGCGAAGACCGCCAAGCAGCTCCAGCTCAAGGGTCTGACCGACGCGCTGGCCGTGCGGCAGGGGCGTGTCACTTCGATCGTCCGGCTGCGTTCGCAGATGCTCGGCGAGCTTGCGCTGACCGAAGAGGCACTGGGCGACATGGGCGCGGCGGATGCGCGCTTCCGCGAATCGGTCGATGCGCTCGCGATCGAATATCCCGAAACCAATGCGCTCGCTTCGGCGCGCGCGCGCTACGCCGCCTTCCTGACCCGCCAGGGCCGCGACGACGAGGCGCTCGCCCTCTATCACGCGGTGGTAAAGGCGCTCGCCGACACGCAGCGGTCGTCGACCGGCATGGCGAATATCATGGCGCCCTATTACCGCCTGCTTGCGGCACGCGCGCCGACCGATCCCGCCGCCGTCGCCGATTTCTTCGTCGCCAGCCAGCTCCAGGTTCGTCCCGGCGTCGCCGATACGCAGGCTGTGCTGGCGCGCGAACTGTCGGGCGGCGACGGCGACGGCGCCCGGCTGTTCCGTCAGGCGACGACGCTCAATCGCGACATCGAACGCGCGCGGATCGAGGAAGCGCGCCTGATCCAGCTCCCCGCGACCGGCGAGGTCGTCGCACGGCTCGCCGATGTGAAGACACAGATCGACAATCTGTCGTTCCAGCAGGCCGAAACCGTCGCCAAACTGTCGGCGTTCCCGCAATACCGCGTCGTATCGTCGGGCAAGCTCGATCTCGGCGAATTGCAGCAGGTACTGCGCCCCGACGAAGCCTATCTGAAGATGCTCGTCGTCGGCGACGCCGTCTATGCGATGCTGATCGAGCCGGGCAATGCGCAGCTCTGGCGCGCCGACATCGACGCCGACGGCCTGGAAAATGCGGTCGATGCGATCCGCTCGACGATTTCGACGGTCGAAAACGGGCGCCGCGTCACTTATCCGTTCGACGCGGCCACCGCGCGCAAACTCTATGTCCAGCTGTTCGGCCCGGCCGCCGATCACCTGCCGGCGATCAAGCACCTTGTCTTCGAACCCGATGGCGCGATGCTGAAACTTCCCGTCAACCTGCTCATCACCTCCGACACCGGGCTCGCCGCCTATGAACAGCGGGTCAATGATCCCGCCGCCGACCCCTTCGACATGCGCGGCATCGCCTGGCTCGGGCGCTCGACCCGGCCGAGCACCGCGGTATCGGCGCTCGCCTTCCGCAACGCGCGCCAGGCGCCGCCATCGACCGCACGGCGGCAATATTTCGGGCTTGGCGAAAATCTGCCGCTCGCCGGCGGCATCCTGCCCTCGCTCGGCACCCGCGGTGCGGCGAACGACAGCGTCGACGGCACCTGCCAGTGGAGCGCCTCGCAATGGGCGCGCCCGATCTCTGCAGCCGAACTCGTGACCGCTAGCAGCACCATCGGGCGCGACAGCTCGACCCTGCTCACCGGCGGCGCCTTCACCGATACCGCGGTCAAGGAGCGCGGCGACCTTAGCGACTATCGCATCATCCATTTTGCAACCCACGGCCTCGTCACCGCGCCGAAGCCGTCCTGCCCGGCGCGCCCCGCACTTGTCACCTCGTTCGGCGACAAGGATTCGGACGGCCTGCTCACCTTCCAGGAGATCTTCGACCTGAAGCTCGACGCCGACCTGGTGATCCTGTCGGCCTGCGATACCGCAGGCGCCGCCTCGGTCGCCGCCACGCGCGAGGCCGGCGTCGCCAGCGGCGGCGGCAGCGCGCTCGACGGGCTCGTCCGATCGTTCATCGGCGCCGGGGGGCGTTCGGTCATCGCAAGCCACTGGCCGGCGCCCGACGATTTCGACGCAACCAAGCGGCTGATCGGCGGCTTGTTCGCCGCACCGCAAGGCGAAAGCGTCGCCGATGCGCTGTGGACGACGCAAAGCCAGCTGATGAACGACCAGCAAACCTCGCATCCCTATTATTGGGCCGGGTTCGCCATCATCGGCGATGGTGCGCAGCCGCTGCTGCACGGCCTCCCCACGACGACCGCAGCCGCACCTGCCACCGGAGTTTCGACCGGACGCGCGGCGCGCTGACCCGATGGCCGCGAGCATCGCCCCGGACGCCGCGCCCGACGCAATGCCGGCCGCCAACGGCCCGGCGACGATCCCGCTGCGCAAGCGGGTCCGGCGGCTGGTCATGCAGCTCGGTCCGTCGCGGATGGCGGCGACGATCCTGTTCCTGATCGTCGCGACGCTGTTCGCGCGCTTCAGTTGGGACATGCCGCTCGTCAACGATGCCGAACGCGCGCTCTACGATGCGCGCGCGACCCTGATGGCACCGCATGTCGCGCAGGATCAGCGCATCGTCATGATCACCTATAATGACGAAACGCTGTTCAACACCGGCATCCGCTCGCCGCTCGACCGGACGCTGCTTGCGCGCGCACTCGCCAATATCGACCGCATGGGCGCGAAAGCGATCGGCATCGATATCGCTTTCGATTCGCCGCGCCCCGACGACGATCTGCTCAAGACGCAGTTGCGCGCCATGACGACGCCGACATGGCTCGCCTATGCCGAACAGGCGAGCAATCCGAACACCATCTTCTACGAACAGCAGAGATTCCTTCAGTCCTTCATCGCCGACGTGCGCACCGACAAGACCCGGCCGACGAGCGTCCTGTTCCGCACCGACGGCGACGGCGTGATCCGCCGTTGGCCCGACCGGCCGAAGAATCTGCCGCCGCTGATGGCGAATGCGCTGGCGCCGGTCGACGCCGCCCACGCCGATTATCAGGGCAATATCCGCTTCCTCCTGCCCGCCCGCGCCAATGCCGGACAGGAGGAGCCGGTCTTCGCCAACATCCCGATCGACACATTTGCGGTGCCGATGGACGATGAAATGCTCGCCGGCCTCGCCGAGCTGGTGCGCGGACGCTATGTCCTGATCGGCGGCGACATCATCGACAACGACCAGTTCAACACGCCAATGAGCCGCTTTGTCGATCCGATCACCGGGCTGCACGAAACGATGATCGGGCTCGAAGTTCATGCGCATATGCTGGCGCAGCAACTCGACGGCGACTGGCCAGCGCCGGTGCCGGGGCCGTCGCTGTGGGTGCTGGCCATCCTCGTCGTCGTCGCCGGGGGACTGACCAGCCTGATCGACATGCGTGCGCGCTGGGTCGCGCTCGCCTTTCTGGGGCAGCTTGCCTTCTTCGTCGCCTTCCCTTTCTGGCTGCACCGCCACGGCATCGACACGACGACCCTGCCCGCCTTCGGCTGGGCGGTCGGCTGGCTGCTCGGCTATGCCGCGGTCGGCACCGCGGCGCGCACCATCGGCTCGCGTCAGCGCGCCTTCGCGCAGTCGGCGCTCGGCAAATATCTGCCTGTCGATGTCGCCGCGCAGATCATGCGCGATCCCGACCAGCTTTCGCTGCACGGCGAACGGCGCAACATCTATTGCGTCTTTACCGACCTCGAAGGCTTTACCAAGCTCAGCCATGCGGTGACGCCGGAGACGGTGGCCCGGCTGCTCAACGAATATCTCGACCGCCTGTCGGACATCGTCCTCGAACATGGCGGGACGATCGACAAGTTCGTCGGCGACGCGGTCGTCGCCTTCTGGGGCGCGCCGATCAGCCGCCCCGACGATGGCGCGCGCGCCGCGGCGGCGGCGGTCGCCATGTACCAGGCGGGTGAAGCCTTTCGTGTCGATATGGCGGAGGGCGTGCCGCCGATCGGCATGACGCGCGTCGGCCTGCATGTCGGCGACGCGATCGTCGGCAATTTCGGCGGTGAGGATCGCATCCAATATACCGCGCTCGGCGACAGCATGAACACCGCCTCGCGGCTGGAGGCGGCGAACAAGAGCCTGAAGACCGGCGTCCTCATCTCGGCCGAAGCCGCCGAGCGCTCGGGGCGCGACGATCTGGTGCCGATGGGCCGCGTGACGCTGCGCGGGCGGGCGCAGCCGGTCGACGTCTTCACCCCGCGCGCCGACCTCAGCCCCGATCAGCGCGCCGCGATCGCCGCGCTGGTTGCCGCGCATGCGGCGGGCGATAAAAAGGCCTATGTGACCTGCGCCACAGCATTGGCGGCCGAATGGGGTAAGGATTTGTCCATCATGTTCCTGATCGAACGCCTGAACGATACCGACAAGGGAGAAAGCTATGTCCTTTCCTGACTTCCGGACCCGCCGCCTGGGCCTGACCACCGCCGCAGCCGCCATTGCCTTCGCGGTTGCCGGCACCGCCGCAGCGCAATCGATGGTCGTGCGATCGACCGGTCCGTCGGCGTCCAAATATCCGACCGGCGCAAAGCTGAAGGCCAGCGACAAGCTGACCCTCGTGGCGGGCGACAAGATCGTGCTGATGCAGGGCGGCAAGACGCGCACCCTGTCGGGGCCCGGCACCTATGGCGCCAGCGGCCCGATCCAGTCGAACCAGACGATGGGCAGCGCGGTGACGCGGATGCTCGCCAGCGGCCCGTCGATGCGATCGCGCGGCGGGTTTTCGCGCGGTCCCGACGAACCCAAGCCCGCCGAACTGCGTGCGCCGAACCTGTGGTTCATCGACTATCGCGAAGCCGGCACCTTCTGCGTCGCCGATCCCGCGACGCTGATGCTGTGGCGCCCCTATATGGACACCGACGAGCTTCTGAAGATCGAACAGGACGGCAAGACGCAGACCGTTGCTTTCGTCGTCGGCGCCAATTTCCGCAAATGGCCGTCCGATGCGATGCCGGTCAAATATGATGTCGATTATCGCCTGTCGGGCGGTGGTCTCAGCGCCCCCGTCACCATCCGCTTCAAGCCGATGGGAGAGGTGCCCGCGACCCCCGACGCGTCGGTCGATGCGCTGATGGCAAAGGGCTGCACCCCGCAGCTCAACCGGCTCGTCGACACGATGGCGGAAGCCGAAGCGAGCGGCGGCTGAACGCACGGCTGGCGGGCATTGAAGGGGCCGCGCCGGTCTGATATTTGTTGCAGACTATGCGGCCGGATAGAGCCGCAAGTCCTTTCCTTGGGTCGATAAATTGGTCTAGCTGCCCGTGGGGGCGGCAGGATCGCTGGAGCGCGTTCGAAAACGCCTGCGCTCGGGGTTGGGGGTAATATGACGGTCAAGGGCGACAGGACAGGTTTCGGTGCGGCGCTCGCCGGTTCGGTGGCGATCGCCGCCTTGATGGCGCCGGCCGCCGCATCGGCGCAAAGCGCGCCGCCGGTCCCGACGCGCGAGGAAATCGACCGCAGCGCGCCGCCGCCGATCGCCCCCGCGGGCGAGCGCGTCGTGTCGGCCGACGACAGTATCGAACACGCCCCCTGCCCCCTCGCCGCGCCCGAATTCGCCAATGTCCGGGTGACGCTGCGCAGCGCCGAATTCTCCGCCGCGCCGGGGATCGACACCGCCATGCTCGCGCCCGCCTGGTCGGACAAGGTCGGCCAGGATCTGCCGATCGCGGTCGTGTGCGACATTCGCGACCGCGCCGCGACGCTGCTGCGCGCCAAGGGCTATCTCGCCGCGGTGCGCGTCCCGCCTCAGACAATCAGCGACGGCATCGTCCGCTTTGACATTCTCTCGGCACGCCTTGCGCGCGTCGAAGTGCGCGGCGATGCCGGCAGCAACGAGCGGCTGCTGCAACGCTATCTCGCGCATCTCGACGATGCGCCGATCTTCAATGTCGAGGATGCCGAGCGCTATCTGCTGCTCGCGCGCGACATCCCCGGCCTCGATGCCCGGCTGACCTTGCGTCCCGGCAATGCGCCCGGCGAAGTGATCGGCGAGGTCACGGTCACGCGCACGCCGTTCGCTTTCGACGCCAATATCCAGAATTTCGGGTCGCACGACGTCGGCCGCTGGGGCGGCATGGTCCGCGCGCGCGCCGCCGGCCTGACCGGCTTGGGCGACCTGACGACCGTCAGCCTGTATTCGACCGCCGATTTCGAGGAGCAGCAGGTGCTGCAACTGTCGCACGAAATGCGTGTCGGCGGCGAAGGTCTGCGGCTTGGCGGCAGCTATACCTATGCATGGACGCGCCCCGATGTCGCGACGCTGCCGCTGAAATCGCATACGCAGATCATCAGCCTGTTCGCCGGCTATCCGCTCGTGCTGACGCAGGCGAAGCGAATTCAGATCGGCGGCGGGCTCGACATCATCGATCAGGACATCGCCATCGGCGGCGTCCCCCTCAACCGCGATCGCGTGCGCGTCTTCAACCTTCACATGGATGGCAACTGGACCGATCCGGCATCGATCGCGGGCCGGCACGGCTACACCCCGGCCGAGCCGCGCTGGGCCTTCGGCGCCTCGCTCGAAGCGCGCCAGGGCGTCGATTTCCTGGGCGCCAGCAAGGACTGCGGCCCCGGCGGCACGGCCTGCTTCCTGCCCGGCGCGGTTCCGCTTACCCGGATCGAGGCGAAACCCGATGCCTTCGTGCTGCGCGCCAACGCACAGGCCGACTGGCGACCGACGCCCAAATTCACCCTATCGGTGGCGCCGCGCGCGCAATGGGCGAGCGATCCGCTCGTCGCCTATGAAGAATTTTCGGGCGGCAATTTCACCGTCGGACGCGGTTTCGACCCCGGCACGGTGATCGGCGACAGCGGCGTCGCGGTGACGACAGAGGCCCGCTACGGCTCGTTCGTCCCCGCCAATACCAAGGCGCTCGCCATCCAGCCCTTCGCCTTTTTCGATGCGGCATGGGTCTGGAACAAGGACAGCAGCTTCAACGGGCTGAATCCGCAAAAGCTGTTCTCGGCCGGTGGCGGCGTGCGGCTTGCCTACGGGACGCTCGGCCGGCTCGACATGACCGTCGCCGTGCCGCTGAACCGTCCGGCGCTGATGGCGCAAAAGCCCGACCCGCGCTTCCTGCTGTCCCTGACGACGCAATTTGGTGTGAGGGCTCGTTGATCATGCAATTCGAACCGGAAACGATCGCCATGCGAAAGACCGCAAACACCGGCATTCCCGCCGCACGCTCGGCGAAGCGCCACTTGTTGCAGGGCTGCGCAATCGCCGCGGGCCTTGCCGCGCTTGCCTATGGCGGGCCGGCGCTGGCGCAGGTGCAGGCGAACCCCGTGTTCGTCAATGTCGGGATCGGCTCTTCGGTGTCGAGCAATGCGGGTACCAAGACGACAACGGTCACCGTCACCCAGAATCAGAGCATCATCAACTGGGTGCCCACCGACACGGCACCGACCGGCGGGGCAATCGACCTCCTGCCCGCCGACAGCACGTGGAATTTCAACGGCAACGGCAATTATGTCGTGCTCAACCGCTTCGTGAACGGGTCGGGTGGATCGCTGAGTCGGCAGATCGCGCTGAGCGGCGCCATCAACAGCACCGACACCGCGACGGGCGCGACGGGCGGCAGTATCTGGTTCTACAACGCCGGCGGCATCCTGATGAACAGCGGCAGCGCGATCAACGTCGGCAGCCTTCTCCTCACCGCCAACGATATCGACACGACCGGCGGTCTTTTCGGACCGGGGGGCGAAATTCGCTTTCGCGGCGCGTCGGGCAGCACCGCCGCGATCCGCATCGACGCAGGCGCCTCGATCACCGCCGACATGGGCGCGGCGGGCGGCAGCTATGTCGCGCTCGTCGCCCCACGCATCGTCCAGGACGGCATCGTCAACGTCAACGGGTCGGCGGCCTATGTCGCCGCCGAACAGGCCGACATCCGCATCAATGCGGGCCTGTTCGACATCAACGTGCTGACCGGCGCCGAGGGCGGTCAAGTCATCAGTCACAGCGGCGTTACGACGGGACCGGAGCAGCAGGTCAGCGGCGGCGCCCAGCGCATCTATATGGTCGCCATTCCCAAGAATGACGCCGTCTCGATGCTCGTGTCGGGCCAGATCGGCTATCAGGACGCCGTTTCGGCGGTGACCGATTCCGACGGCGCCGTCATCCTGTCGGCGGGCTATAATATCACCGGGGGCGCGATCGACACGGCACCGGCGAACAGCGTCGGGGCCAATATCACGGTCAACGACACGCTGTTCCGCAGCAACACCATCGCACGCGCGAGTGGCGATTTCCTGGGCCAGCCCATCGATACGATTCCGCCGGTCGGCGGAGCCTTCGTCCCGCCGCCGCAGCTCGGGCGAATCCTGGTCCAGGGCAATGCCCTGTTCGAAGGCGACAACAGCGCGACGATCAACGTCGGCGCGGTTCAGGCGGTCGGTGCAACCGGTCAGTTCATCGTCCGTTCGAAAACGGCCTCGGCAATCACCGTCGACGGCGGACAACTCGCCGCGGGCACCGACATCCTCGTGACGGCCTCGCGCGATGCCAATAACGTGAACGGCGTTGGCGAGGGCGGCAATGCCAGCCTGACCGTCCTTAATGGCGGCGGCGTTTCGGCGAACAGCGTGACGGTCAGCGCGCGCGGCCTGGGCGGATTTACCGACGGCGGCGACGGCGGAACCGGGATCGGTGGAACCGCCAGCGTCAGCGTCAGCGGCCCCGGCAGCACGTTGAATGTCGGCTCGCTGATCGTCGATGCCGGCGCGCTCGGCGGCGGCGCCTATGTCGGGCAAAGCGGCCCGACCGTCACCGACGACAGCGGCGACGGTCAGGGCGGAACCGCCACACTCGACATCTCCGACGGCGCCACGGTTCAGGTCAGCAGCCTTGTCCGCGTGACCGCCGACGGCCAGGGCCAGACCGGCCTCGTCCGCTCGGGCGACGGCACGGGGGGGACGGCGCGGATCACCGCCGGCGGGCCTGGCACGACCTTCGTGTCGAGCTCGACCGACGTCAATGCGCAGGGTTTCGGCGGCGGAAGCCAGTCGAGTTCGAGCGGATCGATCTTCTCCGCCTCCGCCGGAAACGGCGCCGGCGGCACCGCCTCGTTCAACGCGAGCGGCGACGATTCGACCCAGATCGCTCCGGGGAACCTCTATCTGTCGGCAAGCGGCCTCGGTGGCGGCGCCAATGCGGCCACGGGGCCGCAGGGCGGCGACGGCACCGGCGGCGACGCGTCGGTTTCGGCCGATGGCGCCTTCACCCTCGATCTCAACTCGCTGATCGTTCTCGCCAACGGCGAAAATGGCGGCGCCTCGAGTTCGGGCGGCGATACGGGCGTCTCGGGGGACTCGCAGGGCGGCACCGTCAGCCTGTCCGCAAGTAACGGCGCGACGATCGCCAGCACCTTCTATATCCAGCTCGACGCCGGCGGCATCGTTTCGAGCAGCGAGAATATCGGCAACGGCCAGGGCGGCGGCGTCCGCATCGACGCGACGAGCGGCGGGTCGATCACCACCGACGGCATGCTGCAGATGACCGCCGACGGCGGCAGCTTCGGCGGCTTCACGGTGGCGACGAGCGGCGGCACCGGCGACGGCGGCAACATCCTCATCAACGCCGACGGCGGATCGGTCGGTGCCGACTATTATTATCTGACCGCCAACGGCAGTTCGGCCAATTCGGCGGGTGCGACCGGCGCCGCACAAGGCGGCAACATCGACCTTTTCGCCCGCGGCGGCGGTAGCATCAGCGCCACCGACCCCAGCCAGTTCAGCAGCTTCAATGCCGATGGGCAGAGCGGCTACAGCGTCGGCGGTGCCAACGGTTTCGGCGGCTTCATCGGGCTTCACGCCGACGGCGGCACGATCGATCTTGCCGGAACGATCCGGCTGTCGATGGGCGGCTATTCGGGCGGCAACACCGACCCCGCCGGTGGCGCGATCCCGGTGGGCCTCGGCGGCTATGCGCTGATCGAGGTGCTGAACGGCGGCACGATGACCCTCGGCGATTTTGCGGCCGATGCCGAGGGGCGCGGCTATGGCAATGTCGAATCGCCCGGCGGAGCGGGCACTGGCGCGGCCAATGGCGTCGGCGGCGATGTCGTCGTCACGCTGAGCGACGGCACGCTGAGCGCAAGCCGCTTCGCCCTGTCGGCCAACGGTTTCGGCGGCCAACCCGGGTCCGGTAGCGGCACCGGCCAGGGCGGCACCATCAGCTATACGCAGACCGGCGGCGATGCGAGCTTCGGCGACATGTCGATCACCGCCAACGGCTATGGCGGTTCGACGCTGACCGGCACCGGCAACGGTATCGGCGGCACCGCGACCATGACCCTGTCGGGCGGCAGCTTCGGCGCATCGACCGCAGCCGCCTATGCCGAAGGTTTCGGCGGCGAAGGCAGTTATGGCTACGACGATTTCTCGAACCCGGTTCAGCCTGCGGGCAATGGCGGCGATGGACAGGGCGGCACCGCGACGATCGTCATCGACGGACCGATCGCGATCGATACCGGCACGTTGGCGGCCTATGCGGGTGGCCGCGGCGGCAGTGGCGGGGATTTCAGCAGCATCGGCGTCGCGGTCGGCAACGGCGGCGATGGCGGCGCGGGTACGGGCGGTCAGGCATCGATCACCATAACCGACGGATCGATCGACACCGGCGACCTGATCGCGGACGCTGGCGGAATCGGCGGCAATGGCGGCAACAGTTACGATTCGGGCAGCTTCGGCGCCCCTGCGGGTATCAGCGTCGGCGGCCGCGGCGGATCGGGCACCGGCGGGACGGCGACGATCAACCTCGCCTCGGTGGTCGGGGTCGCGGACACGCTGACGGCGCGCGCGGCGGCGTCGGGCGGGCTTGGCGGCTATGGCTCGGTCGGTAACGACGGCGGCGCGGCGACGGGCGGCCTTGCCCAGTTGATCGTGACCGATTTCGACGCCGGGCCGCTCGGCGTCGTGCTCGACGCCACGGCGCTCGGCGGCGGCGGCGGAACCGGCTATGACGGCGCGGGCGGCGACGGCGGCGCGGCAACCGGCGGCACAGCGCGCGTCGAGGCGACCGGCGCCAATGGCGCGGCCTCGATCACCCAGGCCAACTTCCTGGCCAGCGGGACCGGCGGACGCGGCGGCGACGGCAATTCCACCTTCTTCCTCGACACCGTCGGACCCAATGGCGGCAACGGCGGCGACGGCACCGGCGGCACGATCGAAGCCGTCGCGAGCGAGAATGCGACGCTCACTCTCGCCGGCGCGAATGGCGGGCCGGTCACGCTGGCGAGCGGCGGCACCGGCGGCGCTGGCGGCAACGGCGCTTTCAACGGTGAAATACCGGGCAGCACCGGCGGCGATGGCGGCGATGGCGGGGCGGGCTCGGGCGGCGTCGTCCATCTGCTTGCCAATGGCGGCACGGTCAGTTCGGCGGGTGCGCCGGTCAACATCAGCGTGGCGGGCACATCGGGCAACGGCGGCATGGGCGGCGACGGCAATGTCGACGCGGGCGGCAACGGCGGCAATGGCGCAAACGGCGCGATCTTCGCCGACCGCGGCGGGCGTATCGTCATCGAGGCGCTGGCAACCCAATCGGGCCCCGGCGCGATGGACCTTGGCGACACGACGCTGGTCGCAAGCGGCGCGCTCGCTGGCCGGATCGAGATCCGCACCGACGGCACGATCGACTTCGCCAGCCTCGATGCCGAAACCTACGGCATCTCCGATCCGACGAACAATGACACCGACGTTGCGACAAGCGGTATCTTCGTCGCGACGACCGATGGCACCATCAATGTCGGCGGCAACGCATCGCTGCGCAGCGACGGTTCGGTCGGCGTCTATCGGCAGGCCGCAGGATTGTTCGACATAACGGGCAACCTGACCATCGAAGCCGGCGACCAGATCGATATCCGCCACGATTTCGGCGAAGGCACGCCGCCGACGATCCGCACCGGCGGCGATTTCACTGCGACCGCAGGATCGAGCATCAGCGGCGCCATCGGCTCGTTCCTGGTTGCGGGCGGCGACCTGTCGCTGACCGCGACCGACGGCCCGATCGGCGTCGATCGCCTGCAGGGCAGCAATATTTTCCTGACCGCAAGCGGTGCGGGATCCGTCGAACATGCCGAAGCGGACAATGATTTCATCGCCAGCGCGGCGAGTTTCCGCACCGGGCTCAATTCGATCATCACCGGCGGCAATATCATCATCACCGCGCCCGGCGCGGTCGACCTCGGCAACTCCACTGCCGGCGGCTATGTCTCGGTCGACGGGGAATCGATCCAGTTCGCGAACATCGGCGCGGGCGGCTTCGTCACGCTCAACGCCTCGGGCACTGCGCTTGGGGCCGAAGGCATCGCCGGCGGATCGATCGACGCGGGCAGCTCGATCAACCTCTCCGGCAACAGCATCGCACTCACCGGCCCCGTCACTGGCGCCGGGCCGCTGTTCGCGACCGGCACCGGCGGCGCGGTAAGCATCAGCGATGCCGATGTCGCGGGGTCGATCGTCGTCGCCGCGGTGGGCAATATCAGCGGTAGCTATGTCTCGGGCGGCGACATCCTGCTCACCTCAGACGCCGACATCAACGCATCGGCGACGGCCAATGGCGGCTATACCGATCCGGCAACCGGCGCGATCGCCGACGGCAATGTTTTCGCCGATGCGGCGGGCAACGCCACGCTGACCGACAGCGGTGCGGCGCGCATGTTCGGCGTCAACGCGGGACAGGCGGCGACCGTCACCAATGCGACCGCCGGCGAGGATCTGCTCGTCCTTGCCGGTACGACCGCCAATCTGACCAATGTCACGGCGGGTGACGACATCGACGTCCGCGCCACTGGCGCGATCATCGCGAACGGGCTCGACGCGACCGGCGCCGGGCTCGACGGCTTCACGATCAACTATGTGCCAGGCAACGGCTTTACCATCGGTCAGGGCGAAGGCACGTCGAGCATCGACGGGTCGGACATCGATATCACATCGTCGGCGGCCTCGATCGACGCCACCAACCTTTCGGCGGGCGACGATATCCTGCTGTCGGCGGCGACGACGATCGCCGTTGACGGCGGCACGACGCTGGGCCTCGGCATCACCGGCGGCGACAGCAGCATCCGCACGCAGGGAGGCGATACGGTCCTCACCAACCTCGACGCGTTCGACGACATCGTCGCGACTTCGGCGGGTGCGATCAGCGGCGACGCCATCGCTGCGGGCCGCAATCTCGCGCTGACGGCCGTCGATGCCATCGATTTCGGCGCCATCACCGTGGGCGGGACGACCACCCTCACGAGCAGCGGCGGCGCGGTCGGCGTCGATGCGCTCAACGCCGCCGGGCCGATCACGGCAAGCGGCGACAGCATCGACATTCGCGGCGGCGCGATGCAATTTGCGTCGCTTACCGCCAATGTCGGCAACGCGCTGATCCGCTCGACCGGCAATCTTTCGATCGCAAGCGGCAGCGTGGCGGGCAGCGCCGATCTCGCGGCGACAGGCGGCAGCATCGCCCTGACCGACCTGTCGGCGGGCGGCGACCTCAACGCGACCGCAAGCGGCGCCATTCAGGTGGATGGCATCGTCAGCGGTCCGCGCATCGCGCTAGCGTCGAACGACATCGTGATTGCCGGACAAGGCCGCGTCGGGACCGCCGGCACCACGCAGAGCCTGACGCTCACGAACAATGGCGCCGCGCCCACCTTCGTCGGCGGCAACGGCACACAGAACGGCTATCACGCCGACGCGACCGAGATGACGCGGCTGTTCGCGACGAACATCATCGTCAACGCGCCCAACGGTGCAGCGGCGACCGACCTGATCGTCGACAGCTTCACGCTGGCGGGCAATTCCAATCTGGGCGCGGCGGGCTCGCTGACGCTGCAGACGCCCGGGCGGGCACGCGTGATCGGCGCGGTCGAACTGACCGGTCTGACGAGCGCGAACCGGCTGACGCTTTCGGGCGACGATCGAGTCGAGATCATTCTGGGTCAGGGCAGCATCCGTCTTTCGGCTAATGGCGCTCCCGAAGGCGTGCTGGATCTGCGCGGAAACGATATCTTCGTCGCCACCGCGGCGGCCATCACCGATGTCGAAGCAGCGACCTCGACCAGCGCGATCGACACGCGCCTCGCACAGAATGACGGCGTCACCAGCGACGAAGGCGCTTTGTTCGCCGGCGGCATCAACGTCACGACGTCCCGCAGCTTCTATGTCCAGAACAGCGGTGCCGGGACCGACTACGCACAGCGGCGCGGGCTGACCTTCGCCGCGGGCGGGCTGAACGTGGATGCGCCCTCTTCGGGCGTGCGGATCGTCATCAACGGCGTCCGGCTCGGCGCCAACGGGCAAGTCACCGGGCTCGACACCATCCCGTTCCTCACCGTCAACGGTTCGGCCCCGACCAGCGGCACGATCGACATGCGGTCGACCTTCAACGGGTGCCTGATCATCAGCACCGGCGGCTGCACCTTCGTCGATCCGGGCAATCAGTTCCCCGTGCAGGATGTCGTCGAGGACGAGGTTGGCGGCGATGAGGACGGCGACGGCGGCGGCACCGGCCTGCCCGTGCCGCTCATCACGATCCGCGGCATCGATCCGCTGAGCGGCGCGCCGCTGCTCGACGATCCGGTTACCGGCGCGGGCAACGACGATCTGTGGACGCCAACGACGCCCTGACGCGCGTGTGCACAGTTGACGCCGACGGGCGGGCCGGGGCATGGGCGCGGTCATGACCGATACCCCCGCCCCCGCTTCCGGCGCACCGCTGCGGCTGTTCAACAGCCTGACGCGCCAGTTGGAGCCCTTCGCGCCCGTCCACCCCGGCGAAGCGCGCGTCTATTCGTGCGGGCCGACAGTCTATAATTATCCGCATATCGGCAACATGCGCGCTTATGTTTTCGCCGACACGCTGGGCCGGACGCTGACCTACAAGGGCTACAAGCTCACCCACGTCATCAACATCACCGACGTCGGCCACCTGACCGACGACGCCGATGCGGGCGAGGACAAGCTGGAAAAGGCGGCGGCCGAACGCGCCCAGTCGATCTGGGACATCGCGCGCCATTATACCGAGGCTTATTGGGCCGACATCAAGGCGCTGAACATCCGCCAACCAGCGCATTGGTCGATCGCCACCGACTATGTGCCGCAGATGATCGACTTCGCGAAGGCGATCGCGGACAAGCATTGTTACGAGCTTGCTGAGGGGCTGTATTTCGACACGACCACCGTCCCTGACTATGGCACACTTGCTGGGCGACACATGCTCGACAAGATCGAGTTCGAGGAATCCGCGCACATGCGGATCAGCGAAGTAGAGGGGAAACGCCACTGGGCCGATTTTGCGATCTGGCGCAAGACGCCGCCGGGCGAGACGCGCCAGATGGAATGGGATTCGCCCTGGGGGCGCGGCGCGCCGGGCTGGCACCTCGAGTGTTCGGTAATGTCGGAGGCGCTGCTCGGCTTTCCGTTCGACATTCACACCGGCGGCATCGACCATCGCGAAATCCATCATCCCAACGAAATCGCCCAGAACCAGGCGCATAGCTGCTCGGCCGACAGCGGCGCGCGGATGTGGATGCACAATAATTTCCTCGTCGAACGCAGCGGCAAGATGTCCAAGAGTTCGGGCGAATTCCTGCGTCTGCAACTGCTGATCGACAAGGGCTACCACCCCCTCGCCTACCGCCTGATGTGCCTGCAGGCGCATTATCGCAGTGAGCTGGAATTTTCGTGGGAGGGTTTGGGCGCGGCGCTCACACGGCTCAAACGGCTGGTGATGGGCGTCGCTCCCGTGCGCGACATTCCCGCCGCAGCGGTCGAAGATCGCCGACTGACCGACCTGCTCGGAAAGTTCGACGCCGCCATCTCGGACGACCTCAACACCTCGGTCGCGTTGACGCTGCTCGAAGACGTCATCGCGATGAAAAGGATCGACGCCGGACAAAAGCGCGCCGCGATCGGGACCATCGACGGCGTTCTGGGCATCAGTCTTCTGGACGTGCTGCGCGGAGATCTGCGCATCCGCCCCAAAGCGGCGGCCATCACGTACGAGGAAATCGAAACCGCCCTCGCCCGCCGCAAGGAAGCGCGCGCGGCAAAGGATTTCGCCACGTCCGACAAGCTCCGCGACGAATTGATCGCCGCGGGCGTCGAGGTGATGGACGGCGATCCGCTCGGTTGGGACTGGCGGCTGGAAAATTAAGTTCCCCTCCCGCTTGCGGGAGGGGTTAGGGGTGGGCATGAAGGGCCCGCCCGCAGTGCAGGACTGGCCCACCCCCGGCCCCTCCCGCAAGCGGGAGGGGAGATTTTTATGACCAAGACCGTCACCGTCCTGTCCGGCCTGATCCGCCCGCTGGTCGAAGGCCGCCTGCCCGATTGGGTCGAGCCGCGCTTCTTCACGACGAAGGACGAGGCGATGGCGATGGCGCCCGAGGCCGAGATCGGCTGGTTCGATATGTACGACAAGGACGACATGGCGGAAACGATCACCGCCGCGACGCGGCTGAAATGGCTCAACTCCATCTATGCCGGGGTCGATGGCATGCCGCTCGATCTGCTCGCGGAGCGCGGGACGGTCGTCACCAACGGCGCCGGGATCAACGCGATCACCATCGCCGAATATGTCGTGATGGGAATGCTGACCGTGGCCAAGGGCTATCGTGAGGTCGTGCGGGCGCAGGATCGCCGCGAATGGCTGATGGATTCGCCGGGCAAGGTCGAACTGTTCGGATCGAAGGCGCTGCTGCTCGGCTATGGCGCGATCGGCAAGCTGATCGAGGAGCGGCTGAAGGGCTTCGCGGTCGATGTGACCATCGTGCGCCGGTCGCCCCCTAAAGACTCAGGCGACCCCAACACGCTGACGCCGGACCAGTGGCGCGCGAAACTGGGCGACTTCGACTGGGTGATTCTGGCGGTTCCGGCGACGCCCGAAACCGATGGCATGATCGGCGCCGCCGAACTTGCCGCGATGAAGCCGACCGCCACGCTCGTCAACATCGCCCGCGGCAGCGTGGTCGATCAGGATGCGCTGGTCGCGGCGCTCGACGCGAAGCAGATCGCCGCCGCCTTCCTCGACGTGACGACCCCCGAGCCGCTGCCCGCCGACGATGCGTTGTGGAGCCTCGACAACGCGCATGTCACGATGCACCTGTCGGGCCGCGCGCAGGACAAGATGTTCGTCCGCTCGGCGCAGCGCTTCCTCGAAAATCTGGATCGCTGGCACAAGGGTGAAGCGGTCGAACCGCAGGTCGACCTGACCCTGGGTTATTGATCGCCCGCGCCGTCACCTTTCGATCCTTTCGCGCGAATGGGAAGAGGCCTCTCCCATCGTGCAAAGGATTGCCATGTTTCCCCTTCTTCCTCGCCGTACGTTGCTGATCGGCGCCGCGGCTTCGACCGTTGCGGCCGCCCTTCCCGCGCGCGCCGCAGCCGCCGCGCCGATCCGCGCGATCGGCTTCGACGGTTTTCCGATATTCGATCCGCGCGGCGTTGCGGCGCGCGTCAAAGCCATCGTGGGTGACAAGGGAGAGGCCTTTGCGGCCCAATGGTCGGCTAAGCTGTTCGGCTATAGCTGGCTTGAAACCGCCGCCGGCCGTTACCGCGATTTCCGCACGACCGCCGGCGCAGCGCTGCGGCACACCGCCGCAGCGATGCAGGTAACGCTGAGCGACGCCGAACGCGCGGCGCTTGTCGGCGCTTACGATGCACTCGACGTCTGGCCCGATGTTCGTCCGGCGCTCGAAACGCTGCGCGGCGCCGGAATTCGACTTGCCTTTCTGTCGAACCTCGGCGCCGACTCGCTCACCGCCAATATGCGGCGCAACGACATCGCCCATTATTTCGACCCGCCGCTGAGTACCGACCGCGTGAGCGCCTTCAAACCGTCGCCCAAGGCCTATGCGATGGCGCTCGACGCGTGGGACATTCCGCGCGAACAGATCGGCTTTGCGGCGTTCGGCGGGTGGGATGCGGTGGGCGCGACCTGGTTCGGCTATCGCACCGCCTGGGTCAATCGCTTCGGCGTCCCCGCCGAACCGCTGGGCGTCGAACCGGCGATCACGAGCCGGGGGATCGAGGGCGTGCTTGCCCTTGCCGGTCTCGCCTAAGCCGGCCTTTCCGCCTTCAGCTCGCGCACCAGCGGCTGCAGCCGCGCGTCATATTTAGCGAGCATCGTGTGCGCGCCGGCATGGTCATAAAAGCTGACGAGCTCACGGCCGTTCCAGCGATGGAGCGCATAGGCCGGATCTTCGGCCACGATCATCGGGCGGTCGTCGGGATGATTTTCGTCGATAGGGCGCAGGTCGAGCGACACTTGCGGCGCGGTCGACGAACAGATCGCGACCGTTCGCCCCTCCCACGCCACGGTAACGCTGCGATGCAAATGGCCGCATATCAGGCCGCGAACATGGGGATGGCCGCGCACGACATCGGTGAAGCGATGCACCCATGGTTCGTCGGGATGGGTGTTCATCCACTCGATGCCGCTCTCGACCGGCGGATGATGCATGACGATATAGGTCGGCTTGGCAGTATCGCGGCCGAGCTCGGCGTCGAGCCATGCGGCGCGCGCGTCGCAAAAGGCGCCGCCGTGGCGCCCTTCCTCCAGCGTGTCGATCGTGACCAGCCGCACGTCGGGCAATTCGATCGCATATTGCACGAAACCCTTGCCGTCGTCGAAGCCCGGAAACTGCGCGTGGAAATTGTCGCGCAAATCATGGTTGCCGACGCTCGGCCAGACCGGAAAGGGGCAGCGCGAAAAGGCGGTGGCGAGCCGGCGATAGCTGTCGGCATCGCCGCGATCGGTGATATCGCCGGTCGCGAGCAACAGGTCGGGCCGGTTCGGGCCCTCGATGAGCACGTCGAGCACATCGTCGAGCCGCTTGCGGTTATATTCGGCCGGATTGTCCGGATCGAACCCGATATGGATATCGGTGATCTGGGCGATCAGCATATCCGTCCCCTGCTCGGCCTCTGGCGGCCTTCAATATCTCACCCGCCCCGCCTTGCCCCGTGCAAGGAAGGTGTGCGCCACGTCACATCATAAAGGCCCCGCCCCTCGGTGCCTGTGATCAGGCTCACATCATAGATAGCAGCCAGAGGTTTATGCGTGATTGCCGCGCTGTTAACCTTCCGCTGACGGGCGGGCATCCAGGGTTTGCCGCCGTCCGAATGATATTCGTGGCACATGGCGCACGGCGATTCGGTCGCGGTCTCGACCTTCACCAGCCGCGCGCCGCCCTCGCCCACATGGCAGTCGCGGCACTGGCGCAGCCCCGGCACCAGCAGGTCGCTGGCCGCCTTCGAACCCGGCGCGGCGGCATGGCAGTCGGCGCATTTCGTCGCCTTGTGCGCATCGTGATCGAACCAGCCCTTTTCCAGATAGCGCGGGGTCTGATTCACCGCCATCACCCGCCAATTGTTGCCCGATACGGGGGCGAAAATGGTGTGGCAGTCGTAACAGGCCCCGCCCTTGGAAAAGACCGCGCGCACCGCATCGGCGGCGCGATTGGGCCGCACCGCGACCTCGCGGAAATAGATATTGTAAAGCTGACCCTCGGCATATTGGCCGGGCCGCCGCCGTTCCATGCCGCCGAGTTGCAGCGGCCGGCTCGGCGGGGTCGAGCGATAATAGGCGTAGAGGTCCGCCACGACCTGATCGGGCTCGCCATGACGCAGCGTCCGGGTAACGCCGCCGACGGTTTCGAAGGCCAGGCTGTGGCACATCGCACAGTCGCGTTCCATCACGACAGGTTTGATCCGCACCCCGTCGGCATCGGGGCGGTGGCAATTCTGACATTCGAGCTTCTTGCCGAAATCATATTGGCCGCGGAAACTTGCCGCCATCCGCGCCACCCCGCCGTTGGCGGCCAGATGGACGTCGTGCGGAAATTTCAGGCCGTCATAATCGACCAGCGGCCCCGTGCCGGGCATCGCGCGCGCCGGTTTGGCGCCCGGCGCCGCGCGGACGAGTGGGCGGAATTCGGGATGCGCGGTGCCGAAATCGCCGGCATCGGCGACATCGACCTTGAACCCCGCCGCCTTGAGCCGCGAAGCCATGCCATCGTGGCAATCGGCGCAGAATTTTTGCGGTGTCGGCGGCATCGGCCCCGCGCCCTCATGTTCGGTATGGCATTCGACGCAGCGCCCCTGCGGCTTGTTGAACGCCTTGGCGAAGCCGGCGAGGACTTTCTCGCCGACACCCGGCGGGTGCCGTGCGGCGAGCAGCATCGCGGTCGAGGCATCGGCATGGCTCGCGCTCATCGCCTTATGCTCGCCCGTGTGGCATCCGACGCACGCCTTGTCGGTTACTGCGACGAAGGCATCGACATGGCAGGCCTGGCAATCATTCTTCAGGCTGGCGTGCGCGCTCGACAGCGGCCCCGACAGCCACGCCTTGTCGGCATGATAGCCCTGCGGCCGGACATCGACGCTGCGATAGCTGTGCCAGGCCCAGATCGGCCCGACCAGAAAGGCGAGCAGCACGACCAGCGCAAAGGCCCAGGCGCCCATGCGGCGCCCCGGCATTACCGCGGCGAGCGAAAAGGCCCGGGCCTCGTCGACATCCTTCGACGATTGCGACAGTTCGTCGATCCGCTCGACGAGAAGGATGATATTCTCCCCTTCGCGCGCGATCGTCAGCCGGTGGCCGCCAAAGCGCAGTTCGGCCCCCGCCGCGCTGTCGATGTCGGCGATGTCGAGCGTCCGGCCGTTGAGGTCGAACCCCAGCCCCTCGCTCGCCTGCACCCGCACATGGCGGCCGTCGGCGCTGCTGATCGTCGCATGCTGCGGGTTCACCGCCAGATCGGCGACGTGGATCGTGTTGCCGCCGTCGCGGCCCAGCGTGATGCTGGCACCGGGCAGCGGCTGATCGCGAACGATCTGCTTGCCCGTCTTGGTCGTCGATATGCGGCGCAGGATGAAGCTCATGATCCCCGCCTCACCAATAGAAGAAGACGCTGATGATATGCGCCGACAGCGCCGCGATCAGCGCGAAGGTCAGCGGCACATGCACATAGAGCCAGATCTCCAGCATCGCCCGGATGCGCAAATGCGCGCGCAGACGCGCCAGTGCGGCTTCCTTTTGCGAAAGCAGTCCGATGACCTTCTGCCGCGCGTCGGCGTTACCGCCGTGCGCGAGCGACAGCGCGCGCAGCGCCACCGCCGTCGCGTCCTTCGGATAGCGCCCGGTCAGCCGCGCCCTGATGCCCCCCGCGAAGGGATCTTCGTCGAGCGAGGCGAGCACCGGCGCCGTGTCCTCCGGCGACAGCGGCTGCGCGGCGGCGTGCAACTGGCGGTCGAAGGCGCGGATCGCCTCCAGCATCTGCATCTGCGTCATCTCGTCGCGATTGTTCGACAGCGCCGCGGGCAGCGTCGCATAGACGATGACGCCATAAAGCCCCGACAATATGACTAGCATCATCAGCGCCCAAGCGAGCGTATGGACGTTCCAGCCGAGCTGGAAACCCGTGTGCCAGGTGCCGATGACGAGCAGGCTCAGCCCCAGATAGACATGCGCCGACGTCCACGCCTTCAGCGACCAGGCGTCGCGCGTCATCTTGCGCTTGCGATAGCCGAGCGCGGTGAGCCAGAGGATCAGCAGCGCGCCGATGGTGCCGAGCGTATAGCCGTACCAGCTTCCGCCATTGGGGCGCGGCGTCACGTCGATCAGCGCATAGGAGGTGATGACGAGCAGGCAGAGGCCGCCCGAAATCTTCGCCCAGCGGAAATTGGCGTAGCGCAGAAAGCCCTCATGCTTGCGCTCGCGGACGCGTTCGGTCTGCGTGGCTCGGTTGCGGCGGCCCAAAAGCCTTCTGGGAAACAGACTCGCCATCAGCCCGCATCCTCCTCGAGCCGCGCGATCGACAGAAACTCCTCGGGCGACACGCGGATCGCGGCCCCGGTCGGACAGGCGCGAACGCAGGCCGGCCCGCCGGCAATGCCCTTGCACATGTCGCACTTCACCGCGATTTTCTTGGGCTTTTCGTCGCCGAGCTTTTTCTTGGTCCATTTGGGCGACGGTTCGCCCGGCCCCGGCCCCTTGCCGAAGAGCAGCCAGCTAAGCAGCCCCGGCTTCGGCGGCGGCGCGGCCTCCATCCGGATCACGCCATAGGGGCAGTTGCGCATGCAGTTGCCGCAGCCGATGCAACCCGGCTCCATGAACACCTCGCCGTCGGGGCCGCGGTGGATCACGTTCGGCGGGCAGTCGGCCATGCAGTGCGGATGTTCGCAGTGGCGGCAGCTTGTCGGTACATGCAGATGCGCGAAGGTCTTGCCCGCCTCGCGGTCGAGCCGCGACAGTCCCTCGTGGCTGTCGGCGCAGGCCTTTTCGCAATTGTCGCAGCCGACGCACAGATTTTCGTCGATCAGCAGCGCGTCGGTCGCCTCGCCCAGCCCCTCCTTCATAATGAAGCTGGCGGTGTCCGAATAAAGGTCGACCGCGCTCGAATAGCTCGCCTTGCGCGATTCGATGAAGGCGTTCATCGCCGCGCGTTCGGCGACCGCCGCCTCGGTGGCGGCGCGCACCTGCGGCCGCGCGGCGAGCATCTTGCGAAAGCTTTCGCCGGTCAGCTTGATGACCTCGCTGCCGACCGCGGCCTTGACCGTCGCATTGCGCGGCTCGCCGCTGAGCACGCCCATCTCGCCGAAATAGCTGCCAGCGGGCAGATAGCGTAGGAAGATCGGCTTGCCGCCGATATCCTTTTCGACGACCATCGAGCCTGACCGGATGACATAGACATCGTCGCCCTGCTCGCCTTCGGTCACGACCACCTTGCCCGCGGGCACGCGCACGACCTCGGCCTGGTCGACGACCTCCTGCAGATCATCGACGATCAGGCCGCCCTTGAAGATTTGCAGCAACTGGCGTTCGAGCGAGATGCGGTTGATGACGCGCTTCGCTCCTGGCACCGCGGCCATCAGCTTGAGCGCGGCGGTGCGCGATACCTCGACGAAGATGCTGTCCTCGCCGGCGCGGATCGTCGCACCGCGCTTGCGGCCCGAGATCAGCCCGACCTCGCCGAAAATCGACCCCTGTTCGATCGGCACCGTGACACCGGGCGCCACTTCCACCTCGGCGTGACCGTCGGCGATCGCAAACAGCGACGATCCCGGCTCGCCCTTTTCGAACACCACCTCGCCGCGGCGATAGAAGGCGACCTTCGAATCGAGCATGAATTCGCGCATCTGCAGCGGCGACACATCGGCGAAGATGCGAACCCGCGTCCGCAGATAGTCGAGCCATTCGCTGACCGATTTCTTCTGCGGCAAATCGGCAAAGATCGCCGCCAGATCCTTTTCGTCGGCCGGGGTCAGCGCGCTGTTGCCGTTGATGAACTCGACGACGTCATAGCCCTGGTTCATGCAATGCTTGATCAGCGGATAGCCCGCGAGCGCGCCGATCACGAAAATGCCCGGAACGGTCGATTCAAAGGTTGGGGACAATTTGGGAAAGGCTTCGCGGTCCGGGCCGGTGAATTCGATCCCCATCGATTCGACGAAGCCGCGCGGCGCGACCGACCCCAGCCGCGCGACGATCACGTCGCATTCGATCCGCTCGTCGCCGTTCGGCGTTTCCAGCGTCAGCCAGCCGGGCTCGACCAGCTTGGGCTGCGTTTCGGTGCGGATCGACAGAAAGCCGTTCTCGCCCGCCTCCATCATGTCGGAGACATTCTTCGCCTTGGCGCGCGCGAAATCCTTCGACCGGTTCAGAATGGTGACGGTGTTTTCGAGCGCTTCCTCGGCGACGCCGAGCGCATTTTCGATCCCCGCATCGCCCGATCCGACGACCGTAATATGCTGGTTCTTGAAATCCTCGGGATCGTCGACCTGATAGATGATGTGCGGCAGATCATATCCGTCGCAGCGCAGGCGATTGGGATTGCCCTGCGTGCCGATGGCGAGGACGATATTTTCTGCCGCGATCACCGTGCCCTTGGCGGTCTTGATCGAAAAGGCGCCCTTCTGCCCCGATACCTCGACGACCTCCGCCTGATAGGCGACATTGACCCCGTTGTTCGCGGCATCCTGATCCCAATTGCCCAGGATCGTTTCGCGCGCGCCCTCGGCGAAACGGCAGTCGGACCGCAAATCGAGCCGTTCGGGCGTCGCAAGGACGCGCTTGCCTTTCTGATATTTGAAGATCGTATCCGAAAGATGGTCGGTCTTTTCCAGCAGCACATGCGCCAGCCCGAGCTGCGCCGCGCGCGCCGCCGCGCTCAGGCCGGCGGGCCCCGATCCGATGATCGCGACCTTGACCGCGTCGCTCATGCGCGATGGCTCCGCGACCCGTCGTCGCGCCCGTCGCCGTCGCTGCAGATGACCATGCGCACCAGCATCCCTTCCCCCTCTCGCCGGCCCCATTTGGCGATCAATTTACGGATGCGACCCGGACTTATGTCCTGGAAGGCGTAGCTATGCCCTTGAATGCGGGAAAAGGTCAATGCGGGAAAAGGTCGACCGGCGACGCGCGCACCGCGGCCGGCGAACATGATATTGAAGCGCTAAAGACGCGTCTCTGCCGGTCAGGCGATCTCGAACATCGCCGCAATGCGATCGGACGCCACCGGCTCGCACCGCGTCCAGCCCTCCGGCCCCAGCTTTTCCAGCGGGCGGAAGCGCGCCTTATACGCCATGCGGGCCGATCCTTCGATCCAATAGCCCAGATAGACATAGGGCAGCCCCGCCTTGGACGCGCGACGGATATGGTCGGCGATGATGAAGGTGCCCAGCCCCTCGCGCAGCGGATGGGCGGCATCGAAGAAGCTGTAGATCATCGACAGGCCGTCGCCCTGACGGTCGGTCAGGCAGCAGCCGACGAGCCGGCCGCGCGAACCATCGGTCGTCGGCTCGCGATATTCGATCATATAGCTGTCGACCGGAGTTTGCTCGACCATGTCGGCAAAATCCTGTTCGTCCATATCGGCCATGCCGCCATCGGGGTGGCGCGCGCCGAGATAGGATCGCAGCAGCGCATATTGCTCCTCGGTCGCCCAGGGTTTGCACGCCGTGACGACCAGATCGGCATTGCGGCGGATCGTCCGCTTCTGCGATCCGCTCGGCTTGAACTCGCCTGCACAGACGCGCACCGACACACAGGCGGTGCAATCGGCGCAGCTTGGGCGATAGGCGACCGACTGGCTACGGCGAAAGCCGATCCGGCCGAGCGCATCGTTCAGCTCATTGGCATTATTGCCGCTCAGTTCGGTGAAAACCTTGCGCTCGGTCTTGCCGGCCAGATAGGGGCACGGCGCCGGGCTGGTCACGAAAAAGCGCGGAAAACGGAACGGTGCGGACACGCGGGCTCAACCTCCGGATTTGCAGAAGCGCCCCCACCGCGGTGCGCCGTCGCCTTCGTTCCAGCGACTATGCCGCGCACGGTCAATGGTGCAAAGTCCATTTACCATTTTAAAGCGTCTCGAACTGAATCAGCGCGAAAATTTTCTGAATCCGCCGCTAACTCTTGTCTCGATTTGAATCGACTCGGCCGCGCCGGCGTCCGGTTCAGCTATAGCCGCGCAGTTCGTCGCCGGTCAGCGTCGCGACGTGCAGCACATTGGTCGAACCCGGCGTCCCGAAGGGCACCCCCGCCATCATCACCAGCTTGGCCCCCGCCTTGCCGATGCCGTGGCGTAGCGCCATGCGCTTACCCTTGGCGATCATCTCCTCGAAGCTGCCGATATCCTTGGTCGGCACCGCATGCGCCCCCCACAGCAGCCCCATGCGCCGCGCCGCATCGCGCTTCGGGGTCAGCACGAGCAAGGGCGCATTCGGCCGCTCGCGCGCGACGCGGCGCGCGGTCGATCCCGATGCGGTGAAACAGATGATCGCATCGGCGGCGATCGTCTCGATGATGCTGCCCGCGGCCTCGGCCAGCGCATCGGCGGTGGTCGCATCGGGCTGCGTCTCGGTGAAGTGCAGCCGCCGATAATAGTCGGGATCGCTTTCGACCGAGCGCGCGATCGAATCCATCATCGTCACCGCTTCGACCGGCCACGCCCCTGCCGCCGTTTCCGCCGACAGCATGATCGCGTCGGCGCCGTCATAGATGGCGGTCGCGACGTCGGACACTTCGGCGCGGGTCGGCGTCGGCGAGACGATCATCGATTCGAGCATCTGGGTCGCGACCACGACCGGCTTGCCCATCCGCCGCGCCGCCGCAACGATCCGCTTTTGCAGCGGCGGCACCGCCTCGGGCGGCAATTCGACGCCCAGGTCGCCGCGCGCGACCATCGCCGCGTCGGCGATCTCCAATATTTCCTCCAGCCGCGCGACCCCGGCGGGCTTTTCGAATTTGACGAGCAGCGCCGCCTTGCCGCCGATCAGCCGCCGCGCCTCGGCAACATCCTCGGGCCGCTGGACGAAGGACAGCGCGATCCAGTCGACATGCTGGTCGAGCGCGAAGGCAAGGTCGCGGCGATCCTTTTCGGTCAGCGCGGCGAGCGGCACGACCACGTCGGGGACGTTGACGCCCTTGCGGTCCGAAATCTTGCCGCCGACCTCGACCAGCGTCTCGATCCGGTCGGGGGCGACGCTCTTGACGCGCAGCACCAGCTTGCCGTCATCGACCAGCAGGCGCGTTTCGGGTTCGAGCGCGGCGAACAGTTCGGGATGCGGAAGGTGGACGCGGCTGGCATCACCCGGCGCCTTGTCGGTATCGAGAACGAAGGTGGCGCCTGTCGCCAGTTCGGCTGGCCCGTCGCGAAAGGTGCCCACGCGCAGCTTCGGCCCCTGCAGGTCGACCAGGATCGTCGTGGGCCGCCCCGTTTCCTTTTCCAGCGCGCGGATCGCCGCGATGACCTTGGCGTGGCCTTCATGGTCGCCATGGCTCATGTTGACGCGAAAGGCGTCGGCGCCGGCGCGGTGCAGTGCGGCAATCATTTCGGCATTGGCGCTCGCGGGACCGAGCGTGGCAAGAATACGCACCTTGCGCTGGCGGGGGGTAAAGCTCTGGACCACGATTGCTCCGCTTGTCTCTTGATCTACAATATCGCTACGGCCGCGTGGCATGGCGCGTTGCCTGCCGAAGCGCAACCGCCGTATAGCTATTCATCCACAGACCGGAGAATGTCATGTCGTGCAGCGATGACCAACCGATGACCGCCGACCCCCTCGACAGCATCGACGATGCCGTCGCCGCCGCGGCCTTCCGCCGCCTTGTCCGCCTGCTCCGCCACCGCAGCGACGCGGCGAATATCGACCTGATGGGCCTCGCGGGTTTTTGCCGCAACTGCCTCGGCGACTGGATCGCCGAAGCGGGCGACCTCGACAAGGAAAGCGCCCGCGCCATCGTCCACGGCATGCCGACCGCCGAATGGAAGGCGCGCTTTCACGTTGCCGTCACCCCTCAGCAGCTTGCCCGCATGGAAGAAAGCATGGCCAAGAATCCCTGACCCCGCTAATCGGACGCCCGAGGCGATTCTCGCCACAACCATTCCTATCCATCGGAGCATAAAATGAGCGAAGCCACGACTGCCGACGAACAACTGCGCCTTTTCATCGAGCGCATCGAGCGGCTGGAAGAAGAGAAAAAGGGCATCGCCGACGATATTCGCGACGTGTATCTGGAATCGAAGTCGCAGGGCTATGATCCCAAGATCATGCGCCAGATCGTGCGACTGCGTAAAATGCCGGTCCATGACCGCAAGGAAATGGAAGCGATCCTCGACGTTTACAAATCGGCGCTCGGCATCGTCTGAGCCCGCCCCCAAGCCAAGGAGAGTGACGATGTTCAGCACCACGACCAACGCTGTCGAAGGCCATCCGGTCCGCGAATATCTGGGCATCGTCACCGGTGAGGTGATCGTCGGCGCGAACCTGTTCCGCGATCTGTTCGCCAGCATCACCGACATCGTCGGCGGCCGCTCGGGCAAATATGAAGATGTCCTCGCCCGCGCCCGCAAGGAAGCGATTGGGGAAATGGAAGCCGAAGCCGCGCGCCTTGGCGGCAACGCCGTGATCGGCGTCGATCTCGACTATGAAGTGCTCGGCCAGAACGGATCGATGCTGATGGTCAGCGCTTCGGGAACCGCCGTGGTTGTCTGATCGGCGCCGCCGCCCGTAGTTGTCTGCGACCGCGCTTCGCGCTAGGGGCGGCCCCAGATTTTTCCGTTAAGGGAGGTAGGCCGTGGCCGGCCATAGCAAATTCAAGAACATCATGCACCGCAAGGGTGCGCAGGACAAAAAGCGCAGCAGCCTCTTTTCGAAGCTCAGCCGCGAAATCACGGTGGCGGCAAAGATGGGCCTGCCCGATCCCGACGCCAACGCCCGCCTTCGCGCGGCGGTCAACGCCGCCAAAGCGCAGTCGATGCCCAAGGACAATATCCAGCGCGCGATCGACAAGGCCGCGGGCAATGACGGCGAGAATTACGAGGAAATCCGTTACGAAGGCTATGGCCCCGGCGGCGTGTCGCTGATCGTCGAAGCGCTGACCGACAATCGCAACCGCACCGCGACCAATGTCCGCACCGCGTTCAGCAAGAATGGCGGCAACCTCGGCACGTCGGGCAGCGTCAGCCACGGCTTCGACCGGCTCGGCATGATCAGCTATGCGGCAAGCGCGGGCGACGCCGACACGGTCTTCGAAGCCGCGCTCGATGCGGGCGCCGACGATGTCGAATCGACCGAAGATGGCCATGACATCTGGACCAGCGTCGATTCCTTGCACGAAGTCGCAAAGGCGCTCGAAGCCAAGCTGGGCGAAGCCGAAGGCGTGAAACTCGCGTGGCGCCCGACGCTGAAAAGCGAAGTCGCCGACGAAAGCGTCGCGCAGACGCTGTTCAAGCTGATCGACACGCTCGACGATGACGACGATGTGCAGACCGTGTGGGGCAATTATGAAATCCCCGACGCGGTGATGGAAAAGCTCGGATGACAAACCCCTCCCCTCCCGCTTGCGGGAGGGGCCGGGGGTGGGCCGATGCACGGCGCGCCGCTTGCCCACCCCAAACCCCTCCCGCAAGCGGGAGGGGCTTCTAACATGATCATCCTCGGTCTCGACCCCTCGCTCAGCTGTACCGGCTGGGGCGTCATCCGCGTCGAGGGCAGCCGGCTCAGCCACATCGCCAACGGTCAGATCAAGACCGACGCAAAGGCCCCCCTGCCCGACCGGCTGGCGTATCTCGATACTGCACTCGCGGCCGTGATCGCCGACCATGCCCCGGCGCAGGCAGCGGTCGAGGAAGTGTTCGTCAACGACAATCCGCAATCGACGTTGAAGCTCGCGCATGCGCGCGGCGTCGTTCTCCTCGGCTGCGCGCGCGGCGGGCTCACGGTCACCGAATATGCCCCGCGGCTGGTCAAGAAGGCGATCGTCGGCACCGGCGGTGCGGCGAAGGAGCAGGTGCAGGCGATGCTGCGCGTGCTGCTCCCCGGCGCGAAGGTTGCAGGCGCCGACGCGGCCGATGCGCTGGCGGTCGCGATCTGCCATGCGAACCACCGGCCCAAGGTTTAAATCCCCACGCCGTTCGCCCCGAGCTTGTCGAAGGGCCGTTCTTCTCTTAAGGAGAACAAAAGGGGAAGGACAGGGCTTCGACAAGCTCAGCCCGAACGGATGTTAGAAACCAGATGATCGCCAAACTCACCGGACGGCTCGATTCAAGCGGCGCAGGCCATGCGGTGATCGACGTCGGCGGCGTCGGTTATCTGGTCGAGGCATCGGCGCGCACGCTCGACGCGCTCGGCCCGGTCGGCGGCGATGTCACCATCCACACCGAAATGCTGGTGGGCGAGGATTTCCTGCGCCTGCTCGGCTTCGCCCGCGCCGAGGAACGCGACTGGTTCCGCCTGCTCACCAGCGTCCAGGGCGTCGGCGCAAAGGTCGCGCTCGCGATCCTCTCCGCGCTCGAAGTCGCCGACCTGCAGCGCGCACTCGCCAGCGGCGACAGCGCGATGATCGCGCGCGCCAACGGCGTCGGGCCGAAGCTCGCACAACGCATCGCGCACGAACTGAAGGACAAGGCGAGCGCACTGGGCGGGATCGCCGGCACCGGTCCCGCGGCCGTCCCGGCCGCCGGCCCGCTCGGCGATGCCGTGACCGCCCTCACCGGCCTCGGCTTCAAACCTGGCGAAGCGAGCGCCGCCGTCGCCGCGGCGAGCGAGGAACTGGGCGCGGGCGCCACTCTGGATGCGCTGGTTCGCGTCGCGCTCAAAAAGGCGGCGAAATGACCGCCCTCACCCGCCACGCCTCGTGCCGCTGCGGCCAGATCCGCATCGCCTGCACCGGTGAGCCGATCCGCGTGTCGGTGTGCCATTGCCGCGAGTGCAAGGCGCGCAGCGGCAGCGCCTTTGCCGCGCAGGTCCGCTTTCCCGTCGAGCAGGTCCGCATCGAGGGCGAAGCGAGCGCGAAGATGTGGCAATATACCGGCGAGAGCGGCAACACCGCCGACTTCTTCTTTTGCGGCACCTGCGGTTCGGGCGTCTGGTATCGCGCGCGCCCCTATCACGACGCCTACGCCATCCCGCTCGGCAATTTCGCACCCGGCCACGGCTTCGTCCCCGACTATTCGGTGTATGAGGAGCGCAAGGAGCCTTGGGTTTCGATCACCGGCGAGGGGATCGAGCATTATGATTGACCGTCGCCTCATCCATCCCGTCACCCTGAACTTGTTTGGCATATATCGCGCTCAAACAAGTAAGTGTTCCCCCGCGAAGGCGGGGGTCCAGCTTCGACGCGAAGCGTCGAAGGCCGCGCTGCCGCGCGTCTCCCTGTTGGAACTGGACCCCCGCCTTCGCGGGGGAACGCACCTTTCTTGTCGCAAGGGGATAATCGCCAACTTGTTTCAGGGTCCATGGCCTGCCCCTTCCTTCGGCGCAGTGCCGGACGAGAGTTCCGCCCGTGGATGCTGAAACAAGTTCAGCATGACGACAAATATGGGTATCGCCGTATCGTGACCGAGCTCACCACCCCTGTCCGCACCCCCGAGGATGCCGATGCCGCGCTGCGGCCGAAGTCGCTCGCCGAATTCGTGGGTCAGGCCGCGGCGCGCGAGAATCTGCGCATCTTCATCGAGGCAGCAAAGGCGCGCGCCGATGCGCTCGATCATGTGCTCTTCTTCGGCCCGCCGGGGCTGGGCAAGACGACGCTGGCGCAGATCGTTGCGAAGGAGCTGGGCGTCGGTTTCCGGTCGACCAGCGGCCCGGTCATCGCCAAGGCGGGCGACCTTGCCGCGCTGCTCACCAATCTGGAGGATGGCGACGTCCTCTTCATCGACGAGATCCACCGCCTGTCGCCCGCAGTCGAGGAAATCCTCTATCCCGCGATGGAGGACCGCGCGCTCGACATCATGATCGGCGAAGGGCCGTCGGCGCGCAGCGTGCGGATCGACCTGCCCAAATTCACCCTCGTCGGCGCGACCACGCGGCAGGGGTTGCTGACGACGCCGCTGCGCGATCGCTTCGGTATCCCGGTGCGGCTCAATTTCTACACCCATGCCGAACTCGAACAAGTGATCGGCCGCGCCGCGCGCTTGCTCGGCCTCGGCATCGCGCCCGACGGCGCGCTCGAAATCGCGAAGCGTTCGCGCGGCACACCGCGCATCGCCGGGCGCCTGCTCCGCCGCGTGCGTGATTTTGCGACAGTGGCGGGGGCGCAGATCGTCGACGCGCGGGTGGCCGACGCGGCGCTCAACCGGCTGGAGGTCGATGCGCTGGGCCTCGACGCGATGGACCGCCGCTACCTTGCCATGATCGCCGACATCTATCGCGGCGGCCCCGTGGGGGTCGAAACGCTGGCCGCGGGCCTCAGCGAGCCGCGCGACACGATCGAGGATGTGATCGAACCCTACCTCCTCCAGATCGGCCTGATCGCCCGCACGGCGCGCGGCCGCTGCCTCAACGCCAGCGCATGGAAGCATCTGGGCCTCAATCCGCCCGCGGGGGTGCAGGACGGACTATTCGATTCTGGCGGCGGCGCGGCAAAATAGGACGGAAAAGTGCGGCTTTGAATCCGTCAACCGGCCCCGCGCTGCGACGAACCGTTCAAGAGGGCTTTGCGACGAGTCGAAGCATCGCTATCGCTCGCAACTATGGTTGACGTTCCGCCTCCTTTCATCCCCGGCGCCTTTGTCGGGGCCGCGCATCACTACCGGCTGCGCGTCTATTTCGAGGACACCGACCTCAGCGGCATCGTCTATCACGCCAATTATCTGCGCTATATGGAGCGTGCCCGGTCGGACATGCTGCGCATCGCCGGGATCGACCAGCGCGCGGCGATGGAAGCGGGCGAAGGCGCCTGGGCCGTCACCGACCTTGCGATCAAATATGTACGCCCGGCCAAGCTCGATGATGATTTGCTGGTTATCAGCACCGTCGAGGCGGTGCGCGGCGCGAGCGTGATTATCGCGCAACGCATCCTTCGCGGTCAGGACGAGTTAACCAACGGGCGTGTTACCGCAGCTTTTCTGTCGCCCGAGGGCCGGCCGCGCCGCCAGCCCGCCGGGTGGGCCAGCCGCTTTACCGCGATCATGAATGGAGAGACCATCCCTTGCTAGACAATATCAAGCTGGCCGCCGACGCGGCGACCTTGTCCCCCATCGCGCTGTTCCTGCAGGCCGATATCATCGTGAAGGCGGTAATGATCGGGTTGCTTGCCGCGTCCATCTATGTGTGGGCGGTGATCTTCACCCACGGCCGCGGCGTCGGCAAAATGATGAAGGCGTCGGACAGCTTCGAGCGCGATTTCTGGCGCGCCGACAATATCGACAAATTCTATGACAAGAATGGCAATGAAGAATTGCCGAGCGCGAAGGTGCTGGCTGCGGGGATCGGCGAGTGGCGCCGTTCGACGCGGAGCAAGGTCATCGACCGTGAAGGAACGCGCGAACGGCTGGGCATTGCGATGAACAGCGCCGTCGCCGGTGAGGTCGACCGCCTCGCCGAAAAGATCGGCACGCTGGCCACCATCGGTTCGGTTGCGCCCTTCGTCGGCCTGTTCGGGACGGTGTGGGGGATCATGCGCAGCTTCACCGCGATCGCCGCATCGAACAACAGCAGCCTCGCCGTCGTTGCGCCGGGGATCGCCGAGGCGCTGTTCGCAACCGCGATCGGGCTGTTCGCGGCCATCCCCGCGGTGATTGCCTATAACGCCTTTTCGCAGCGGCTGAACCGGCTCGAATCGCGGCTCGGCCGCTTTGCCGATGGCCTGCACGCGACCTTCAGCCGCGAACTGGAGGTCGAAGCCTGATGGCGATGACCGGACCTTCGGGCGGCGTCGGCGGCCGGCGTCGCGGGCGCGGCGGGCGCCGGGCGCCGATGTCGGAGATCAACGTCACCCCGCTCGTCGACGTTATGCTGGTGCTGCTGATCATCTTCATGATCACCGCGCCGCTGCTTGCCTCGGCGGTGCCGATCGACCTGCCCGAAAGCCGGGCCAAGCCGATCGAAACCGAGGAGCAGGAGCCGGTGCAACTGTCGATCAATGCCGACGACACGCTGTATATCGGCGATCAGGTCGTCCCCGAGGCCGAACTGTCGGCCCGCCTCGATGCCATCGCGCGCGAAACGAAGGACGGCGACAAGCCGCGACAGATCATGCTGCGCGCCGACAAGGGGCTCGACTATGGCCGCGTAATGCGGGTGATGGGCGAACTCAACCGCGCCGGCCTGTCGCGTATCGCGCTGGTGACGACAGGCGCCGACACCGATACCGCCGCTGCCGCCGAAAGCGCGGTCACGGACGGTTCAGAAACGCGGCCATAGGGTCAAGATCATGGCCGAAACGCGGGCATTTGGGGGGACACAAGGACGCGGCATCGCCGTGGCAGTCGCCGCGCATGTCGTGATTATCGTACTGTTGTCAGTGCAATGGACCGCGGGCCAGCGCCGCTTCGACAATCCGCCGATGGAGGTCGACCTGATCGCCGAGACGGCGCCGCAATCGACTGCGCCGATCATCAGCGCCAATCCCCCCGCCGCACGGCTGGGCGACGAAGATGCGGCCGATATCGCCGCACCGCCCGAACCGGTGCCGACGCCGCCGCTGCCCGAGCCCGTCGTCCGCCCGACGCCCGCCCCCGCACCAAAGCAGGTGGCGAAGCCCGTTCCGGCCACGCCCAAGAAATCCCCGCCAGCGGCCCAAAAGGCGCCGCCGCGGCCGACACCAAAAGCCGAACCGAAAAAACAATCGTCGCGCCCCACCGGCCGTCTCGACGGCATCGTCGACGGGCTGAGCCGTTCGCAGCCAAAGGCACCGGCTTCCAAGGGCGCACCGGCCGCCGCGACGGCGGCCGAGGTCAAGCGCTCAATCGACGTCAGCATCAAGGCGGCCGTCGGCCCGCGCTGGAACGGATGCCGCATCAGCGGCGTCGATGTCGATCAACTCAAGACCGTGGTCAAATTCCGCCTGACCCAGTCGGGGGCGCTCGCCGGATTTACCAGCGTCGAGACGAGCGGCCAGAACGACAGCAACAAATTCCAGGTCCAGCGGCATCAGGAATGCGCCAAGCGTGCCATCGAACTCGCCGCCCCCTTCGACCTGCCCGAGGAAAATTACAGCTTCTGGCAGAATTACACGCTCGATTTCATCAAGAGGTAAGAGAGATGCCGCTTCGCTCCATCGCCCTCCCGCTCGCGCTCATGCTGTCCGTCGCCCCGGCGTTGGCGCAGGTCGCATCGCCCACACCCGCCCCCGCAGTCCCCACCGAACCGCGCGAAACGATCGAAGGCACGCTGTCCCAGGACCGCACGGTCATCGCGGTTCCCGCTTTCGCCACGCCTGCCGTTACCACCGTCGCCGGGCTGCGCACCGACAATCTGGGGCGGCAGATCGCCGATGTGATCGCCGCCGATCTTGAACGCAGCGGGCTTTACGCGCCGCTCGGCCCCGGCAGCGTTCGCGCGATCAGCATGGCCGAAGTACGCGCACCACGTTTCGCCGACTGGCAGGCGCGCAACGCCGAAAATGTCGTCCATGGCTTCGTCCAGACGAACAGCACCGGCGGCTTCGTCGTCGGCTGCTATCTCTACGACACTCAGCTCGGCAGCGAGCTGGTACGGCAGGGTTTCGAAATCCAGCCGGGCGACTGGCGCCGCGCCGCGCACAAATGCGCCGACGCCATCTATTCGCGCCTGTCCGGGGAATCTCCCTTCTTCGATAGCCGCGTCGCCTATATCGCCGAGAGCGGCCCCAAGGGGAACCGGATCAAGCGCCTTGCGATCATGGATTCGGACGGCGGTAATCACCGCTTCATCACCAACGGCCAGGCGCTGGCGCTGTCTCCGCGCTTCTCGCCCGATTACAAGAAGATCGTCTATGTCAGCTATCTGAACGACCGCGTCCGCGTCTTCATCTACGACGTCAATGCGGGGACGCAGAAGCTGGTGACCGAAAGCCGCAACGCGACCTTCGCGCCGCGCTGGTCGCCCGATGGCCGGCAAATCCTCTTTTCGATGGCAGTCGGCGGCAACACCGACATCTATCGCATCTCGACCGAAGGCGGCACGCCGGTGCGGCTGACCAACGCACCGGGCATCGACGTCGGCGGCAGCTTTTCGCCCGACGGCAAGAAGATCGTCTTCGAAAGCGACCGGTCGGGCAGCCAGCAAATCTATACGATGAATGTTGACGGGTCCGATCAGCGCCGGATCAGCTTCGGCGGCGGTCGCTATGCGACGCCCGAATGGTCGCCGCGCGGCGACCTGATCGCCTTCACCAAAATGGGCGGCGGCGAGTTCCGCATCGGCGTGATGACCCCCGGCGGCAGCGGCGAGCGGCTGCTGACCAACAGCTGGCAGGACGAAGCGCCGACCTGGTCGCCCAACGGCCGCGTGATCCAGTTCTTCCGCACCACATCGGGCCGCGAGGGCAAATCGACGATCTGGCAGGTCGACCTGACCGGCGTGAACCTGCGCCGGTTGCCTACGCCGCAGGACGGGTCCGACCCGAGCTGGGGCCCGATCCTGCCCTGAGGCGCGCCGGCGCGCGCGGAACCAAAGGAAAACCGCGGGGTTCAATCCTGTGTTAAATTGACGTTCATCGCATTTCGCCACGACTGAAAACGCAACAAAAAGGACAGACGACATGACGATACGCAAAACCACCGCGATGATCGCGGCGATCACCATGCTGACTGTGGGTGCCTGTTCGAAGAAAGCCCCCGAAACGCTGCCGCCGGCCCCCGAAGGAACCGACACGGGGACCGGTACGGGAACCGATCCCAATGCGGTCGTTCCGGGGTCGCAGCAGGACTTCATCGCCAACGTCGCCTCGGACCGCATCTTCTTCGGCTTCGATCAATATAATGTCGATGCAGAGGATATGGCGACGCTGCAAAGCCAGGCGCAATGGCTGCAGCGCAATCCCGCGGTGCGCGTGACGATCGAAGGTCATGCCGACGAACGCGGTACCCGCGACTATAATATCGCGCTCGGCGAACGCCGCGCCAACGCTGCGAAGAATTATCTCGCCTCGCTCGGCATCGACCCGAGCCGTATGAATGTCATCAGCTATGGCAAGGAACGGCCGGCCGAACTCGGATCGAACGAGGAAGCCTGGGCGAAGAACCGCCGCGCGGTGACGGTCGTTATCGGCCGCTGATCAACGGCCAAAGCGGCACCGTCGCCCAAGCGGCGGTGCAAGCGAACACACCGAAGGGGACGGCCCGCATCGACAGCGGGCCGTCCCCTTTTCGCTGCGCACCAAGCGCCCAGACCAGCCCGCCCAGACTGGCAAGCAGCAACAGCAGTGGCAGCGTCTGCCACCCGATCCAGCACCCGATCGCCGCGACCAGCTTGGGATCGCCGCCCCCCATCCCCTCGCTCCCGCGCACGTGCCGGTAGGCGGCAGCGATGCCGGCGAGGACCAGCCCGCCTGCCACCGCGCCGATCCAGCGATCGAGCAGACTTACTTCGAGCAGCGGCCCGGCGAGCAGCAGTCCGGCGAGCGCCAGCACCACGTTGAGCGGATCGGGCAGCCACATATGCCGCGCGTCGAGCAGCGCGAGCGGCAGCAACAGCCAGCCGAACAGCGCCCATAACCAGCCCGCCGTGCCGGGCATCAGCGCGAGCGCCGCTGCCCCGATCGCCGCCGACAACAATTCGACCCGCCAATGCAGCGCGTCAATCGGCGCGCCGCAATGACGGCAGCGACCACGCGCCGCGATGGCCGACAGCAAGGGTATAAGGTCGCGCGCGGTCAGCGCCGTGCCGCACGCATCGCAATGCGAACGCCCGCGCAACACCGACCGCCCCAGCGGCCAGCGCAGCACCAGCGTCGCCAGAAAGCTACCGAGCAGCAACCCCGCCAACGCGGCCAGACCGACGCCCATGCCAAAGGGCAAGGCGTCGAGCGCCGCCATGTCAGAATCGGCCCGTGGTCGCCAGCACGTAGCCGTCCGCCGCCGGACGGAAGCCGAGCATCGTCAACGCCGCCGCCATCGTCGGATCGTCGTCAACGGTGATCGCGAACTGCGCGCGCCACGCGCCACGACCGTCAAACCCCAGCGTCAGCCGCTCCATCCCCGACTGGCTGCTCAGCGCCGCCTGTGCACGCCCGTTCGCACAGCTCAGCGGGCCCGACAGCCCGCGCGCCAGATCCAGACCGGCGATCGGCGCCGCGATCGAAAGCTGCACCCGTCCGCTTGCTTCCACGCATTTCCCGTCATTGTCGAAGCGTGTGGTGGCGCCTTCGAAGCGGATGGTGTCGACGGGGATCGCGCCGAGGCCGCCCGCGAGCGTCGTGACGCCATTGACGTCGGCGGCGCCGCGCGGGTTTGTGCCGTAGAGTCGGCCCGACAAGGCGCCCAGCTGATCGTCCTGGCGCGCAAAGGCGAGTTCGGTGCCGCCCGTCAGCAGCGCGAGCGGCGACAAGCTGGCTTTGACCGTGCCGAGCGGCAGCGCGCCCAATCGCGCGTCGACAAGTTCGCCCGACCAGACCGAGCCGCGCACCGTCCGCGCGCTGAAGCCCGCATCGGAGACCCCGGCGAGCGACAGCGCCAGCCGCATCGGAAAGGTCGCGGCGATCAGCAGCAGCGCGAACAGCGCCGCGGCCGCGATCCAGAGGCGGTGCGAGCGGGCCATCACTGTCCGCCCTTGCGCAGTTCGGCGGTCATGCCCACCGTGCCGTCGGCAGCGGGGGTGACCGTGAGCTGATCGACAACGAACCCCTGCGTCTCGAGCGCCGCGAGCCAGTCGTTGAGGACGGGCGCCTTCGCGGTCGCGATGGCGATGGTTGCCTGCGCCGTTCCGCGCGCTTCGTTACGGTCGAGGGTCAGGCCGATCTCGCCCGCCGATTGCGCCAGAAACTGGTCGATCGCTACCGCATCGGTGGCGGCAGCGACCGCCTTCGCCGGACGCTGCGACAAAAGATGCACCTTGGCCGCGACGCGCCCTTCGCGCTCGATTGCCGCGGCATGGTCGCTGCCAAGATCGACCAGCGCCGCATAGGCCGGACGGGCGAGCGCCCAGACGAGCACCGCCAGCGCCAGCGCCGCTGCAATGCCGACGAGCCAATGCTCGCGCCGCGACAAACCCGCCCACCAATTGCGCATCCTGTCGATCATGGCACCGCCCGAACCGTGATATTTGCCATCTGCTGGCCATCGGTGCCCGCCATCGGCTGCGCGGTCACGCGATAGCCGCGCGCCTGTAGCGCCAACAGCACCTTGTTGAGATCATCGACGCGCGGCCCCGCCAGCGTCGTCGTCAGCGTCCCGTCGGTGCGGTGCGACAACGTCTTGAGCGTCACCCCCGGCGTGTCGCGCATCGCATCGAACAGAGCCGACGCCGGAACCGAAAAGGCGAGCGGCCCGCCGCCCGCGCTGGCCAGCCGGCGATCGACTTCGGCCTCCGCCGCGGTCGCATCGGGAGCTTCGATCCCCAGCGTCGCCGCAGCCGCAACAACTGCGGCATCGGCGCGGCGGGTGTCAGCGGCAAGGCGCACCGCATAAACGACCGGGACCAGCAGGCTGACGATCAGCAACGCCGCGAGCAGGCGCTTGCCTATCCGCACCAGATCCGGATCGGCCGCCCAGCGGCGCTTCGGCTTCCAGCTTCCGCTCAGCAGATCGAGCGGCGGCGCGGCGAGCGAGATCAGCAACGCTTCCCGCGCCGCATCGGCGCCCAGCGGGACGATCGTCCGCTCCTGCGCGACCAGCGCGTCGATTTCCGGATCGGAGCGCCATGCTCGATCGGCCGAGCGCAGGATCGCTTCGCCGCCAAGTTCGGCGGTCCACAAATGATCGGCGTCGGGCGGCGGCAAGATGGCGGCGGCGGGAAGGATCGCCGCAGCGGTCAGCCCCTCTGCCGCGAGCCAGCCGGTCCAGGCCCTCATCGCGGCGTGGGTGGTGACGGCCACCGGCACCGCCTGTCCGGTCTCGGCCGGCTCACCGGCCACGATGTGCAGTCCGGCCGCGTCGCCCAGACTGTCGCGCAGCGCGTCGATCCGCGCCGCCGCTGCCGCCTGCGCGGGGGCAGCATCGGGATAGGCGCGCCAATGGATCGGCACGTCGCCTGCAGGGGCGAGTGCGATGAGCCGATCGTCGCCCGCGTCGTCCTGCGGCTTTTCCCAGGCGTCGACCCAGCCGTCGTCCTGCCCGCTGTCGACGATCACACCATCGTCGACGCGCAGCCAGGCAGGCCGTGCGGCTTCGTCGCCACCGAGCGCCGCCGCCGACGGCAGCCAGAGGATCAGCGTCCGTGCCACGTCAGTCGGCCTCGCCCCAGTCCCGGCGGACGATGACCGGCGGCGCCTGACCGGCGCCCGGCGCGCCGCCATTGACGTCGATAAGCGAATGTGCCGTCAAAAACCCGTCCCCAATCGTCACTTGCGTCGTCAGCGTGAGCCACCGGCTGGTCACCGCGGCCTGTTCGCCCACGTCGGTGGGCGGATCAAGCCGGGTGAGCGAGCGCGCCTCCCAGAATCGCACGCTGCTGCCATAGCCGCCAGCGGGTCGGGCCGCCAGCGCCGCCCGCGCATCGGCGATGCTGATCTGCCCCGGCATCAGCATCGCGATCAGCGGCGCCTGTTCGGGACGCAGCGTGTTGACGTTCAGCTTCACCGGTTCGGCGCGCGGCAAGGCGCATATCCACGGCTTCAGCCGCGCATAGATTTTGGGCGTCACGCCGCGCACCGCGCGCAATTCGCTGACATCGGCCATCTTGCGGTTTGCGGGCAGGTAGGCGCCGGGGAGCGCGCGATAGACGCCATCTTCGGCGCCGAGCGGCCCGTCGTTGCCGTCGCTGTCGATCCAATCCGCGGCCGCGCCGGAAATCGCCATCGCCTGTCCGCGGTCGATACCGAGCAGCACCATCAGCTCGGTAAATTGCGTGGTAGCGCCCGACCGCTGACTGAGCTTTCCCGGCGCGGTTTCGGCGGCCAGGCTGTTGAGATTGAAGCAATTGTCGGCATCGCTCAGCCGCGCGCTCCCCTGCCCGCCCGGCAGCGGCAGGATAAAATCGCGGTCGAGCCAATCGCCCTCATTCGACAGTCGCGACGGATCGCGCGCCACCAGATTGGCGACGCGCCGCAGCGCAATCTGTTCGGCGGCAAAGGCGTAGGCGCGTCCCTGATCGACCGTCGCGGCGCTGGCCGCGATCCGCGTCGCAAGCGTCAACCGGTCGAGCGCGGTCGCTGCGATCACCGCCATGACCGCGACGAGCAGCAACACGCTGAGCAGCGCCGCCCCGCGATCGTCCCGTGTCGGCCCGGTCATGGCGTCGCCCCAGTCGGCGAAGGCGGCGGCGGTGGGAGCGTCGGCGCGGTCAGGAACAGCATCGTCAGCGGCGGCCGCCCGGCTCGGGTCAATCGCACCTCGACCGCGCGCGGCAAACGGTCGTCGGGATCGCTCGACCAGCTTTCGCTCCAGTTGCCGCTCTCGTCGCGGTAGCGCACCGCAGCCGCCGAAACGTCGCCGACCAGCCGGTCACCGTCGCCGAGCGTCGTGCCGTCGAGCGTCGGCTGCACCGCGCGGCGCCACTCACCTCCGATCAGGGCATAGCCGACGCGTTCGACATCGGGCCGCGCGCCCCCCTCGATCGTAGCCGCACCCGCATGAACGAAGGCGAAGCCGTTCGCCGAGCCGGTGAAGGCCGGAACCGCCTCGCCCGCCGCGCCGCGCGTCGACCGCTGCACCGCCTGCGCCAGATCGTTCGCCATGACCGCGCGGATGCGGTTCATCCCGCTCATCGCCTTGAGCCGCGTCTGTACCGCCTCTTGTGTGTCAACGCTGCTGCGTAGAAGGCTCACCCCCATCGCCGCGATCGCGGCAAAGAGCGAGAGCGCAACGAGCATTTCGACGAGGGTGAAGCCGTGCTGGCCTATCGCAACCTCGGTTCGTGCTGAGCCTGACGAATCACCTCTCTTTTCTTTGACGCCGAAGAAAGGACGGCCCTTCGACATGCTCAGGGCAAAGGGAGAGGAAATGCGAATGTGCCTCATCGCGACGCCCGAATGATCGTCAGCACCGCCTGCCCGCGCCCCGCCTCGGGCCGGACGATCAGGTCGATACGCAGCAGGCTGTCGTCGGCTGTCGGGGCGACGCGTTGTTCGATCCGCCAGTTGCGCCCGGCATTGGTCACGCTGGTCGTACTGGCGCCGATCGTCGGTGGCGCCGGATCGGTCCAGAGTTCGACGGCACGATTTTGCGCGACGATGCCCGCGACGGTGCTTTCGTCGAGATCGCCCGCGGTTCGCACCGCATAGGCATCGAGCCGGACAAGCGTCAGCGCCGCAATGCTGATGATGCTGAGCGCAACGAGCATTTCGAGCAGGGTGAACCCGCGCTGGCCGGCGATCGACGGCCTAGCGATCACGGCTGACCTCTCCGGTTGCCGAAACGCGGACCACTTCGCGCGCCTCGCCGCCCGCCAGCACCACCGCCTGCGGCGTCGGGCTGGTACCGACGCGGTCGAACAGGATGCGCGCCGCGCCCTGCCCGTCGCCAGCGGCGAAGCGAATATCGGCGGGCCAATTGCGCTGCGCAAAGGCCCGGCCGGGCAAAGGCGCCCAGGCGCCGTCGATGCGACGTTCGAAACCATAGCCCGACGGCGCGAAATTGACCGCGACACTGCGCCCCTCGACCACCGCGACGTCGCGCGCCGCGGCGAGCCGCGCCGCCAGCCGGTCGGCCTCGCTGCGCACGCTGCGTTCCTCGCCCGGGATGGTCAGCACGACGGCGGTCGCGGCCAGCGCCAATATCGTCAGAACGACCATCAGTTCGACCAGCGTGAAGCCACGCGCCTTGCCGCGCCGGAGGCGACCGCGGTCAGCTGTCCCCGTGGATGTCGGCATTTTCGTCGGTCCCGCCGGGCGCGCCGTCGGCGCCGAGCGACCAGACGTCGAACGGCTTTCCGTTCGCGGCGGGCGCCTGATAATTATAAGGGCGTCCCCAAGGATCGCTCGGCAGTTTCTTGATATAGCCGCCGCGGCGGTAGCGTTCGGGCTGCGCCAGCGACGGCGGCGGCGTCGACAGCGCGTTCAGCCCGTCGGTCGTCGCCGGATAAGTCAGATTGTCGAGCCGATATTGTTCGAGCGCATTCTCCAGCGTCGCAATATCGGCCTTAGCCTTCGTCACCATCGCCTTGTCCTGGCTGGGCAGGACGTTGATCAGCACGACCGTTGCGAGCAGCCCGATAATGAAGATGACGACCATCAATTCGGTAAGCGTGAAGCCGCGCTCGTCGCGCTTGCGGCGGCGCCGCGGCGGGCGTGAGGGATCGAGCATCAGGCGAAGGAAAAGCTGCATCAGCGACATCTATTATAGCCCTGCAAGGTTCTGCAACTGGAGGATCGGAAGCAGGATGGAAAGGATGATAAGCGCGACGCAAGACCCCATAATGACAATTATGACAGGTTCGAGTAGCGCCATCGAAGCGGCGGTAAAACGGTCGAATTCGCGTTCGAGATAATCGGCGGCGCGTTCGAGCATCTGTTCGAGTCGACCCGCGCTTTCGCCGCTTGCGGTCATGTAGACGAGCAGTGGCGGAAACACCCCGGCATCGCGCAGCGCCGACGACAGGCTGCCGCCCGCGCGCACCTGATCGACGATGCGGTCGGTTGCACTGGCAAGCGCGGCGTTGCGGATTGTCGGCACGGTGAGCCGCAACCCCTCGACCAGCGGCAGCCGGCTCGACACCATGGTCGCGAGCGTCCGGGCGAAGCGGGCGGCATAGAGGTCGCGCAGCAGGCGGCCGAGCAGCGGCAGGCGGAGCAACCGGGCATCGACCCCGGCCTTGAAGGCCGGGCGGCGCATCGCGCTGACCCAGCCGAAAATCGCGCCCGCGATCAGCAGCAGCATCAGCCACCACCAGTTCGCCGCAAAGCTGGAAACCGCGATGACCGCGCGGGTCAGGAAAGGCAGTTGCTGACCGACGTCATCGAATTGTTCGACGACGCGCGGGACGACGAAGATCATCAGCGCCGCGACAACCCCTACCGCGACAATCGCGAGCACGACTGGATAGGCAAGCGCGGCGATCAGTTTGCCGCGCACCTGCGCCTGGCGTTCGAGCAGGTCGGCGAGCCGCGCGAGGATGGTCGTCAAGCTCCCCGTGGTTTCGCCCGCCGAGACCATCGCACGGTAGAGCGGCGGGAAACTGGCCGGCTGCCGTGCCATCGCGTCGGCAAGGCGGCGTCCTTCGAGCAGGCCTGCGTGAACGTCGCCGATCACCGCGCGCGCGCTTTCGGCCTCGCTCTGGCGCGTCAACGTGCGCAGCGCCTCTTCGAGCGGCGCGACTTCGGCGAGCGTCGCAAGCTGGCGCGTGAAGAGCGCCAGTTCCTTCGCGCTCAACCGCGCGCTGCGAAAGGCGAAAAGCGACCGCGCGGGCGCGGCGCGCGTACCCGCTTCCTCGACCGCGACGATATGGAATTTTCGCGCGGCAAGATTGGCGCGCGCAGCGTCGTCGTTGGCCGCGGTCAAACGTCCCTTGCGCTCGCGGCCCTGGGGATCGATCGCCACATAGCGATAATCAGGCATCGACATCCTCGCGCCGCGCGATGCGGATCGCTTCCTCCGGCGTCGTGATCCCCTTTGCGACCATCGCGCGGGCCGCGCTGGCGAGCGTCGGCGCCTTCAGAAAGGCGTGCTTCGCGATCATCGACTCGTCGCCGCCAGCATAGATATAGCGACGCACCGTCTCGTCGACCTTGATCGCTTCGAACACGCCGATCCGGCCCTTGAAGCCCGTGTGTCCGCATTCGTCGCAGCCCTTGGGCCGCCAGATCACGGTGCCGATGTCGAGGCCGAGCATCGCGGCAATGCCATTGTCGGCCTGCACCGGCTCGCGGCACGTCGGGCACAGCTTGCGCACCAGACGCTGCGCGAGCACGGCACGCAGGGTCGAAGCGAGCAGAAAGGGTTCGACCTTCAGATCCTTGAGGCGCGTGATCGCGCCGACCGCGTCGTTGGTGTGGACGGTCGACAGGACGAGGTGGCCGGTAAGCGATGCCTGCACCGCAATATCGGCGGTTTCGCGGTCGCGGATTTCGCCGATCATCACGACGTCCGGATCCTGGCGCAGGATAGCGCGCAGTCCCGCCGCGAAATCGAGTCCGACCTTCGCATTGACCTGCGTCTGACCGACGCCCTCGACCGCATATTCGACCGGATCTTCGACGGTGAGGATATTGCGCTGACCGTCGTTGAGTTGCTTCAGCGCTGCATAGAGCGTGGTCGTCTTGCCCGAACCCGTCGGCCCGGTGACGAGAATGATGCCATTGGGTTCGGCCAGCGCCTCGCGCAGGATGCGGTCGGCTTCGCCGGACAGGCCGAGGACGTCGAAATCGATCCCCGCGGTATCCTTGTCGAGGATGCGCATGACGACGCGCTCGCCCGCGCGACTGGGCAGCGTCGACACGCGGACGTCGATCGCCTTGCCCGCCAGCGTCAGCGCGATGCGACCGTCCTGCGGCACTCGGCGTTCGGCAATGTCGAGCCGCGCCATGACCTTGATGCGGCTGACGACGACGGGCGCGACATGCGGGGGCATGCGCAGATGTTCGCGCAGCACGCCGTCGGCGCGCATCCGCACGACAAGGCCGCTCTCATAGGGTTCGATATGGATATCGCTGACCCCCTGGCGCACCGCTTCGGCGATGATCGCGTTGATGAGGCGGATCGCGGGGGCATCATCGGCGCTGTCGAGCAGATCCTCGGCGCTCGGCATGCCGCTCGCAATCAGATCGATGTCGCCGCCATCGAGCGAGCCTGCCATTGCCGCCGCCGACGCGTCGACCGCATAATGGTCCGAGAGAAGCCGGTCGAAATCGGCGACGCTTGCCGTCACGACCCGCAGCGGGGCGGCGAGGTAGCGCTTTACCTCGATCAGCACCGCCGGGTCGCTCCCCTCGCGCAGCGTCGCGAGCCAGCCTTCACCGTCGGGTGCGATAACGACGCCGTGACCGCGCGCGAAGCTATAGGGGATGTCGACCGGCACCGTCTGCGGCGCGGCGGCCGGCACAGCGTCGGTCACGGTTGGCCTCCCTCGGACGGCGGCACATCGACGGGCGTGACGCTGCCGTCCGGACGGCGCAGCGCAGGCTGCTCGCCCGGCCCGACCGTCACGTCGGCGGCTGTCGCCGCGCTCGGCAGCGGCGGCGTCGTGCCCATATAATCGCGCACCAGCGTGTCGATCGCGGGTTCCTCGCCCGGATTCCGGCGCAACTGGAAGTCGCGGATATAGCCATAGCGGCGCGCCGTCAGTGCGGCGTTGTCCTCGGCATTTTTGAGGATCGTCGGGCGGATGAAGACCATCAAATTGGTCTTGGCACGGCTGCGGCTGCGTGATTTGAACAGTTCGCCGATCAGCGGGATGTCGCTGAGCAGCGGAATCCGCTCGATCGTCTTGCGTTCGTCGTCGTTGAGCAGCCCCCCGATCGCGAGGATCTGACCGTCGTCGACAGTCAGCGTCGTTTCGAACGAGCGCTTGTTGAGGATGAGGTCGCTGTTGCGCGACGACACGGGGCCGGCGACGCTCGACACTTCCTGACGCAGGAACAGCTTGACCTCGCCCGCGCCATTGACCTGCGGCGTGACTTCCAGCTTGATGCCGACTTCCTCGCGCTGGACGGTGCGGAAGGCATTGTCGAAATTCTTGCTCAACGCCTCGCCGGTCGTGATCGGCACTTCCTGCCCGACCAGGAATTTCGCGGCCTGATTGTCGAGCGTCACGATGTGCGGCGTCGCGAGCAGGTTCGACGTCGTATCCGATTTCACCGCATTGATGATCGCGCCAAACACCGTGTTCTTGCCGATGTCGCCCGCGAAGCCGGCGAATCCACCGGTTGCCGAGAGCAGCGACGCGGCCGCGGCCTCTTGCAGGCTGCTGCCGAGCGCGCTCGACGTCTGGGTCACGACGGTCGTGCCGTCGACGGTCGTCGAATCCTGCGTCAGCTTGGTCGCGGCATAAGCGCCCCCCAGCGTCAGGATATTGGGCTGGGCATTGCCATAGCTCGTCGCGGCGAAGGGGATATTCTTGCCGCCGAGCAGGAACTGGACGCCGAGGCGCTTTGCCGCATCGTCGCCGATTTCGACCACGATCGCCTCGACAAGCACCTGCGGACGGCGCGCGTCGAGCTGGCGGATCAGTTCGCCGAGCATCCGCTGCACATCGGCATTGGCGGCGACGATGATCGCGTTGGCGCCTTCGTAGCGGGTGACGATCGCCGGACCGCGCGTCGCGATGCTGCCGCCCGCCCCGCTGACCGTGGTCGGCGCGGCGCTGGCGGTGGTCGTGGCCGCGGGGGCCGGAGTGCCGCCGCTGCCACCCGACGAAGACGATGAGGATGCCGGCGGCAATCCCGCCTTCTGCGCCGGGTCGCTACCGCCGCCAACAAGCTGTTGCAGCGTCGGGAGCAGCGTTTCGGCATTGGCATGTTCCAGCCAGTAAACGCGCAATTCGGTCCCGCCCGCCGCGCGCATGTCGAGATCGCGCGCCATCGACACGAAGCGCGCAACCATCGCCTGATCGCCGCGCAGCGCCACCGCGTTGCTGCTGTCGATCGGAACGATCGCGACCGGCGCCTGCGCGCCCTCCCCCGCCGCCGGGACCAGCGCCTGAAGCGCGGCGGCGATTTCGCGCGCGCCAGCGTTTTTCAGCGCAACGACCTCGCTGGTCGAGGTATCGCGGTCGATGCTCGACGCGAGCGCACGAATGCGCCGGATATTGTCGGCGAAATCCGCGACAACGAGGCTGTTCGCATTGCGGTTGGCGGTCAGCGAGCCCTGCGGGCTGACCAGCGGGCGCAGCGTTTCGACAGCCGCCATCGCGTCGATATGGCGCAGCCGGATGATTTCGGTGACAAACTGGTTCTGCGCCGCACCGCCGCTGCCGATGCGCGTCGGCTGCGTCGCCGCGCCGTCGATCGGCTGGATGCGATAGCTGCCGTTGGGATTGGGCACCGCAACCAGACCGTTGGCGCGCAGCGTTGAGAGGAAAATTTCGAAATATTCGCTGCGCGACAGCGGCCGGTCGGTGACGACCGATACCTTGCCGTTGACACGCCCGTCGATCACGAACGTCCGCCCCGTGATCCGCGCCGCATCCTGGATGAAGGCGCGAACGTCGGCGTCGCGGACGTTCAGCGTATATTGGGCCAGCACGGGAACGGGGGTCGCCGAAACAAGGGCGGCGGCCAGCATGAGAGAGAGTTTGAGGCGCATAAAACCTATTGTTTCGAAAGGAACAGGGCGACGGGAACGACGCTCGCGCCGCGCTCGACCTCGAGCGAGACGCGCGCACCGGGCGCAAATTGGCTGGCGAGCGCGGCGGCATCGGCGGCCGATCCGATCGGACGGCCGTTCACCGAACGAATGACATCGCCGGGGCGCAGGCCCGCGGCGCGGAAGACGGCGCCGTCGCCCTGCGGCTGGACCGAAAGGCCGGTGACCTTGCCGCCTTCGGTGCGCGGCGCGAAGCCGATGCCGGCCTTGAGCGCGGCGGGCGACATCTCGCCGCTCGCCGTGGTGCCGTTGGCCGCCGCGCCGGGGGATCCGACCTCGGGCGTCGGGGCGGGCAGCGGCGTCGCGGGATTGGCGACCGGCGCGTCGCCGCTTTGATCGAGAAACAGGCTTTCGCGCGTGCCGCCGCGGTCGAGGAGCACATGGTCGAAGGCGACGCCGACCAGCTTGACGCCCGGCGCGATCTCTTCGCCGACGGCATAGCTGTTCTGCAGACCGTCATCGCCCGCGATGATCGCGGAGCCCCCGCCGGTCGCTTCGTTGAGATTGATCCCGAACAGCGTCAGGCCGAGCGACGTGACCGTCGCGCTGACCGGCCCTTGCGGCCCGCTGCGGAAGAAGGGGTCGAAGCTCGAGAAAATCGCGCGGCGTTCGGCCGACGATGCGATGACCGCGGTCTGCGGCTGCCACGCGCCCAGCGGGGCGAGCGGAACGATCAACGCCCAGAGGAGATTGACGCATTGCCAGATCAGCAGTGCGCCGAGGATGACGACGCCGATCAGCGGCGCGGCATCGCGCGGCGCCCGCCTGCCGGCACGCAGCCAGCGCGGCAGCCGAACGGCCGATCCCCTCATCAGCGTCGCCATGACCCTATCTGTCCCCCAGCTGAAACCTGTCTCGCGAATCGCCTAGGCGCCGTCCGTGACAATCAGTTGACGGGAAGATTACAGTTTTTTGTCAGAGGGGCGAGTCCGGGCTGGCGCCGGCACCCGCCAGTGCCGCCCCGGCGCTGCGGCCGGGGCGGCTGGCAAGGGATGCCTCAGAATTTCAGCGACCCGCCCAGCGAGAAGGTCGTGCCGGTCTTGTACAGGTTGTAATAGATGCGGTTGTCGCCGCTTTCCTGCATTTCCTTGTATTTCGTACCGAAGATGTTGCGGGCCTCGAACTTGAGTTCGAGTTCCTTGCCAAACAGCGGGATACCCTGGCGCGCGACGAAATCGACCTGGATTCCCGGCCGTTCGAAGATGTCGGGCTGACCCGACGGGCCGCGCCGCGTGACGCGATCGGATGCATAAGAGATCAGGAAAGTCTGCTGCGACAGCTTGTCGGTGTCTTCGAGGCCGAATTCCAGATTGACCAGATGATCCGACTGGCCGGTCAGCGGCGCGCCGTCGCGGAAGAACTGACTCGCCAGCGTCGCACCGGTGAACGGATAAGCCTGAACGGGATCGTTCGGCCCGACCTTCAGCTTCGATTGCGACCAGGTGTAGTTGCCGATCAGCACTGCGCGGCGGCTGGCCCAGAAAGCCCCGTTCATACCGCTGAGGTCGAAATATTTCTGCGCCTCGAACTCGACGCCATAAAGCGTCGCCTCGGGCGCGTTGGCAAAGCGCGTCGTCACGCTGTTGCCGTCGAAGCTGGCGTAGGTTTCGATCGGATTCTTGATCTTTTTCCAGAAGCCGCCGAGCGACACGCGCTGTTCGGGTGCGAAATACCATTCGAGGCGCGTTTCCGCGTTATAGAGCTGGCTGTCGACGAGCTGCGGATTGCCCTGGAACGTGCGGTTGCTGTCCGGATCATAATAGGTCTGGAATACCAGCTCGCGGAACTGCGGCCGCGCGATCGTCTTCGACCCGCTCAGGCGGAATTGCAGCTGCGGCGAGATTTCGTAGGTCAGCGTCGCGGCAGGAAGCAGATAGTCGCGCTTGAGGTTGGTCGCCGGCGGCAGCGTCGGGTTGACCGTATAGACCTGCACCGCGCTCACGCCCTGATTGGCGCTTTCGTAGCGCGCGCCGATGTTGAGGTTGAGCTGGTCGGTCAGATCGGCCTGGAGCTGGACATAGCCCGCATGGTTGCGCAGCGTCGCCTTGAAGGTCGGGTTCGACCCCGTGCTGTCGACGAGCGCGATCCCCATCGCAACGGGGTTCGCCGGACAATCGGGCGCAACCGTCGCATCGACGCCGGGGAAGCAGATCACCGCCTGCGAGAGCAGCAGGTCGGGGCGCAGCAGCGAAATGCCGAGCGGGATGTTGTTGTTGCCCTGGAACAGGAAGTCGCGGCGTTCGGTGACGCGGCTGGTATCGCTGAAGGCATAGCCGAGGATCAGCTTGACCCGCGCCGCCAGATCGTAGGTGACGTCGATACCGGCCGAATAGAGATCTTCGTTGAGGTCCGAAAAGGCGATCGTCGCGCTGCCCGGCCGCTGGCCCGTGTTCAGCGTGTTGGTGAAGAACTGCCCATAGGGATCGGTCGGGCTGTTTGAACGGCTGTACATGAAGCTCAGCTCGAACGGCGCCTCGCGCTGCGAATTGGCGTAGCCGGCGCGGATATCGACATCAAGGCCGTCCATCGGCTTGAACTCGCCGACAAACTGCGTGTCGATCAGCTGGCGGGCGTACCAGGCAGTGTCCTGATACTGGAAGCTGACGCCGGGGTTGGCGTCGGCGGTGTCGGGCCGGTCTTCGGCACCGAGGCGCGCCTGTTTGATCGTGTCGCGGATATAAAGGTTGGTCCAGCGGATCTTGTTATCGCCGAATTCGAGGCTGAGACCGAGCAGCGCGTTGGCAACGACACGGTTGTCGGTAACGACGCGGCGGACATTGGTGTTGAGCGACGACAGGTCGAGCGCGTTCGCAGTCTGCTGCGCAATATCGCGCGTGCGCCATTTGGTCGTGTAGCCCGCGGTCGCGATCAGGCCGAGTTCGGCATCGCCGATCGTCCACGATTTGCCGCCGGTGACGTTCACGCCCCAGTTGACCGGCATATTGTTGTTCTGTTGCAGCACCGCATTGCTGGCGTTGACGAACTGGCCGGCGATCGCCTGCTGGTTGACACTGGGATCGTTGATGCGCAGCCCCGATGCGCGCCACGCCGCATAGGCGGGCGGCAGATTGCGGCCGCCGTCACCGAAGCCGGTCCAGTCGCTGCCGGTGCCATAATAGGTGTAGCCGAGCTGTCCGGTGGTTTCCGAATTGCCGCCGATGCTGCCGCCAATGGTCAGAAACGGCTCTCGCGGGACCGCCTTGGTCGTCAGGTTGATGACGCCGCCGCCGAATTCGCCGGGGAAATTCGCCGAATAGCTTTTCTGCACCAGCGAAGAGGCGATGATGCTGCTGGGGAAAATGTCGAGCGGGACGACGCGCTTGAGCGGTTCGGGGCTCGGCAGCGGCGAACCGTTGAGCAGTGCGAGCGAATAGCGATCGCCAAGGCCGCGAACATAGACGAAGCCGTTGCCGACAACGCTGAGGCCGGTGACGCGGCCGAGCGCGCCGGCGATATTGCCTTCACCCGTGCGCGCGATGTCGGCGGCGCCGAGCACCGAGACGACCTGCGGCGCGGTGCGCTCGATATTGGCGCTGCGGCGGCCGGTGACGACGATCTCCGCGCCGGGGATCGAAATGTCGGTATCGTCCTGCGGCGCTGCTTCGGCAGAGTCTGCGGGCGCGGCGTCCGCGGCAGCTTCTGCCGCGGGTTCGGCCGGAGCGGGGTCGGTCTGCGCCATCGCCGTGGCGGGCGCGACGAGCGCCGTGGTGATCAAAAGCAGGCTGGCGAGCCGGTACGGCTTGGACATGGCGGTTTCCCCAGAATCCGGATCAGATATGCGGGAGGGGACGGCACGCGCCGCCCCCTCCCCGGTCGACGTTTCAATCTCAGCTGGTCGGCAGCGAGGTGCAAAGACCGCTGTTGCCGGTGCCGAAGCTGGCGGTGCCGCTGTTGCAGGTCCAGCCCTGGTACCAGGTGTCGTTGGCGTCCTTGACCGCACCGATATAGGTCGTCTTGTCGAAGAAGCCGGCGCGGGTCAGTTCGATGCTGTTGAAAGTCTGGCCGTTCAGCGTCGACATATCGAACGGCGTCACCGCGGTTTCGGTCGCACCATTGACGAAGAGGCTGGTCAGCGTCGGAACATATGTGTCGCTGTTGCCGTTGCTGCCGGCGCCGAAGATCGCCTGCACCTCGGCCGCGGTTACGCCGCTGCCGATATATTTGGTCGCCGAACACTGCATGAGCACCGACTGAAACACCGGCGCGCCATATTCGTCGATCGCAGCATTCTGCGTCGCCGAAGCCGTCTGCGCGCGGCTGATGCGCAGGCAGGGGTTGTTCGGGCTGAGCAGCACGCTGTTGTAGATGCCGTAGTCGGTGCCGCCGCGCAGCAGGATCGACGCCTGGTCGGACGAGGCGTTGGGCGAATTCTGGTAGAAAACATAGTTGGCGACGCGCGTGTTCTGGCGCGGATTGTCACCGTCGAGCGCATTGTCGGTATCGGCTTCGATCATCGCGTCGCCGATGTTCGCGCGCTGGACGACGATCCCGTACTGGAAGTTCGCCTTGGTCCCGACGTCGGTGTCGAGATTATCGTCCTCGGCGCCGACCGCGATGAAATATTTCATGTGCGCATGGCCACCGAACACTTCGACTGCGTCGTCGGAGCTGTTGTACGACATGATATGGTCGAGCTGGGTGCCCGAACCGACGCCCTGCAGCGTCAGCGACTGAAGCTCGCTGTTCGCCGACAGGATGTAGCCCGAATAGCGGATCTGGACATAGCTCATCCGGCCGCTGCTTTCGCCATTAGTGGCACCGCCATAGAGCGCCGGATCGACGGCGCCTTCGGTCTGGCGTTCGCACGCCGTCGTGCCCGGGGCCGCACCGCTGGTGCCGCAATCGGTGATCTGCGCGCGGCCGCTCAGCACGACGCCGCCCCACTGGCCCGACGAATTTTCGGTGTTCAGGCCCTGGACGTTGTCGCGGCTGGTGAAGATGATCGGCAGCGTCGGGGTGCCGACCGCCTGGATCGAGTTGCCGCGGTTGACGTTGAGCCACGACGGACCCGATTCGCCGTACAGCATCACGCCCGGCTCGATCGTCAGCACGACGTTGGTCGTGCCCGACGTCGCCGCGCCCTGATCGGTGCCGACATCGACGCGGCCGTTCATGCGATAGACGAGACCGGCGATCTTGGGCAGCGTAACGCTCTTGTTGATGCGCGACGGCAGCGTGCAGACGCGGAATTCGCCGACGGTCGGATTCTTGATCGTGCCGCTGTCGGTCAGGCCCTGCGGATCGGAAATCGTGGGGCAGCCCGCGGCCGGGGTCACGCTGGGCGTCGGGGTCGGCGTCGGGGTCGGCGTCGGCGTGGGGGTCGGCGTGGGATTGATGATGATGGTGCCGCCCTCACCCGGCGACGCGATATTGTCGGCGCCGCAGGCTGCCAAGACAGAACAGGCCACGCCACTGAGCATGACCAAACGAACGCGCGCAAAAGCCGCCATGAAAATCTCCGTTCCCCGTGTGCGCGCCCTCGGCACGCTGCTGAACATTCATCCGCGAACGAGAAAAGGAATCGCCCCTCGCCCCCGGTGACGCCGCCACTAGGGTGATTCGATGACGGTCTGACGGTAGAGCCGTGACAGTTGAGTGACTCTTCGGAGTCGTTTCGATGACATGGCGCGAACGCGCGCCTCTGCGCCGCCGCGCCGATTGCGCGATCCCGAAAAATAATTGCGCGGTGCTCGCTTGCATCGCCAACAAAGCTTTGCTAGGCGCCCGCTCCTACCTGGTGCCGGACCCGATCCGGACCATCATGATGTGCGGTCGTGGCGGAACTGGTAGACGCGCAACGTTGAGGTCGTTGTGGCCGAAAGGCCGTGGAAGTTCGAGTCTTCTCGACCGCACCATTATGTTTTGAGTTCATTGAATAATTTTTGGTCTTGCGCCGACTTTGGCGCAGTCCTTTTCTTAATCGCGGCCAACGAGGCCTTCTTCGCTGCATTCAAATGTGCTGACAATCAACGATTGTTCATAAACCAGCGAAAATCAGGAAATTTTTCAACCTTTGACGACCACCGTCAAACAGAAAAATGGTAGCGGAGGAGGGATTCACACGGAAAACATAAGAAGCTGATTTTCAATCAATTTCTTGGCCAAGATGCTGGAAACTGTGCTGAATCCACCCCCCATTTTACCCCTTAGCGACAGGCCGTGCCGAAATATAGATAAACTGACCATGCTCGCCATCCGCAATCCCAGTCACGCCCGCGAATGCGGTTGTTTACGGCGTGATCGTAGGAAAGACTGCAGACTATCGACGAATACCACGGTTGCGCGACCAATCTTGGCTGCCTCGATGTCGCCGGACGCGATGAGCTGGTAGATCTTGGATTTGCTAAGCCCCGTCATTCGCACAGCGTCGGGAATGCGAACGCTTATCGGCCCAATCGGGGCCACTTCGTTGCCATTCGTTGTCGGCTGCCGGGCGGACATCGGACTATTTCTTACGTGCACGGCTGAATGAACGGTCGCTCGCCAAGAAGCCGCTAAGCATGAATGGAATGAGGTCCGGCACGGACTCGCGTCGGCCGTAGGCCACCTCATAGGCTTCGGCGTAGGCGTTCAGCGCTTCGATGAGGTCCGGCATGACGCTGATCGTAATCTTGATCGGCCTCCGATCGGGCAGCCTTGGCAGCTTCAATTCAGCCACGGCCTCCTCCCCACGGTCCGGGCAATATGATGTCTTTGTGCACGACCACCCGGAGCGGCCAGCCGGGGCGAACGCGCAAGGTCGGCTGGATATTGAGATTGCGAGTGACGAGCTGATCGCCCGCGCGCGCGCCGCTCTGCTGCGCTGACTCGCGGATCGCCCGGACCAGGTCGCTTTCGGTGCTGCCGAAGCTCAACTCCGTGCCGACGCCGAGCAACGTTGACAGCGCGACACCCTCCAAAAGCTGCCACGTATGCTGGTCGATCCGGTCGGACAGACCCGCATAGCCCTGGGTGTCGGTCGCCGGCACATTGTCGATACGAATCGACGAGCCATCGGGTAAAATGATCCGCTGCCACACCACGAGCGCACGGCTCTGCCCAAACGCCACCACGCTATCATAGCTGCCGACCAGCCGCGCCCCTTGCGGAATGATCAGGCTCCGCCCGGTCACGCTGTCATAGACGTTCTCCGTAATCTGCGCGGTGACGAGCCCAGGAAGATCCGAGTTGAGCCCGGTAATCAGGCTCGCGGCAATGATGCTGCCGGCCTGCAAGGTCCAAGGCGATACGGGCCGCGCCAGCGCATGCGGGTTGATATCGTCGTCCCTATTGCCGCGGCCGACCAGCTCATTCTTGCGCCCTTGGGCATTAGGATCGCGGTCGGGGTCGAGGAACGGCCTGGCAGTCTCAGCCGATGGTGGCGGCGCGTCTGCATCGGTCGGCACCGGCGCAGGTGCAGCGCGGGCGCCGCCCGCCAATTGCAGCATGACACCAGACTCGCGTGCGGCTTTCTGCTCGGCGGCGATACGCTGGCGTTCACTTTCGGCTGCCTGCGCGGCCCGGCTCGCCGCATCGGCGGCGGGATCGGCGGGAGCCATCCCGCCAAGCTGTCGCTGGTGCTCGAGGATCGGCCGCCCGAGATCACCGGGAAGCGGTGGCCCGAGCTTCGGCACGTCGCCATAGCTCGCCGGCGCGCCGGCGAGTGCATCAGGCGGCGCTTTCGCGCCGACCAGCTTGTCATCGCTCGGTGCGATCAGGCTTAGGGTCGCGGGCTTGAGCGCCAACCAGGCGACGCCGATGATCGCGGTCGAGCCGGCGGCAGCGATGGCGACGATCGCGCCGCGGCGAAAACGGGTGACGCGGCTCGGCGCCGCGCGCAGCACGAGCGTTTCAGGGTCTGCCTTGGGCGCCGCGCTCGGCACGGGCGAAGCGGTCGGATCGGTCACGCGCCCCTCCCGGGCTTGCGCTGCCGGCTCTCCGGCTGGGCGGCAGTGATTCGAACAATCTGCTGTTTCTTGCCGCCAAGGCGCAGCTCGGCGGCACCGAACAAGCGGTCGACGACATAATAGCGACCGGCGACGCGATAGTTGACGAGCTGGGCCTCGCCATCCTCGCCGATTACGAACAGCGGCGGCGCTTCGCCGACCGCGATCGCGGGCGAGAACTCGATATAGGTCTGCCGCCCATCATCGAACGCGCGCAGCGGCCGCCAAGCCGGCTTGTCACCCGAGATCGCATAATTGAAGTTGAGGCTTTCGACCGAAAGGCCGGACGCGATAGGCGTCGCCGCCGCGGCTGCATCTTGCTGACGCCGGAGCGCGATCAGTTCGTCCTGCGGATAGATCCAGGAGATCGCGGCCATCGCGGTTGCGAGCGTGCTTTCGAGCTGGAGATGGTATGTCCGGCGATCGGTGGTGATGACAAGGTTTGTGCGTAGGCCCGCCGAAAACGGCTTGACGAGGATGTGCACGCGCTTGCTTTCGCCGGTGCCGCTGGTGGTATCGCCGACAGTCCAGCGCATGGTGTCGCCAGCGGCAACGGACACGATCGTCTCGCCCGGTTGCAAGGCAATGTCTGTGATGCGCTCGGGCGCGGCATAGAGCCGGTAGAGCACGCCTTCGGACCAGGGATAGACCTGAACGGCATTGAGGTAGCCCGCGCTCGACGGCTCGCGCAGTGCCGCCCGGTTGGCGGCGGTCACGCGCGCGGTAGGCGACGCGGGTTCGCGGGTCTGCGCGGCGGCGGGTATGGCAAGCGCCGTCGCGCTCGCCGCCAGGATGAGGACACGGATCATTGGGCGTTCCTTTCGGGAGATGGTGCGGCTGCGGGCTGCGCAAGGGTCGGATCGAGCGGCGAGCCCAGCGGAATGTCGGCGGGCGGCGCGACCGGGAGTGATTGTGCAGGATCGGGCACGGGCGATGGTTGTGGCGAAGGCGGCCGGTCCGCCGGGGTTTCCAGTTCGCGGCTCCAGTCGATCGCGTCGATATAGAGGCCGAGCGGGTTCTTTCGGAGCACATCGGCCGAGCGCGGCGGCTTGACCTTCACCGTCAGCATCGCCGTCCAGCGTGACGTGCTGGCGAGGCTTCCCCGCTCATATTGCTGCTCGGTCCATTTGACCTGGAAGCTCGTATCCGACGCGCGGACGACGCTCGTCACCTGTACTGAAACCGTCTTGCGCCCGACATCCGCGAACGGATTGGAGGTGCGGGCATATTCGCCGAGGAATAGTGACGCGCGTTCGGTCGCGAAATCATAGGCCGACAGCCAATTCTCGCGCATCAGCACCGGATCGAGCGAGCGCGCTCGAACGTCGGTGATGAACCGGCCGAGGAACCATGCGATCTGCGGATCGGTCGGCTGATAGTCCTTGGCGGCAGGCGCGACCGCCTGTGCTTGCCCCAGTGCATCGACCTCGACCACATAGGGCACGACACGGCTCTGCGTCGACTGCCACACCAGCGCGCCCGACAGGCCTGTGGTCAGGAACAAGCCGCCGAATGCCATCAGCCGCCAGTTCTTCGCCTGCGCGCGGGCCGAGCCGATGCGCTCATCCCAAAGCTGGCCCGCCCGTTGGTAGGGTGTCTCGGGTTCGGGCGTTCGCCCATAGCGCTGCAATGCGCGTCGAAATTTCATCGCTCAGTCCCTTTCCTTGATGTCTGGAGTGGCGCCCGCGCCGCCGCGGTCACCGCCCTGGATTGCGTGGATCGCCATCTGGCGGCGGTGGCGGGCATTCTGGCTGGCATGAAGCTTCTGCGCCCAGGCGGGTGTTCCTTCGGCTGCGCCTGTCGGCGCGGCTGCGGGGGCGGTGCCGCCGGCACGGGTGGTTCCCGCTTCCCATGCGGCGCGCTGCCCACGCTCGGCGGCGGCGCTAACGCCGAGACCGCTGCTCATCCGGTTGGCAGCCGCGCCGCGCATGGCGGTCGCAACGCCGCCGAGGCCCGCGCCGACGCTGGTCGAACCCGAGGTTTCCTGCCCGAGCTTGTAGGCGGTGGATGCGGCAGACCCCATCGACGTGCCGGCGCGGATCGCGCCGAGACCGGCGCCCGCGAGACCGCGTGCCGCGCCGACGGCGCCAGCACCTGCCATCGCAAGACCGCCGCCGGCAAGCGCGGTGGTGGCGATGACCGATCCGGCGCCGAGCTGCGGGGCACCCGCAACAAGGCCGGATGCGATTCCGGGGCCGAAGATGGAGAGTCCGAAGATCGCGAGGCTCGCGAGCATGAGCGACACGGCTTGCTCGATCGACACCTCGTCACCGGTGATCGCGCTGGTGAAGTCGGCGAAATAGTTGGAGCCGATACCGACGATGACGGCCAGCACCATGACCTTGATGCCTGAACTGACGACGTTGCCGAGTACCCGTTCGGCGAGGAACGACGTGCGGTTCCACAGCGCGAAGGGCACGAGCACGAAGCCGGCGAGCGAAGTGAGCTTGAATTCGAGGATTGTGATGAAAAGCTGGATCGCGAGGATGAAAAAGGCGGCGATGACGACGACCCAGGCGATCACCAGCACGGCGATCTCGATGAAATTGTCGAAGAAGGCGATCGGGCCAACCAACTCCTTCGCCTGCTCGAGGAGCGGCCATGCTGCCTCGAAGCCGGTCCCGGCCAGCTTGCCGGGTCGCAATAAATCGTCAGCCGTAATCGCGCTGCCCCCTGCGGTGAGGCCGAGGCCGGCGAAGCTGCGAAAGATGATATCGGACAGTGTCGAGAAGCTGTTGAGGATCAGGGCGAAGACGCCGACATAGAGGATCTTTTTGAGGAACTTGGCGATGACGTCGTCTTCGCCGCCGAGCGCCCAGAACAGCCCGGCGAGCGTGATGTCGATGCCGATCAGGATCGTGGTCAGGAAACCGACGTCACCGCCCAACAGGCCGAACCCGCTGTCGATGTAGGAGGCGAAGGCCTCCATGAACTGATCGATGACATTCAGGTCATCCATATGGGCGGGTTCCTGCTTGAAGTTGAAAGGTGTCGCGGGGACCGGCGGCCATGAGAGGGGCAAGCCCTACGGCCCCCGCGACGAGACAGGTTCGGACCCGGGGGGAGCTGGGGGCGCGGTCCTCGCCTGCCTCAGCTCATTGGCGTGGCGTGTAAGCCTTGCCGTCGCCGAGGAAGCGGCGCGTCGACTCGCGTGCCTCGCGCGCGATCTGGCCCCGCTGCGCCTGCTCGACCGATTCCGCCCGGAACTGCGCCGCCATCATTTGCTGAAGCTGGAGCTGCTGCTTGGCGGTGAGCGCGAGAAGCTGGTTCGTGGCCTGCTGCGCCTGAAGCGAGCCTTCCGCGCCCTGGCTGCGCGCGACGATGTCGGCGAGCGCCTGCGTGTCGCTCCGTACGTTGTCGACGATGCGGTTCTGGACCCCCATCGTCTGGCGAAACGCGGACATCGCGGTATCGAGTTGATCGCGTGCGCGAGCCACACGCTGATCGCGGCGGAACACCTGATCGAACTCCTGCGGGTAGAGCTGGCGGAAGCGCTCGTCGAGCTGATCGATGCGGAAGTCGACGCCCTGCGCCTGGCCCATGAGCTGGTCGATCTGCTGGAGGCGCTGGCGAAGCTCCTGAAGTTGCGGGAAATCGATCCGGGACAGGTTCTTGCCCTGGTTGATCAGCATCTGCGCTTCGTTCTGGAGACTCTGGATCTGGTTGTTGATCTGGGCAAGCGTGCGCGCGGCGGTGAGCAGGTTTTGCGAATAGTTCGATGGATCGAACACACTGAGCTGGGCCGCGACGGGCGTCGAGGTCAACGCGATGCCGATACCGAGCGAGCCGACGGCGCCGAGCGCGAGAGCGGAGAGGCACGCATATTTGCGGATAGGGATACGGGGCACGGGAAATTACTCCTTGTCTTCTGGGGGGCGGGCGGCAGGGTGACGCCCAAGCAGGTCGGCCGCCCAATCGAGGCCGGCTTGGGAGAGAAAGGTCGCGGCGAAGTCGGCCTGGCCCTTTTCGGCCAGCACCGCGTCTATGCGCTTCTGGCTGTCGGGATCGGACGCGCCGCACAACGCCAGCGCGATCGGGCCTAGCCCAAGCTCGAACAGCCGGTTGCCGCGCGCTGATTGCAGATAATATTGCCGCTTGGGCGTCGCGCGGCTGACCAGTTCGATCTGGCGCGCGTTGAGACCGAAGCGGACGTAGACCGTCTGGCCCTGCGGCTCGATCGCCCGATCATTGGGCAGCAAGATGCGCTGCGGACAGCTTTCGATGATGGCCGGCGCGATCGTGCTGTCGGCGATATCGGCTAGGCTCTGTGTCGCGAACACGACGCTGACGTTCTTCTTGCGCAGCACCTTCAGCCACTCACGGATGCGCGCGGCGAACAGCGGGTGGTCGAGGAACACCCAGGCTTCATCCAGTACGAGAAGCGTCGGCCGCCCGGTGAAGCGCTCCTCGAGACGATGGAACAGGTAGGTCAGCACGGGCGCAACGACGCCCGCCTGCCCCATCAGCGCTTCAGTCTCGAAGCACTGCACGTCGGCGATCGCTAGATCGTCTTCGGCGGCGTCGAGCAGGCGGCCGAACGATCCTTCGAGCGTATAGGGCGCGAGCGCCGATCGCAGCGGTGCCGATTGCAGCAGCAGCGACAGGCCGGTGAGCGTGCGTTCCTCGATCGGGGCGGTCGCGAGATTGGTGAGCGCCGACCAGACGGCCTCCTTGATCTCGGGTGTGACCAGTACTTTCTCATGGGCGAGCAGCGCGCCGATCCATTCGGTCGCCCAGGCGCGTGCGTTGGAGCGATCGATGTGGCGCAGCGGCTGGAAGGCGATCGTTCGCCCGCCCACGTCATCGGCATGACCGCTCTCACCGCCAAGCCCGAGCGCGTGATGCGCGCCGCCCATCGCCAGCACGGCCGCGCGCGCCGAAAATCCCTTGTCGAAGACATAGACCTGGGAGTCTGGATATCGCCGGAACTGAAGCGCGAGCATTGCGAGCAGCACCGACTTTCCGGCCCCGGTGGGTCCGACGATCAGCATATGACCGACGTCGCCGACATGCGTGCTGAGACGGAACGGCGTCGAGCCGCTGGTTTCCGCATAAAGCAGCGGCGGACCGTCGAGGTGCGGATTACGCGCCGGTCCTGCCCATACCGAGGACAGCGGCATGAGATGCGCGAGATTCAGGGTGTGGACGATCGGTTGCCGGACGTTCGCATAGACATGGCCCGGCAGGCTCGACAGCCACGCCTCGACCACATTCATGCCCTCGCGGATGCAGGTGAAGCCGAGCCCGTTGACGATGCGCTCGACCGCGCGGACCTTTTCCTCGACGCGGGCGCGGTCGATATCGGCAACGGTGATCGTCGTCGTCAGATAGCCGAACGCGACATGATCGCCGCCGAGCGCCTGCAAGGCGAGGTCGGCATCGACCACCTTGTTGTCGGCATCGCTGTCGAGAAGCTGGACCGGCTGGTTGTAGATGACTTCGCGCAGCAGCGCGGTGATCGACTTGCGCTTGTTGAACCACTGCCGCCGCAGGCGAGTGAGCGCTTTGGTTGCGTCGGTCTTGTCGAGCGCAATGAAGCGCGTCACCCAGCGATAGCCAAAATCCTCATGGTTGAGTCCGTCGAGGATGCCGGGACGGCTCGCGTTCGGAAATCCGAGGATGGTGAGCGTCCGCAGATGCTCGTCGCCGAGCATCGGTTCGAGCCCGCCGGTCAGCGGCGTGTCGGCGAGCAGCCCGTCCAGATAGATGGGCGTTTCGGGCACGGCGACGACATGGCGGCGCGCGGAGATCGCACCGTGGAGAAAGGTCAGCATTTCGCTGTCGCCGAGCGCGCGCACCTCGGGCATGAAGCCTCTGAACAGGTCAAGCGCACGATCCGTCTCGGCGATGAAGCCGGCAAGCGCTTGTCGCCAGTCGCGGCCCTTCGCGTCGTCGCTGCGCTCGATCAGCGCTCGGCCCGCCGTGTCCGCCTGATCGGGCGGAGGCAGGAGGGTGAGCGTCAGATAATAGCGGCTCTCGAAATGCGCGCCCGCGCTTTCGAACGCCGCGCGCCGTTCCTCATCGACCAGCCACGACGCCGCATCGGGAAAGCTGCTGTCGGGATAACCCAGCGCTTCGCGCCGCTCGGCCTCGAAATGGAGTGCCCAGCCCGAGCCGAAGCGCTTCAGGACATTGTTCGCCCGCGCGCAGGCGGCGACAAGCTCGGCTTCGGTGGCGGATTCTAGATCGGGGCCGCGGAACCTGAGGACGCGCAAAAAGCTGCCGTCCTTGTTGAGCACCACGCCGGGCGCGACAAGCGCCGCCCATGGAAGATGATCGGCGAGCCGGTCGGCCTTCTGACGGTATTCGCGCAGATTCAGCATGACAGATGCCCCTTCTGGCGAAGGTGGCGGACAAGGACCGGGGCGAAGTCGGGATCGCGCTTGGCGGCGAACACCGCGAGAGTGTGCCCGAACGCCCACATGGCCAGCCCGGCGATCCACTGCTGGAGACCGAGTCCGAGCGCGGCCGCGATCGTACCATTGACGATCGCGATCGCTCGCGGCGCCCCGCCAAGCAGGATCGGCTCGGCAAGCGCGCGGTGCATCGGCGCCTCGAACCCCTCGATATGGCTGGCGCCATAGGAATTTGGCGCGTTCACGAGATGAGCGCCCCGCCGCCGAAGCTGAAGAAGCTGAGGAAGAAGCTCGACGCCGCAAACGCGATCGACAGGCCGAAGATGATCTGGATGAGGCGCCGGAACCCGCCTGCCGTCTCGCCGAACGCGAGCGTCAAACCGGTGACGATGATGATGATCACCGCGACGATCTTGGCGACAGGACCCTGGACCGATTCGAGGACCTGCTGAAGCGGTTCCTCCCACGGCATGCCCGAGCCGGCGGCCTGCGCGGTGGCGGCGAGCGCAAGCCCGAGGCCGATGGCGGCGCCGGTGAGGAAGATGCTCCGACGATCGGGAATACGGGCAGGAATACGGGACAAGCGCATGGTCATTCTCCTTGGGGTTCGAGGGCGTGGTCGGGAGTAAGGTCGAGGACGGCGTAGCCGCCGTCGGGATCGAGGCCGGCGACGCGCGCGATCGTGTCGACGCGGCGCGCGAGGCCGCGCCCGGCGATGAACACGATCATGTCGATGGCGTCGGCGATCAGCCGGCGCGGAACGGTGACGACGCTTTCCTGCACGAGCTGCTCGAGCCGGTAGAGCGCCGACACTGCCGAATTGGCGTGGACGGTTGCGATGCCGCCCGGATGCCCGGTGTTCCAGGCTTTGAGCATGTCGAGCGCTTCGCGCCCGCGCACCTCGCCAACGACGATGCGATCGGGGCGGAGCCGCAATGTCGAGCGGACAAGATCAGCCATCGTGACGCCGCCGGCTCCGGCAGTGCCAATCGTACGCGTGCGCAGCCCCACCACGTCGGGCGCGGCGCATTGCAACTCACGCGTGTCTTCAATGATGATGACGCGTTCGTCGAGGTGCGCCATCTCGGCGAGCAGCGCGTTGGCAAGCGTCGTCTTGCCCGAACTGGTGCCACCCGCGACCAGGATGTTCTTGCGCTCGACCACGGCCATCGACAGCAGTCGCGCCGTGTCGGCGGGCATGATGCCGTCCCGCACATAGTCGAGCAAAGTGTAGATGCGCGCCGCGGGCTTGCGGATCGAGAAGCACGGCGCGAGGCTGACCGGCGGCAGGATACCCTCGAACCGCTCGCCCGCGCCTTCGCCGTGCGGTGGCAGCTCGGCTGACACGATCGGCGCATTGCCATGAACCTCTGTCCGTGCGTGGCTGGCAACCAGGCGGATGATCCGCTCGACCTGCGCGGGCTCATATTTGGTGCCGGTATCGATCCGGCCTTCGCCGAGTCGATCAAGGCGCAACACGCCGTCCGGGTTCACCATGATCTCGATGACCACCGGATCGGCCAGCGCTGCGGCGATGGTCGGCCCCATCGCGGTGCGCAGCATCGCGCGCCGACGCCCTGCGGAATTATCGGAGCCGAAAAGCGTGTCGCTCATCGCCCACCTCCATTGTCTTTCGCGGAGGCAGCAAGCGTGCGCTGGCCGCTGGCGAGCGCTTCGCCGACGCGGGCAATGAACGCCTCGAAGCGGTCTCGGCCGATCGCACGCGCCGCTTCGTCGGCTTCGGCCAAAGGGGCCTGCACCATCAGTTCATAGCGGATGAACAGCGCCAGGCTCTCGAGCAGCACATGCCCGTCACGCTCGACACGCCCCAGCGCGAGCGACATGCGATCGAGCCGCTGGCTGAACTTGTTCTCCAGCTCGCTCGCCGCCTGCCGGTTGAGCCAGGCGGTGAGCGCGTCGGTGAGGATCGCCGATTTGGACGCGCCGGGCTGGCTCGCCAGCGCCTCGAAGCGGTGGCTCAGATCTTCGGGCAGGAAGAGCTGGTAGCGGACGCGGTTGGGTTTGATCGCGGCCATTGTCAGAAGTCCGGCAGCATGTCGGCGCTGCGACCCTGATTGATCGCGTGAGCGCGGATCAGCGTGCCGGTGGCGCCGGCGCGGTCCATCGCGTGCTTGTCGGCGATCGTGTCGGTGTCGTCGCTGTCCAGGCCGAGCAGGTCGAGCTGCTTTGGCGGCTCGGGTTTTTTGGCGGGTTCTTCGCCGAGGCCGGGGTGGCGCTGCTGTTGCAAGCCGCCGTCCTCATCCGCCTTCGCATCGTCATCGGGCTTGCCGAGCCGGGTATCGGGCGCGCGGACCAGTCCGCTCCAGTCGTTGGGGCGTGCCTGCGGCCGGTCGGGATAGTCTCCGGGCGCGGGCTGCGGCGGCGGTGCGATCCGCTCGCGGAAATTGCGGTCCTCGTAATAGCGCAGCTTCCTCGCGCGGATCGGGGCCATGCCGGAGACAAGGACAAGCTCATCCTTGGGCGGGAGCTGCATCACCTCGCCGGTGGTCAGGAGTGGCCGGGCGGTCTCCTGCCGGCTGACCATGACGTGCGCCAGCCAGGGCGCGAGCCGGTGGCCGGCATAGTTGCGCATCGCGCGCTGTTCGGTGGCGATGCCGAGCGCGTCCGAAATCCGCCGCGCCGTGCGCTCGTCGTTGGTCGCAAACGCGACGCGGACATGGCAGTTGTCGAGGATCGAGTTGTGCTCGCCATAAGCCTTCTCGATCTGGTTCAAGGACTGCGCGATCAGGAAGGCGCGCACTCCATAGCCCGCGAGAAAGGCAAGACTGGTCTCGAAGAAGTCGAGCCGCCCCAATGCCGGGAACTCGTCGAGCATCATCAGGAGCTTGTGCTTGCCCGCCCTGGCGGGATCGGCATCGAGCTTTTCGGTGAGGCGGCGGCCGATCTGGTTGAGCACCAACCGCACCAGCGGCTTGGTGCGGCTGATGTCCGATGGCGGGATGACAAGGTAGAGCGAGACCGGATGGCCGGCCTCGACGAGATCGGCGATCCGCCAGTCGCAGCGCGATGTCACCGCGGCGACGGTCGGGTCGCGATAGAGCCCGAGAAACGACATTGCGGTGGAGAGGACGCCGCTGCGCTCGTTCTCGCTCTTGTTGAGCACCTCGCGCGCCGCCGAGGCGACGACGGGATGGATCTGCGGCGCATCCTTCGTGCCGAGGTGATTGGTGGTCATCATCCGCCGGAGCGTGGCGGTGAACGGCCGCTGCGGGTCCGACAGGAATGTGGCTACCCGTGCGAGCGTCTTTTCTTCCTCCGCATAAAGGACGTGGAGGATCGCGCCGACCAGGAGCGAATGGGAGGTTTTCTCCCAGTGGTTGCGCCGTTCGAGCGCGCCTTCGGGATCGACCAGGATGTCGGCGATGTTCTGGACGTCGCGGACCTCATGCTCGCCGCGCCGGACCTCCAGCAGCGGGTTGTATTTGGCGGAAGCGGGATCGGTCGGATTGAACAGCAGGACGTGGGAGAAGCGCGCGCGCCAGCCGGCGGTGAGCTGCCAGTTCTCGCCCTTGATGTCGTGAACCACGGCGCTGCCGGTCCAGCCAAGCAGTGTCGGTATGACCAGCCCGACGCCCTTGCCCGAACGGGTTGGCGCGAACGCCATGATATGTTCGGGGCCGTCATGCCGGAGATAGCGGCCGCGCGAGCGGCCCAGGAATACGCCGGCATCACCGTAAAGGCCGGCCCGCTCGATCTCGTTCGGCCTGGCCCAGCGCGCCGAACCATAGGTGGTGACGTGACGCGACTGCCGCGCGCGCCAGAGCGAGCCTGCGATCGCCGCGCCGCAGCCGATGAAACCGCTCGCGCCGGCGAGCGCGCCGGCCTTGTCGAAAACATGCGGCGCATAGGCATCGTAGTGATACCACCAGGGGAAGAGCGCCCAGGGACGATAGACCGGCGTGCTTCCAGCCATGAACCAGGCCGGACCAAGTTCGGGCTGGTAGGCGAGCATCGCCGCCGCCCATTGGGTCGCCGCCCAGAGGCCCGCGATCACGATTGCGAACACGACAAGGATCTGGCCGATGAGCAATTTGGTCGGGGTCACGTTGAAGCTCCCGCCCATACCGCCGGATGCGGTCGGGGCGCGGCTTCAAGACTCGGCTATGGGCCGCCCGAAATGAACGGAGCCGCTGGGGGCTGGTGGGTGACCGAAGGAGATCACTCGTCGGCGACTGACTCAATATTCCAGCTCTGTTCTTTTGATCGAGCTATGACCCGAGTTGATGATTCTGCCCTGTCGTTGTCCCTCGAGGTGGCACTGACCACCACACCGCACCGCCGATGACCCGCTACACCCTGCAAAAATCCGAGCTGCAAATTCGGGCTTGCGTGTCGGATTATCAGACATTATATCGCATTTAATGTAGTGAAATCGTGCGAGGCATGCATGGCGACAATCGCTCCTCCGCAGCCCGCGGCAACCGCGTTTCCCAAAGCCGACGCCATTAGGGCGTTGGTCGACGAACTGCTGCAAGTGGCCAGGGCTGAGGCACAGGTGCGCGGAATTGCCCTGCCTCCGGAAAACCCGAAGATCATCCAGGCGCCCGTGCCACTCGACTCCTTGTCCGTGGTCGACACGCTTTGCGCGGTGGAGCAGGTCCTCGACATCGAGCTTCGCGACAGCATCGTCCGCACCGGCGGCTACAATTCGATCGAGAAGGCGATTGACGACCTCCTCCCTAAGATCGAACGCGTCTGGGTTAAGAAGAAAGGGTCGAAGCCATGACCAATCTCGCACTCCGCCAGGAAGGCGACGAGCAGGAGCGGCGGCGCTTGGGCGACCGTCTGCGCGAAGCACGGAAATATCTCGGCCTCAAGCAGGAAGAAGTTGCTGCCTATCTCAAGATTCCCCGGACCGCGCTTACCGATATCGAGAATGGCCAGCGCCGCGTTGAAGCGATCGAACTGACGCGGCTTGCCCGTCTTTACCGCCAGTCGGTGGCCTATTTTACCGGCGAAGACGAGGCCTCCGCGAGCCTTCCCGCCGATGTCGCCCATCTGGCGCGACGCGTTGCGGCCTTGTCGACTGAGGACCGGGCCGAGCTGAGCCGGTTTGCCGAATATCTCCGCTCGCGGTCTGGCGGCGAACGGAGCTGATCGATGGCGTCGGATTATGCGAGCGCGGTTCGCGCTGGTACGATGGCAGCGGGCCGCCTGCATCGCGAACTCGATACGCGCGCACTGATCGAGACCCAAGGCGGCAGCGTCGATGTCTTCGGCGCGATCCATGCCGTGGGTCTACCCTTGCTGCTTCGTCCTCTGAAAGGCCTGCTCGGCGCCTATCTCAGCGCACCTGCTCCTGGCGTTCTCGTCACGACGGAACGACCGATGAGCATCCAGCGCTTCACGGCCGCGCACGAACTCGGGCATTTTTCGATGCGACACGAGCCGAGCCTCGACGATGAGAGCATCCTGCGCCGGATGCCGATGTCGCCCGAACCGGGAAACAACTTCGAGGAAACCGAAGCCGACGCCTTTGCGATCGCCTTCATGATGCCGAAATGGCTGGTGCTCGCGCACAGCGCGCGACAAGGATGGCAGATCGATCATTTCCGGCGCCCCAATGTCGTCTATCAGCTCTCGCTGCGGATCGGCGCCAGCTATGAGGCGACGTGCCGCACCCTGGTTCGCTACAATCTGATTTCGCCATCGGTGATGACCGACCTGCTCCGGACGCAGCCGCGCAGCCTGAAGGTCGATCTCCTCAAGGACTATCGGCCCGACAACTATCGCGGCGACGTCTGGCTGCTGACCGAGCGCGATGCCGGCTCGCGGATCGATGGCAGTCGCAATGATCTTTTCGTGCTGCAGCTCGAAGAACATAGCGGCGGTGGGTATCTCTGGGATCTCGACCAACTGATCGCCAGCGGCTTCGCCGTCGTTCGAGACGAGCGTGAGGCAATCGACGGCGATGGCATCGGTGGTCCCGTTGTCCGCCGTGTCACCGCGGCGCCCGATGCGCCGCGGCGCGGCCGCATGTCGCTCGACGAGCGGCGGCCGTGGCAGCCTGCGCCGGCCCTCACCAGCCTGACGCTCGATTTCGACCTCACCGGCCCGGAACAGACGGGCCTGTCGCGCGCCGAACGGCGGCACCTGCTCGAGGCCGCCTGACGCCCCATGATCGATATCGTCCGTGACCTTCGGCCGCTGTTCGGGCCTGCGCGCGATCAAGGCGCGCGGCCGACATGCCTCGCATTCGCCGCGAGCGACACCCACGCCGGGCTTCGCGACGGCTGGGCACCGCTGTCGTGTGAATTCGCCTTTTATGCCGCGCAGAAACGGGCGGGCAGACCGCCGACGAGCGGCGCACTGCTATCCACAATGCTGGACGCGCTACGGCTCGATGGCCAACCCGACGAGAAAGGCTGGCCGTATCTGGCAGCGGTTCCAGCCGATCATCGACTGTGGACGCCGCCGGCGACCGTTGGCCCGCTCTATGGCCGCAACGGACAGAGGGATGGAACCGACCTGTCATCCATCCTTGCCGCGCTGGATCGTGACACGCCGGTGCTCATGCTGACGATGCTGTCACGGTCTTTCTTCCAGCCGCGCGGTGATGGCGTCGTCGATCCGGCGAACGACGAACTCCCCGAGCCAGCGCAACGGCACGCGGTCGTCGCGGTCGGGCATGGAACCGTGGACGGCACCCCGGCCATTCTCATCCGCAACAGCTGGGGACCAGGTTGGGGCTTGGAAGGCCACGCCTGGCTTACTGAGCGCTTTCTAGCGCCGCGCCTTTTCGCCACGGCAAATTTGACGGAGGAAGTCGATGTATCTTCCCATACCGCCGCAGCCTGACTGCGTTGCTGGCTGGCGCGAGGCGGTCCGGCTCGTCGACCTCGCCACCGGACACCAGGCGCAGAATGTCGTCATCTCCGTGGCCGAGCCGACTGCGCGCGCAACACTCGCCGATCCCGTCGTGGCGGAAGTCGATGCCTTCCTTTCGGGCCATGGCAAGAAGCCCATCGAGACGGTCGCCAACACGATTTTTCCGGCAGCGCTGTACAGGCGCTACGGCGCGCCGCAATTCTTCGACCGGTTTCGCGACAACGTGCTGCCGAAGGTCCGGAGGTCGGGCGCTTGGTCGGGCTATTATTTCGAACGGATGATGGAATTGCCCCGCGCCGACGGCCAGCCAATCAATCAAATCTGGGGCATCGTCGAGCGCCTGCGCAACCCGAACGTCCGAGCGCTCAACAAATTCGAACTGCTGATCTTCGACCCCGCCCGCGACGTGAATGACTCGCCCTACGGCGGTCAGTGCCTGAGCTTTGCCAGTCTCAAGCTGATCGGCAAGGGCGACGATCGTCGCCTCGGCATGACCGCGCTCTACCGCAATCACTACTATATCGAAAAACTGCTCGGCAATCTGATCGGCCTCGGCCGTCTGCTCGAATTCATCGCCAAGGAAGGCGGGGTCGCGCTGGGTCCGCTCACGATCGTCTCGACCAACGCCACGGTCGACACCGCCAACTGGAACCGCGGCGATCTTAAGCAACTCTTTGAACGCTGCGATCAGGCGAGCGCACATCTCCGTGCTGCGGCGTGAGGCGCGCCCAACGGCAGTTCTAGCGGCTCATCGTTGTCATCCGCGACACCGTACAGGCTGAACATGCCCTCGATGAACTCGCGCTGCCCGCCGTAGCTCGGATGGCGGACCGCGGTGGTCGGAATGTCGAGACCGTCCAGCGCCAGGTGAGCGTCGCGCCCGATCGCGACGATCTGGCGGGGCCGGATCATTGACACGAGGGCTTGCAATATCGGCCAGGTCGCCTCGCGCTCGCTTCGCGTGTGGCATCGGTTCGACATCGGATCATCCGCTTCATGGGGATGGAACGGGAAAACGTTCCAGAGCATGACAGGCTGACCGATCCGCTCTAGCACACGCCAGACGATCGCCGCGGTGCGCTCCGCCACGGCGGGTCCCTGCGTCGCACGTTCAAATGCGATGCCGCCCATCAGCGTGCCGGCATGTCCGAGGTGAATTTCGTCGGTCAGCGGTACGCCCGTACGCCGCCCCCCGCGATAGCCGAGATCACGCGCGATCCAGATCGTTTCGACGCGATGATCAAGCGCCGCGGTGAGCAGCATTTCGAGATTGTCGCGGCGCCGGGCGGCGGCGTCGCTGCGGTCATGGACCGTGCAGCGATCGCGCCAGGGATTGAACACTGAGGGAAGTTCGGTCGCCGCCAGGGTGGACACAAAGGATTTCGGGGTCATGACGGCAATTCCTTGATACGCAGGCGGCGATTGGCGAAGTCGATCAGGACGCGGCCGCGCCGATGCTCCTGAAGGAAGCGGAAAGCCGTATAGCCCTGGAGGATCGCTTCCTCCCAAAGCCACAGCGGACAGCGTTCTGATTCGTAGCCGGCGACGAACTGGCGGACATGCTTCAGCATGTCCAGCGGAAGGCCACCGCGCTTCACGTTTTCAAAGTACCGGAGTTGCTGCGCTTGTCCGAAAATCCAGGAAGTTATGCCCTCTTCGATGAGAATCGCCCGAGCACCGTCTTCGGCGTCGTCGAGTTTCGGATCGCTCTTGCGCTTGAGACGGAGCAGCGCACGCAGCACTGGCGACCAGCCAAGCACCGCGACATAAGCGTAGTGAAAGACATCGTGGAAACGATAGTCGTCGGGTTCGAGCGCGTTGTCGGTGAGCCGGTCGCCGACATACACACCGCTTGAGCGTTGATACACGAATGTCTGCCCGCGAACGGTGCGTTCATAGACGTCGATCGCCATCCGCCGCGGCAATTGCTCTTCTGGGTCGAGCGCCGCATCGGTCGGCGCCGGATAGATGCGCTCGCGCGGCCAGCGATCGAAGATCTTGTGAAGATTCTTCACGGCGGCAGCCTCGATGGTAACACCGGATTCGTTTGCCGCCTGGATCAACCGGCGCATGACCGCGACCAGCCGGCCCGCGAGTGCTTCGCGGTCCTTCGCAAGACCGCCCGCCTGGAAATCGTTGATGAGCAGCCCAACGTCGCCTGCCAGCGCGAGCAGGCTATGCTCGAACTGCGGCATCGGTGCCTTGGCAAGCGGAATGTGCTGCGGCTGCAGCGCATGGAAACTGAGCGTTTCGTTGCCGCCCGTCTGCCATTGTCCGCCGTTTGTCGCCGCGGCGGCAGCGATGTCGCTGAGCGCCATGCGGCTGCGCCGTGCGATCGCCGCCAGATACCAAAGGACGTCACCAAGCTCTTCCGCGACGGCGTGAGCGTAACCCAGGTAGGAGGCATCGTCGCGCTGCTTTTTCTTGGCCTCACTGAGCAAGCTGCCGACTTCGCCGAAAAGGCCAAGCATCGAGAAGCCCAGTGCGCGGCCACCGCTGCGTTGATCAGTCCGCGCGGCCTGCTTCGCATAATCCGCAACAGTGAGAGCTTCGAAATCCTCGCTCATCGCCTGCCCTTCCGGCGATCCGATATCGCGTCTGCGGGGACGCTCACGCCATAGGCTTCAAGTGCCCGCAGTACGATCATCCGGATCGGCTCGCGGGAATCGAGCGACCGTTGACCGAGATCGCGTTTCGTAACGGCAGGAATCTGCACCTGAAGATGCTCGTCGCCGACATCGGTTTGCGCTGCGATATTTTTCATGAATCCATGAAAACATAATTTCATGAAAATAGAAAGCCCGAATCCTCCGGATCAGGAGACGCTCGGCCCGCTGCGCTGCCGCCCGAGTGTCCAGTTGATCCCGCCGTCGCGCATGATGCCCGAGACCGATTTACCGACATGGCGATCGAGAACAGAGCGCCACGGCACCAGCGTGAAATCGCGCGACCGTTCGATGAGCGCATGGCGACCACTCGTCATCTCGACTGCGCGCACGAGCCTGCCTTGAACAGCCTCCCCCTCTCTGGCCTCGGCGAACGGAACGCCTAACTTGTCGGAGAGCTGGCGGGCGACACGCAGCAATTCTCGCCGCTGGAGCGCGGCGAGCATCCCTCGCCGATAGACCGTCTGCCCATCCTGTTCGTCTGCAAGCTGTTCGGTGATCAGCCATTGCCGTCGCATCGCCTGCGCTGAACGAACCTCGTGCCCGAACCCAGCATCGCGCACTGGCACCGGCGCTTCGGCGACCAGCTCGCGATCGAGCCAGGTCGCGGCATCGGTTCCCGGTAATTTGTCGAGCGGGATCGCCGACAGGGTTTCAATGGCAACGGGGTGGTCGCGGAACTGCATGGCTTCGAACCTCTCGACCCTGGCGAGATGGTCCGGCGCGATGATCCAGCTTCCGTCGGGCTCGCGCTCGACGACGCCCGAGATTTTTCGCATCGCTTCAAGCCGCCGGACATGCGTTTCGGCGAAGCGTTCGCTGGCGGTCGGATCGTGCTTCAGATGGGCGTCGATCGAATAGCGCCCGCCGTTCGCCGCCGCGATCTCGTCGATCGTCCGATCGACGGCGCGAATGCCGCCCTCGCGTGGCGCGATCCGGACGATGGCATTTTCGGGGATCGTGTCGACCAGCTCGCCCTTGCCGATCTCGGCATAATGGGTGCGCCCGTCGATGCCGTCGACCAGCAGATAATGACGGTCTTCATGTTCGTCGGCGAGCCCGCGCATCACGACGCGGCCGATGATCGGCGTCGCCTCCTTCGCGACCGGGTCGTAGATGACGCGATCGACCGCAGCACGATCGAGCTTCCGCGCGGTCAGCTCGCGCTGCATGGTGCGGATGATGTCGCCGCGCTCGCCGATCTGGCGCAGTGTGTTCGCAAGGTCGGGCTCAAGCCGCCAGGTGCCGTTGCCGACATGCGAGGCGAGTCCCATGCGCCCGAGTTTCTGCAGGCGACCGACGCGAAGCGATTGCTGGAAGGGATCGCCATCGCTCGCGCTGACCAGCCGCGCGGTATCCATGTCGCGGATCAGCCGTCTGTCGATCGCGGTCAGCCGCTCGGCACCCGTATCGCTGCGAAGCCGCTCTTCGATTTCAAGGTCGGTGCGCGGCCCCAGGTCGAGGTTGACGATCTCGATCGCCCGCTGCCGGCTCCCGTGCGAGATATACTCGCGCGCGATCAGCAGATTCTCACCCCGATCGTTTACGCCGCGCACCACGATATGCGTGTGCGGATGGCCGGTATTGAAATGGTCGACCGCCACCCAATCGAGCTTTGTCCCAAGATCCTGCTCCATCTGCGTCATCAGCCGGCGCACGAACGGCTTCAAGTCGGGATACTGGTCGGCGTCCTCGGCCGACACGATGAACCGGAACTGGCGGCGGTCGCCGTCACACCGTTCGAGGAACGCCTTGCCATCGGCGACGTCGCTGTCGGGCGAGTAGAGCGCACCAGCCTCGCCCTCACGGGTCACGCCGTCGCGCTGAATATAGCGAAGGTGCGCCTTCGCACCGCCCATGCCTTTCCCGCCAAGGCCGACAGGCCGTATCTTGACGATCACGCGGCGCGACCGGAACGCGCCCAATCGGTCGCGCGATCTGAGCACCCGCGCAACACTCGCGCCGCGCCCGATCCGGCTGCCGTCGAAACGGCCGCGCCTGCCCGTTTTCATGCCGGCCCGCTTTGCCGCTTTCACGACGCGGCTCAGGTAGCGCTGCTCCTTGCCCCGGCCGCGCATCCGGCCCAGCTGCGGTTCGAACTCATCATCGCGCATAGCGGCGTCCTTCCATGCCGGAATGACGCTCCCCGCCGATAAGAATGGCGCGTCCTCGCCAGAGCGCAAGGAGTCTCGCGATTGGGATCGGAAAAGCCCAGAAAACCGCCACTCCTGGTAACCCTGTCTCGCACTCAAAGGGCGAGTCTCGCAAAAGCCTTCAAAAAACGATGTGCAGACAAACACTTACAAAATCGCGAGATTTTGCCTCTATCTTGCCATCGAGCCCGACTGCCACCTGCCGCCCCAGACGCCCGCTTTGCCTTCCCGCCTTCCCGATCAAAAAAGGGGAGCGGCGCCATGCGGCACCACTCCCGCGAACCTGCCCCTTCAACAGCGCATCGCCTTATTGCCAGCCTGCCTGTTCCTGCGGCTCGGCCTTGGCAGGGGCCGGAAGCGCAATCACCGCGCCGGGGCCGGTCGGTTCCGGCTCGCGGTCGGGGCGCGCCGCGAGCACCTTGGCATGAGCCGCGACGGTGCCGACGCCGCCGCGCGCCGTATAGGTAGCGGGCGGGAACGCCATCCATTTCGGCACCCAACCCTCGACCTTGGGCCGCCCGTTCGCACCCTCCAGATGGTCGCGGACGATGCGCTTCAAGACCTTGCCCGGTTCCTTCGCATTGGCGGCGGCGACAGGTTCGCCCGCCACCTCGGCGACGATGCGGGTCAGCACCTCCTTGTCGCGGACACACTCGAAAAAGGCGTCGTCGGCCTGCCAGTAGCGGGCCATATCGACGCCGATCTCGCCGCCGACCGCCTCGATGGCGGCGCTGCCGCTGGCGAGCGTTTCGCCCATGACGATGACGATCACGTCCATTACGGCGCGGTCGGGCACGTCGAGCAAGCGCAGGAACACGCCGACCAGTCCGAAGTCGTCGCCGTTGCCGCCTGTGACGGTCGGTTCCTCGGGCGAGAAGCCGAGAAGGTCCAATACGGCGCGGCGCTTCGCGTCGAAGTCGGTTTCCGCGCGGCAAGTTTCGACGCTTTCGCGCACATCGTCGTTGCGCGCGGTCTGCGGCTCGGGCTTGACCGTCCACAGTGGCGACCCGACGATGACATGGGCGACCATCAAGCGCAGCGCGACCTTGGGATGACGGGTCAGCGAGGCGCGGACAGCGGCATGACGGTGCAGGTTGATATAGGTCTGCATCGTGCTCGTCACTTCGGGGCGCGGCACTTTGGGGCCGGTTTCGATTGCCTCGCCGCGTTCGAGCCGCTTGGCCTCCTTGCTCGTCACATAGCCTTCGTGGACCTCGACCTCGCCGCTTTCGCGCACATCTATATACACGCGCCCGCCCTTGCGCTTGGGTGCCTTGGCGAACTCATAGCGGTAGAAATATTCGCCGGGCGGGACGATCACCACGTCGAACCATCCGGCATCCAGATAGTCCTCCTTGCGCGCGTCGATTACGGCGTTCTGCGCGGTCCAGAACGCGTCGGCATCTGCAAAATAGCGGTCTTCGCCGAACAGATCGGCGACGATCGCAAGGCCGCTCGCATCGACGTCGAACAGGGCATGTTCGACCTTGATCGACTGCCCGCCGAACAGCCATGCCTTCAATTGCTGGCCGGTCGGGCAATAGGCGTCGTCATCGTCGTAGAGCGCCAGCCATGCCTTCTGCTGCTGCTTGCTCGCCAGCGTCAGATGCCGGACGGTCGCCGCGTTGATCTTCTCCTTGCGGTAAAGATCGCGGATGCGCGGAAGCAGGTTGCCGAGCGCTAGGATACGCTTCACGCCAAGCTCGGGAATGCCGAACGTCGCGGAGATATCCGCAATGTCGCGGCCCTCCTTGACCAGCCGTGCGAAGGTTTCCCATCGCGTCACCTCGTCGGGATCGAGCCGGGTGTTCTCGAGAAGCGATGCCTCGATGGCGTCGGCGTCGTCCCCGGCGTCGAGGATGGCGACGGGAAGCGGGCCGTGGTCGATGCCCTCGACAAGCGCGATGGCGTTCGCCGTCCAGCGCCGCCGCCCGGCGACGATTTCGTGGACGCCATTATCGTTGCCCGCCTGCGGGCGCACGATCAGCGGCACGATGACACCGCGCTTGCGGATCGAGGGCAGAATGTCGCCCACGTCCGGGGGCTTGGGTCCGTGCCGCATGTTCACCTTGGACGGAACCAGCTTGCTATGGTCGATAAAGTCGAGTTTCATTGGTCTGCTCCTTCTGGAGCGCCGGTCCCGTTTGTCTTGCTGGATGGGCGGGACCGGCACTCAATGCGGCGAAACGCGCCGCGCGTCATCCGGCCCCTCGATCATCAAGAGGCGGCGGAAGCTCGTTGCCGTTCCGGCTATCGGTGATGCGGCGAAGTTCGGCTTCGGCCAGAACGATTGCACCCATGCGCCGCGCGGTATCGGACCATAGCGAAAGCGGGGCCAGCGGCTCGAAATGCTCGTCGCGCTCGATGAACAGGCCGAAGGGCAAGCGGACGCCCGCAATCTCGGTAAGCGAGAACACGCCCATTTCCGGGCATCCGAACCCCAAGTCGGCGAGGCCGAACAGCGTGTCTCCATCGTCGTAAAGCTCGGTGGCGATCCACGTCGCCGCGCCGACCGGATTGAAGAATTTGACCACCGGGAACGGGTCGAACCGTTCGTCGCGCTGCTCGTGGAGGCGGCTGGCGCGCGCATTCGCGCGCAGCGCCGAAAGGATCGCATGGGGGAGCGTAATCATGCCGCTTCCCTCCCTTCGTCCTGCGTCTCGGCGTAGCGGGCAAGCAGCCAATCGGCGGCCTTGCTCGCCTGACTGGCCGCGCGAAAGATCGCGCGATTGTCCTCGCGCAGCACGTCGAGCCATGATGCCAGATAATCGGCGTGACGAACGGTCGGCACGATGCCGAGCGCGGCGCAAAGGAAGGCCGATCCCATCTCGGCGATCAATTCTTCGCGCGCATAGTCCTTGCTGCCGAACGCATTGCGCAGATTGCGATTGAGGCGCGACGGGTGGCCGCTGGCATGACAGAGTTCGTGCAGCGCCGTCCGGTAGAAATTGATCTGTTCGTGGAAGGCCGGTTGCGGGGGCACCTGCACATAGTCGGCGCTCGGGACATAGTAGGCCTTGTCCCCACCGATGCGGAAATCGACGCCCGATGCCGCAATGACCGCTTCGGCGATCGGCACGACTTGGCGTTCGGGAAGCGGTGCGGGGTCGGTGGCAAGGCCGGGGCGCAAGCCTTCGCACTGTGCGACGTTGAACACGGTGAAGCGTTTGAGGAACGGCACCGCGCGGGCTTCGCCGCCGGTCTGGCGCGCGCGTTCCTTCTCGGCTTCGGGGGTGAAGCGGTCGGCATAGACAACCCTTGTCCCGCGCTCGCCTTTCCTGACATTGCCGCCCGCCTCCAAGGCTTGGCGGAAGGTCAGCCACGATTGCGACGGATAGCCGTTCTCGATCACTGCTCCCCACAGGATCAGGACATTGACGCCGCTGTAATTGCGGCTGGTGAGCCCGTTGCGCGGGAGGCCGGGGGCGGCGGAGAAGCCTTGACCATTGGGGCGGCCCCAAGGCTGGACCCAAGGGAAGCGGCCCGCCTCAAGTTCGGAAACAATGCGGCCCGTCACCTCGTCGTAAAGATTGGCGCGCTCCGCCGGGGGCTGGCGTTTGCTGCCCTCTGCGCGCGCGCGTTGGCTGCCGGTCTGGTGCATGGCTATCCTCCAATGCCGCCCCAAAAACCCCAGGGCCTCCCCCGGAGCGGGGGTGGGCGGCGAATTGCGACCTGCCGGGCGCGGCCAGGAGGCGGTCCGCACCCGCAGGGCCGAAATGCAATGGAGGAGCCGGACCCGAGCGCAGTCGAAGGCCGGCTTGCGGGACGCCGGGCCGGGCCCAGAAGGGAGCGCCGCCCACCCGCGCGACGAGGGGAAGGCCCAACGAAAAATGCCGCCGCGCCGGTCAGGCGCGGCGACGACAGGCCGGAGCAAGGCTCCGGCATCCCGCCAGTCCGATCGTCACCTTTGGCCGGGACGCGCGAAGCGTGGCCCGGTGGAGCTTGGCGAACGGATGTGAGCCTAGCGGAATAGAGCGGCGGTCGCGCCGCAGGCGCGAGGCGCCTGAAAACCCGGATGCGTCAGGTCAGACCCTGCCGTCTTGAAGCACTCTCGTCGTGGTCGCCATGCGCGCGGTGACACGAGGAGCGAGCACTCGGCCCACTGGCCCCAACAGATCAACCGTGCAGCGGGGATCCGTTCGAACCGGTGCAAGCGGTCATCGCGGGCAACAGGCTCATCATGGCGGCACCGGCGATGATGATCGCGCCGACCGCCGCGGCGATGCCGGTCGCGGTCGGCCCCGCACCGCCGAGCTGCATCAGGCTGGAGACGACACTGCCGCCGGCGATCCCGGCGGGCACGGCGAAGAGAAGCGCGATCGCTCCGCGAAGCGGAACGGGCAACCGCGACGCGATGAGCATGCGTCCGATCAGCAAGACCGCGACGCCGACGACGAGGCCGAGAAGCAGACCGAGCAACGGCCCCAGTTCGCCACCCCCCGCCCACAGAAATGCGGCCGCACCGAGCCCGACCGGGAGTGCGAAGACGGCGAGCCGGAACATCGCCCAGGCGAAGAGGACGATGCCGGTGGCGGACAGGATCAGACCGAGCAACATCACGACCAACTCCATAGGCTCGGAACATAGCAGAAACACGATTCGGCATGAAGCCCCGATCGGCTCGCACTATGGGCGGTCTGGCGCGTTCTTCTCGGGCGACGTCGATCGCAGCGCGACGAACAGCGTGGCCGCACCGGCTTCGCTCCGGCCGGCAGGGGGCCGGTCGCCGATCGCGAAGAAGATGGCATTGACGGTACGCGGCGTTGCACTGGCGGCCGTGACAGCCGACCGGGAATTGACGGGCACTCCGGCGACGCTCGCGAGATAGGCGCGGGTCTCACCGGGCAGCGCGCGGCCGGTCCGCACGTGCTCGGCATAGCGTGCCGGTCCCGCGTTATAGGCTGCGAACAGTCCGGGATAAGCGAGCACCCTTTGACAATATGGATCATGGCAGTAGCTCCCGTTCAAATTGAACAGTCGCGAAGGGAGCAGAGATGAAGGGCTCAAACAGTCGTCAATATTGAGGATGCGGCGATCCCGCTCAGAACCGCGGGACGATCTCCTCGATGCAGACGATTCCGCAGGCGAGCGCGATCGCCGGGAGCTGCGCGCGGGAATAGATTCCGAAATGTTCGCGCAGGTCACGCATGTAGGTGCGCACTGTCGTCGGGGCGATGTTCATCATGATCCCGATCTCGACGTCGCTCTTGCCCATCGCCGCCAAGCGAAAGCATTCGAGCCGCTTTGGGCTGAGATGGGGTAATTTCAGCGGGCGCGCCGGAAAGCCGTGCAAGCGCCGCGCCTCGGTAAACGCCTCGCTCGCCATCAGCGTCGCGATCCGGCAGATATGCGATGGCGGCAATTGCCCGTCGCGCGTTGCGAACGTACAGCATCCGGGCGGCTCGCCGGCGACGCCAATCGGAACGGTGAGGCCGTTGCGCAGGCCATGACGCGCGGCTTCGCGCACGATGCGCGCCTGTCGCCGCGTGAAGCCGCCCAGCAGTCGCTCCATTTCGTGCCAGCAGAACGCCCGGCTTGTCGAGCGCGCCGCGAGCAAGGCGGGATCGTCGCGGTAATAGCCTTCGGCGACGAAAACGTCGCCCCAGCTCTGGAAATTGTCCATGCGGAAATATCGCCCACCGGGCTGAAAGAAGGCCATGCTCTGGACGATCGCGAGCCATGGGAGGCCGAGCTGGCGTGCGGCGGCCTCGCTGCAACTGAACAGCTCGCGATCACTGTTCGCGCGCCTGGCCTGCTTAATATAGGCATCGAGGTCGCGAAACGGCACCGAGGGGCACTCCTTTCGACGCGCGCGTTGCGGGCGCGTCTATCGGGCGCGTGGTTCCAGCCCACGCGCGTGCAGCCCCCGATGATTTACTTGGTCTTGCTCGGCCGCCCCGTCGGCTTGTGCGGATGGCGCCGGAGCGTCACCGCCGGGCGCGCCAGTATCGCGCCGATTTCCAGTTCGTCGTCCGAAACGATCGAGATCGATATCCGGCCGGACAAGAGATAGACGGCATTAACGCCGAGTGCCTTCGCGAGCCGCTCCATTGCTTTCAGCGTCGGGCTCGACCGGCCATTTTCGATCGCACTCAGATAAGAGCTGCTCGTGCCCGCATCATGGGCGAGCGCTTCTTGCGTGATGCGCATCGCAAGCCGCAATTTCCTGAGATTCAAACTGAAGGACTTCGACGCATCCATAAGGGCGTAAGTTCACGCCCTGCGACCATTACTCCACACTGGATACAGGTTGGAGTTATTATCTATATTATTACGTTTTTACAAATATTTAAATGAGATTCCCGAACAACGCGCACTCAACTCTGATGCGGATTCTCAGGCGCGCCAAAAGACCGCATTCGGACGGTCGAATCGGTCGATGACCGAAGCCCTCACGCCAGGACATTGGCCGTGGACGCCGCAGTGGAAATCCCATCGGCGTCGTCACATCCGGGGCGAGCATTGATTTCAAGCGCCGAGCGAATCACGATGCGAACAACGTCCCGTGGACACGTCCGCAATCGCCGTTCCGGCGTGGCGTACAGGAATCATCGGATAGTTTGACGTGCCTGTGTGTCGTTGTCTCCTTTGATTTGAATGCAGCGCAGCGAAGCGGAGCGTCGCATTGGTTCATAGTTATGAAATCACCGTTCGTGTCGGGCCGCTGGCCGCCCACCATGCCAACCGACTACTCGCAACAGTCGGTTCTGGCGGTAATCCCGCAGCGGTCCGGTTTGCTCCAGCCCCGCCGAATTGTACTCGGATCTTCATGATGCAGCGGGATCGGTCCGGGGATCGGTAGTGACGAGCCCGAAAAACGTGGCGCCGGCATTGCCTGGAGGATATTGTCGATCTCCCGATAGACGCCTCGCGCTGCCATATGAGGATGGCGCGCCGCTTCGTCCGGATCAAGCACGGGGGCAAAGCAGGCATCGCTGCCTTCCAGCAGTGTGCGCCATTCTTCCCGTGTCCGCATGGCGAATATCTCGCTAAAACGCTGCTTGAGCTCGGGCCAGGCATCACGATCATAGCCGTCGTCAAAACTGCTATCGCCGGCCAACCCCAGCTTTTTGCAAAGCAGCGCATAGAACTTGGGCTCGAGTGATCCGACTGAGATGAAATTCCCGTCGGCGCACCGATAGGTCGAGTACCAGTGAGGGCCGTCAAGGATGCTGCAGCCGCGTATGCTGGCAACCTGGCCGGCGGCCTTCAGGCTCAGGAGCAAGTTCATCATGTGAGCGCTCCCATCGACGATCGCGGCGTCAACCACTTGCCCATTCCCGGTATCCCGCGCGTGCATTGCCGCTGCGAGGACGCCGATGGCCAAATAGAGCGCTCCACCCCCAATATCGCCTACCAGGCTTGGCGGCGCCATTGGCGGTTCACCGGGATGCCCAGCATACCAAAGGGCTCCTGACAGCGCGATATAGTTGATGTCATGGCCGGCCGCTTGGGCGAGAGGTCCCTGCTGCCCCCAACCCGTCATGCGACCGAATACAAGGCGGGGGTTACGCGCTAGGCAAACCTCGGGACCAAGGCCGAGCCTCTCCATCACCCCAGGCCGCATGCCTTCGATCAGTACATCGCCCCTTTGGACGAGATCCAGGACATGCGCGACGCCTTCGGGGGACTTCAGATCCAAGGCAATTACACGTTTCCCGCGGTTCACAATGGCGCCGCTGCCAAGATCGATATTTTCGGAGTTAGGGCTTACGCGTTCAATGACGACGACATCGGCGCCAAGGTCGGCCAACAGCATTCCGCAAAACGGCGCCGGGCCGATGCCCGCAATTTCGAGTATTTTGAGGCCTGCAAGCGGACCAGTTTTCGTCATTCAGGCATACCTGCGTCTGAGACCTTGGCGCTTTGATCCAGGCCGTTTCGCCGCTCCAGATTTCGAGACGGGTTGCAGTCGTGCTGGGCGGCAGTGTCGAAAGTAAGATTGGCAAAATGACCTTGATTCGCCTAATTCATTCTCTGGAGCAATTATTCCTGTGGGGCATGTCCATGCTCGATTCTCGCCTCAAGCATGCCGTCGCGGTTGGTCAGCTTCGTTCCTTCTCCAGGGCAGCGGATGCGGTTGGTGTCACGCAGTCGGCGGTGACCAAGAGTGTCGCTGAACTCGAACGGCATCTTGGCTATTCCCTTTTCCATCGGACCTCACGGGGCGCGATGCCGACAGAGGAGGGACGCGAATTTATTGATCGCGCAGCGCGCTTGCTTGCCGACGCAGCTGAACTACTCGGAGATACAGCCCGCCGCGCCGACGCCTATGCGGGCCCGCTTCGAATCGGACTGTTCCCAGGGTCAATCGACTGGTTGCTCACCCAACCTCTGGTTTCTTTGCTGCGGCGCCATCCGGCAGTGCGCGTCGAAGTCGTTTCGGGCAACAGCGAAAGGGGCGTGCGACTCCTGTCGCGCGGCGATATCGATGTCGCCTTTGGACTTGAAGCGGCCTTTGCACGCTGGCCGGAATTCAAGTGCGAGCGGGTCGCCTCGATCGAAATACTGCCTTTTGTGCGGAACAATCATCCCATTCTGGGGATAAACCCGACCAGCAAGGAGCCGCTGGTCCAGTTCGAATTCGTAGTGCCCTCATCTTCCGAACCCTACACATCGATCATTCAGCAGATGTACGAAAAAAGCGGTAAGCGTCCCGCTGACTGGATCCACATGACAGACTATTTTCAATTGGTTCGACGGATCGTTGCCACATCCGATGCTATCGGGATGGTTGCAAAACAGTTCACCGAGAACTCATGGTTTCGCGCCAATTTCGTGGCCTTGGAGGGAATCGGTTTATTCGATCCATTGACGCTTTGTTATGCTGTGCGTAGCCGCTGGCAGGTAAAACCGGCTGGCCGTGCGCTCGTCAGCCTTGTTCGTCAGGCATGGCGCACCGCATCATCGGATTAACGGCAAGGGGGCGGGGTGCGATCGGAAATCCGCTGCATCCGTCGCGATCAGCTAGAGCATTTCGCGCAGAAGTGGGAACCGGCTTTCCGGCAGGAAATGCTCTAGCAAATTGATCTTGGGCATTTTCCGAGTTGGCGGGTGATTCCACTCGCCTCGAAAATGGCCTAGAAGCTAATCGCCACTTCTCCGCCGATGACGCGCCCCCTGTTTAGCGGTGAAAGGCTTGCACCCGTGCCCCCGAAGGCCGCCGGCAAAGGTGTATCGCCGCCAATCGTCACCTCATTCAGGAGGTTTCGGCCATAGATGGAGAAGCGCCAGTGCTTGTTGTCGGTCGCCAATGTGAGGCTCGCATCGAGCATATCGGCGCCCTGAAGGAAGCCGACGTTGTTGTCGGTGAATGCCGCCTTGTCGCGATGCGTGAAGCTGACACGCGCCGTTGCTGTCCCCAATTCGCCAAGCTGCTGATCATAAGTCAGCCCCACGCCATAGGTCCATGGCGACAGCCTTGGCAATTTGAGCGCACGATCCACATCGTTGATGACGCCATCACCGCTGAGGTCGAACTGGACGTTGCGATACTGGCCATTCACGTAGCCGAGCTGACCCGAAATCACGAGGTTGGACAAAAGAAAAAACTGCCCCTCGGCCTCGACGCCTTTGATTGTGGCGTCGGCGGTGTTCCGTATGACCTGGCTGACGCCAAGCGGTCCGGGCAGGTTGATCTCGCGCTGCAGGTCCTTCATGCGATTGTAGAAGGCCGCCAGGTTGATCCGGTGGCGCCCGAATTGCTTCTTGGCGCCGAGTTCGAAACTGTCCTGGGTCTCTTGATTGAATGGCCCCGGCGGCACAGCGGGATCGGTGTTGCGCAAATTATATCCGCCGCTGCGGAACCCGCGCGTGTAAAGGCCATAAATCTGCGTGTCGTCATCCGGCTTCCACTGAAGGCCGATTTTCGGCGTAAACCCTCGCCATTTTGCCGCGTCGGCGAAATTGGTTGCACAGATCAGCGTGTCTAGATTGCAACCATTTGCGCGTAAGGCCGAGACCCGAACGGCTTTGCGTTCCCAACTATACCGCGCGCCGAGATTCAAGGTCAGCGTATCGGTGAAATGCCAGTCGGTCGAAGCAAAAATGCCCCATGTTGTCTGGTCTTGCGTACCCCCACCGGAAACGATCCGAGCACCGCCCAAAAGATTCCGCAGCTCGGCGTAACGAAGATCCTGGGAAAAATAGTATAGACCGGTTGTCAATTCGACGTCACCGAACCTTCCGGCATAACGAAGTTCGTCGCTGAGTTGATCCTGGTCGATTTCGAAAAAGGCATGAAAGAAGGACTGTGGTGTTCCATCGATATCAGCGCCCGCGGAGGATCGGAATTTCCGATAGCCAGCGATGTTGGTGAAGACGCCTTCGCCCAGACCGACATCGATGTTGGTTTCCACGATCGCCTGGTCCCATTTGGCATCATAGAAACCTGGGAAATTGATCGAAAACCTGAAGCTGTCGCGGGGAAACAGCGCGTGACTCTGGACAGGGGCTCCATCGCTTTCGACATCGCCATGCTCATAGCGGAGATCCATTCGGAAGCGGTCGCCACCCTTGAGCGAAAGTGCCGGGCGAATGATAAGGTCATGTGATTTACCGAAGCTGCGATTGTCGAAGCGGTTGCGAAACCAGCCATTGTCGTCGCTGTAGTAGACGGCCAATTTGGCAGCCAAAACGTCATCGACGATAGGTCCGGTAACCGTGCCGCTTACGGTCTTTTTCAGTCCCGTTTCAATGGATAGCTTGGCTTTGGCTCCAAAATCGAAGCTGGGCCGCGTGGTCCGCACAACCACGGCACCGCCGGTAACGTTGCGACCGAAAAGCAAGCCTTGCGGTCCACGCAGAACTTCGATCCCCTCAAGGTCGAAGTTGTCCAGCACGACACCAGCGTTGATGCCGAGGTAAATACCGTCAGTGAAAACGCCTACGGTGGGGTCGATCGATGGGATCGTGCTGTTGATGCCGAGGCCCCGGATAGTGAAATTGGCATAGCCCGGTGCCGTACCCACATCCTCGAGCTGGACGTTGGGAACGTCGTAGCTCAGACTTTGAAGATTCTGGACGAACTTGGCATCCAGCTGCGCTTCACCAAAAGCCGTGACCGCCATCGGTACTTTCTGCACGCTTTCGCCATAGCCCTTTTTGGTGGCGGTAACGACAATGTCCTCAGCCAGCGCTTCCGTGGCGCTCCCGGTTTGGTCGTTCGCCTGGGGCGTGCTTCCTGGGCAAATGCTGTTCCCGAGCACAACAACGCGGCAGAAGCCAATAGACATCCTCTCATGGCTGATCCTCTCTTCCCAGGAGATATTGTGTAGTTCATGCCGTTTGGCGGCATTTGAGGGCCGTCGTCCAATTCAATTCGCTGCAGAACTATTCCTGCTGCTCATCGATATCTGGCGGCAGCACGACGCCATCGGCAGCCCGACGGCCGCTCAAAAATATCATGGTAATTCATCGGGTTGATTACGCTCTCAGCGCCCGTTCTACCGCCTCAAGGCTGTCATTCAGCCCGAGCGGGTGCTCGGCATCCGTGAAGTCGACAATTCTACCCCAGTGCCGGGCGACATCATCGAGCGTGAACGCCCTGTCCGCTCCGAAGGCGTGCCCAAGCGCGCGCTCCCACCTAAGCTTGGCGATATAGCCGGCTCCAACTTCAAAAAGCCCTTTGGTTTCGCTGCAATTCTCGTGCGCAAGCCAACCGACCAATGGACTGATCGCTTCCGCTCTGAGATTGGCGAGAAACTCTTGTGGAAAGGCAGTCGCGGTCATACGCGATGCGGCGATTGGGGCGATCGTATTAACCTGGATGTTTCTGGACCGCCCCTCCTCCGCCAGCGCGTTCGCAAGCCCCAATATTCCGAGCTTGGCTGCGGCATAGTTGGCCTGACCGAAGTTGCCGTAGATTGCGGCTGCAGACGTGGTCATGACGATGCGGCCATAGCCCTTGTCGCGCAGTATCGGCCATGCTGCCTGCGTCACTGCCCGCGTCCCATTCAGATGGACCCGCTGAAGCAGTGTCCAGTCTTCGTCGGTCATTTTGTGGAAGCTCACATCGCGCAGGATGCCGGCATTGTTGATGACGACGTCAACGGTTCCGAAGTTGTCAACCGCGGCTTGGATGATCAGCGCGCCCTCCTCGACCGACGCATAATTTGCCACCGCCTGACCGCCCGTGGCTCGAATTTCGTCGACCACATTGTCAGCGGCTGTGGAGCAGCTGCCGCTCCCTTTCTCGTCGCCACCCAGATCATTCACCACCACCTTGGCTCCGCGCCCGCCAAACATCAGCGCGTACTGGCGCCCAAGTCCGCCTCCGGCTCCGGTCACAACCACTACCCTGCCATCGAAACGAAGCTCTTCGTCCATCGCTTGTCTGCCTCTTTTACCTGAGCGACGCATCTGCGCATTTGATCCTGTGCGAGTCAGGCACGCGGCTCCATTTCCGTCGACGCTGTCGTTTTCGTCTGAGCCTTACCGAAAGGCTTGAATGCCGGTCAGGGCGCGCGAAACAACAAGCTTTTGAATCTCCGTCGTGCCATCGGGGATGGGGCAAATGATCGCCTCACGCACCAGCCGCTCAACGATGAATTCGCGGGTGACGCCGTTGCCGCCATGGATCTGAAGCGCATCGCGCGTCGCTTCGATCGCCATTTCGGTGGCGTACCACTTGGCCATCGAGCATTCCGTCTCTGCGCGCGTGCCCGCCTGGACGAGGGATATTGCCCGGTGCGTCAACAGACGGGCTGCGTCGATCTTGGTCGCCATGATGGCGATCTTGTCGGCGATCAGCTGATGGCCGGCGATCTTCTTGCCATGCTGCGCGCGATCGCGAGCGTACGCGATCGCCTCATCCATTGCTCGCCGTGCGATGCCGATACTCCACATCGCCATATGGCAGCGGGCAATCTCGAACACTTGCAACGTATTGCGCAATCCATCGCCGACCCGGCCGATCGTGTTTGCCACCGGTACGCGGCAATCGGACAGGAATATCTGTGCAGTCGATTGGCCGTTGAGCGCCATCTTCTGGATATCGCGCACCTCATACTCACTCTCGTCACGATCGACCAGGATGTGAGTGACTTCATTTTCGCCAGTCTTGCACGTACAGATGAAGATGTCCGAGTAGGCTCCGTTGGTGATCCAGGTCTTTTCGCCATTGATGACCCAGAAATCGCCGTCTCGTACGGCGCGTGTCTTGATGGCGGCGACGTCCGAGCCGACATCGGGCTCCGAGATGCCGAGCGAAACGAACTTCTCGGCCGCGACGAGGTCGGCAAGATAGCGTTGCTTGATCGTCTCCGGGGCGAAGCGGCGGATGAGTTCTGCGCCAACCGCGTTGATGAAGCCGGGTATGGCCACATCGAGCGAGGAATAGGCGATCTCCTCGAAAATGAGCAGATGAGTGAGCCATCCCATATCAAGCCCGCCCCATTGCTCCTGATGCGGTGCGGTAATATGGCCATAGCCGGTCAGTGCTTGAGTCCATTCCTTCATGAGCGGTTTGGGGATGAATCGCTCCCCATGCCGGCGGATTTCCGGCTCAAGCTTGTTGTCGAGAAAGCGGCGGACGGTTTCCACCGCCATGCGTTGTTCATCGGACAGCTCAAAGTTCATATCGTGACCCCGTGTTTCCCTAGGCGCGCTCTGACAACTACCGGCCCAGGATCGTGACGGCGACCACCGCCTCTTCCACCCCGATGACACCTCCGCCGTTCTGCGCGATCGCGAACCGGGCATTCGGAACCTGTCGATCTTCCGCCTCGCCGCGCAATTGCAGCGCAAGCTCGTAGATTTGGCCGAGCCCGGTGGCGCCGATCGGATGTCCCTTGCATTCAAGCCCGCCCGACGTGTTTACCGGAATACGCCCACCCAGCGCCGTCTCACCGCGCTCTGCCGCGAGTCCGCCCTCGCCAGGCGGCGTCAGGCCGAGCGCCTCGATTTCAATGATCTCGCCAACCGCCGTGGCGTCATGCACCTCCGCGACGCCAATATCTTCTGGCCCCACGCCGGCCATCGCATAGGCCCGGTTCGCCGCAAGGCGGCTGACATGGTGGTCATAATCAAAGGGATCGCGCGCGGCGCCGGTTTGCAGCACAGACGCCAGGATTCTTAGCGCCCTGTCCGGGGCTGCCGACAGTTTGCGCCGACCGGCTTCGCTGCAGATGATCGCAGCGGCGGCGCCGTCGCTGATCGGGGAGCACATCGGCAGTGTGAACGGGTAAACGATCGGAGGCGCAGCGAGTACACTTTCGACGGTATATGGGAGGCGATACTGGGCAAGCAGATTGCGCGTCGAATGCATGTGATTTTTCGCCGAGACGGCCGCGATTTGCGCTTGCGTCGAGCCGTAGGTCTTCATGTGCGCGCGTGCCATCGCGGCGTATACATCCATGAAAACGCTGTAAGGCTGACTCGATGTCGTTCCTTCCGGAACATCGACGCCATTGCCCATGGCCAGCAGCTGCGCGCGGCCCGACTCGGTTTCATGCACGTCCCAAGCGCCATCGAATGCACTGAACATGAGCGCCTTGTCGGGCGAGTACATCTTCTCCGCGCCGAGCGCGAGTACGACATCCGCTGCCCCCGATCGAACATAGGCGGCGGCCATGTGCAAGGCCGTGGAAGCCGTCGCACATGCGTTTTCGACATTCACCACGGGAACGCTTGAGATGCCCATCGCTCGCGCCACGATTTCGCCGCGGATCATGTCCTGGCCCTCCATATGCCCCTGGACGCAATTGCCGAAGAAGATGGCTTCGACATCGCCGGCGGTGCATCCTGCGTCGGAAAAGGCCTGCGACGAAGCTTCGGCGCAGAGCATTTTCAGGCTCTTGTCGAACTGTTTTCCGAACGGGGTCATCCCAACCCCCATGACGAATATGTCGGTCATTCGTTGATCCATTCTTCCAATGTGTTCCGCATCCGATCAGGTCTCACCGGTCGGAAAAATCGGGCTTCCGCTTCTCCCGGAATGCCGCCAGTCCTTCGACAATGTCGTTGGACAAGGCGTAAGCAGCCATGGTTTCGAGTTCCTGACGCAGCCCGACTTCGAGCGAGCTATCCTGCGCAGCGCGGACTAGCTGCTTCATGTAGGCGAGCCCTGGCCGGCTCTTTTCTGCAAGAGATTCTACCAGCGCTTGCGCTGCCGCAATGAGATCCTCGGGAGCAACCAGTTGGGTCACGAGTCCGGCTTCCTTCATCTCGGCAGCCGAGATGGTCCCGCCGGTCATCATCAGATGTTTCGCACGCGCTTCGCCGATCTTCCTAGGGAGTCGAACCGACCCTCCACCGCCGGGCAACAGGCCGTAATTTGCATGGGCGTCGCCAAATCTGGCCGGGTGCGCGGCAATGACGAGATCACAGCACAACACCAGTTCCAAGCCGCCGGCGAGCGTAAGGCCGTTGACCGCCGCAATTATCGGAAGGCGCGACGTCTCGATCCTGTTAAAAGCCTGACCGAGCGGCGGCAGAAACAGATTTAAGCGTTCGGCGAGAGTTTGTCCGCCTGTTCCATCGCCAATTGCGAGCAGATCCGCGCCAGCGCAAAACGCCCGTCCGGCGCCGGTAAGAATGCAAGCGCGCACCGTCGCATCTGCTTCCGCTGCCTCGATCGCTGCGGCGAGTTCCTCGGCCAAAGCCAACGACAGACTGTTCAACGCTGCCGGCCGGTTGAGGGTCACCCAAAGCGCTGGGCCGCGTTGCTCAACCAGGATGTATTCATAGTCCATTGCAGTCTCCCGCGCGCCGGCAGGCGGTCACCGGAATAGAGGATGTGGCTAGGATGGCTGCGTCGGTCATGCCCCCGAAATGCGCCGGTCCTGGCCCGCCCAATAGGGCTCTCGAAGCTTTGAACGAAGCACCTTTCCGACATTGCTCAACGGCAGTGGCTCGGCGGTAAAAACGACCTTGCTTGGCTTTTTTGCGGAGCCCAGACGCTGGCGCACCAAATCTATTATCTCGGTCTCCGTGATTTGTGCTCCGGGCTTGACACGCACCATTGCAAGCGGCGTTTCACCCCATTTTTCATGGGGCACGCCAAAGACCGCGACCTCGAGTACACCGGGATGGTCGGCAATTACGTTTTCGATTTCGGTGGGATAGATATTGAAGCCGCCTGACACGATCATGTCGTTGTTGCGATCGAGCAGATACAAAAATCCGTTTGTGTCGATCATGCCGACATCGCCGGTTTTGACCCAGCCATCTTCCATGCGCCGGGCGGTTTCCTCCGGATCGTTCCAGAATTCCTCCATCTGGCCATTTTCGAACCGTGCGACGATCTCGCCGGGCTCGTTTGGTCCCAGCACCTTTCCGTCCTCGTTACGGATTTCGATATCGGCGCCACTCATGGGACGTCCGACCGCCCGAATTGGGGCAGAACCTTCAAATTCGCCGAACCACTCGTTGGGCCCCATAGACGCGATGGGCAGGATTTCGGTCTGTCCATAGCCCGAATGAAGAACATGATTCCCGAATATCTGGCACGACTTGCGAAGCGTCGGCTCGGAGATCGGCGCTGAAGCACTCAGCAGAAACTTCAAATTCGGAAAGTGGCGGCCATATGCCCCGTCGTGATGCACTATGGCATTGAGCATGGTGGGGGCTACAAAGGCATGGCTGATCCGTTCCTGCTCGAGAGTGTCAAGAAAGGACGCTGGATCGAAGCCGTCCATCATCACGTTGCGGGCGCCGCAATACCAGGCCGGCACGAACAGGAAGCCCGATGCATGGGACAACGGGCCGACATGCAGAATGGCATCCCCTGGGGCCACTTGGGGGCCGATGCTGAAAAATGCGGCGGAGATCGTCATCCATGAACGGTGCCGATAGGCAACGCCCTTGGGTTTGCCCGTCGTGCCGCCGGTGTGGCGGATGACACAATAGTCCTCCGGCGCGACGACGGGATCAGGATCCCGGTCCGAGGCTGTCGCCAACCAATTCTCATAGTTGTGATCGCGGATAATGATCCGCTCAAGCGTCGGAGCTTGGGCATCCAGCCCCGCCAACTCCGAAGCCAATGCCTCATCGACCAGCGCCAACCGAGATCCGGTACTCGCGATCATATGGGCGTGCGCTTCACATCGGTTGCGCGCATAGAGAGGAACACGCGTATAGTTTCCAATGGCAGCCGCCAGTATGATGTCGGCGGCCTCGATGGAGTTCTTCTCCAGCGTAGCAATCCGGTCACCCGGTTGAAGGCCGCACTCCGCAAGAGCATTTGCGAGCTTCACGCCGCGCAACCAGGCTTCCGAGAAAGTCAACCGCCTGTGGCCGTGAACGAGAGCCTCTTGCTGGGCGAAATAACGTGCGGCGCGACGTATTTGCGTACGGACGTCCATCAGCCGCGCTCCTCTAAGGCGCTCGCCCACAATGGCGCAGTCGACACATAATAAACTGACATGCGATAGGCCTCTCCGGACTTCTTTTCGTAAGCATCTGTGTCTGCAGCATTGATCCAATCGTCCAATTCAATATTCTGCGATGCTATTCTTGCTGCTCATATTATCGTGCCGGATCATGTCGGCGGCTTTCTCGCCGATCATGATGCAGGTTGCATTGGTGTTGCCGTTGACGACTGATGGCATGATCGAGGCATCGGCCACGCGGATATTTGCGAGGCCGTGAACGCGCAGGCGGTTGTCGACCACCGCCATCTCGTCGGTGCCCATCTTGCATGTTCCCACCGGATGATAAGCATGATTGGCTTCTGCCCGGATATAGGCGTCGATCTCTTCATCAGTTTCAAGGTAGCGGTCAGGATAGAGAGGCCGTTTCATCATCGCCTTCATGCGATCCGAATGCAGGATCTCCTGCACGACACGGAAGGCATTGCGCAACGTCTTGAGGTCGTCGGGATGACTCAAGAGATTGAGGTCCATCTTGGGATCGGATTCGGGGTTTGAGTCATGTAAGGCAACCCAGCCGCGGCTCTTTGGGCGCCCAATATTGAGAATGATCGTATAGCCCCATTTCGTCATCAGCTTGTAGTCGCGCGCATGGTCGCGATAGGCGAGCGGCACGACATGGACCTGGCAATCCGCCCGGTTCTGCCCCGGCGCGGATCGCAAGAAACCGCCTGCAGCCGTGGGCGGCGATGCCAGCCAGCTTTTCCTTTGCGTGAGATACTGGAATAGGTCTCGCACGGTCTTGATCGCGCCAACGACATTGAGTGCGATCCCGAGCCGCTTCTTCGACTGGTAGACCAGCATCAGGTCAGGATGGTCGTGAAGATTCTGGCCGACACCGGGAATATCATGAATCACTTCGATTCCATGCTTCTCCAACTCATCACGCGGTCCGATACCGGAAAGCATCAACAGTTGGGGCGAATTATAGGCGCCGCCGCTGACAATGACTTCCTTTTCGCACGGGATCGTCTTCAACTGCCCGTCCTGGGAATACTCGACTGCCACCGCGCGGTTGCCCTCAAACCTGATACGATGGACGCGGGCATGTACTTCGACGCGGAGGTTGCCGCGCCTGCCCATCACCGGATCAAGGTAACACGCCTTCACGCTGGCGCGCTTCCCGTCCTTCACGGTAAACTGATAGATGCCGACACCTTCCTGGCTGGCCCCATTGAAGTCCGGATTGGCTTGATGGTCCAGTCCAGTCGCCGCCTCGATGAAAGCATCATAGACATCGAATTCGCGCTTGCCGTTGGATACGTGAAGCGGTCCCGACGAGCCGTGAAACTCATCCTCACCGCGCTCATTATTCTCAGCCTTGCGGAAATAGGGCAGGACATCGTTGTAACCCCAGCCGTCGTTGCCGAGTTCGGCCCAGTGGTCGAAATCCGACCGGTCGCCGCGGATATAGACCATCCCGTTCATACCGCTCGATCCACCCAGCATCTTCCCGCGCGGATTGTAGAGGCGGCGGTCGTTGAGCGCCTTTGAAGGGTCGGTGTTGAACCGCCAGTTGAGCGTATTGATCCGATAGTCTTGGATCAGCGCCGCAAAAGCGCCGGGCGTGGACACAAGCGGCGAGGTGCCTGGGCCGCCTGCCTCGAGCAGGCAAACGGTGACATCGGGGTCCTCGGACAACCGGCTGGCGATAACGCCGCCCGACGACCCACCTCCAATAATTACATAGTCAGCCATTTGCTTCCCTTGTCATTCGACCCATGCTGGCGACCCGGCGTCATGCAACATGCCAGCATCAACCGCCGCAGCCACGTCAGAGGATCTTTTCGAAGATGTTGAGTAGTCCTTCGGTCTTGCTCGAATAGGGTGGCAGAAGTTGACCAAGCAGGCTGAGTTTCGGCTGAGAGAACACCGGCTTGTAATGAGTGAAGCGCTCGAAACTGGCGACGCCGGTATAGGCACCGATGCCGCTCTGTCCGATGCCACCGAAAGGCAGCCGGCGCTGGAAGACGTGCATGACCGTGCCGTTGAGAGTCACGCCGCCAGCGTGCGTTTCGGAAATGATCTTGCGCCGTTCCTCACTTTCGTCGCCAAAATAATAGAGCGCCAGCGGGCGCTCATGCCGGTTTACGTAGCGAATGAGATCGTCTTCGGAGCGATATGGCATGATCGGCAGGATCGGTCCGAAAATCTCCTCCTGCATCATCGCCATGTCATCGGTAACGTCGAGAACCGCCAACGGCACGATCCGATGCCGTTCAGGAAGCGTTCCATCGCCGTTGTCCGAGAGGTTGAGCACCGTCGCGCCCTTGGCTTCGGCATCATCGAGCAAACCTTGGAGCCGCGCGAACTGTCGGTCATTGATGATACTGGTGAAATCGGGGTTGCTTGCCGCGTTGGGGTAGCATTTGGCAACCTGAGCGCGGAGTGCGGCGACGAAGCTTTCCATCTGATCGACATGGACGAAGGCATAGTCAGCGGCGATGCAGGTCTGGCCGGCGTTGAGCAGCTTGCCGAACACTAAGCTTTCACAGACTTGTGCAAGCGATGCACCCTTGCCCACGATGGCAGGGCATTTGCCGCCAAGTTCCAGAGTAACAGGTGTAAGGTTGGCAGCCGCCGCTTCATAGACTTTGCGGCCAACCGCGGGTGAACCGGTGAAGAGAATATGGTCGAAAGGTAGGGCCGTCATCGCCTGTGCCATGTCGGGCCCGCCCTGGACAATCGCGAATTCCTCTTCGGCGAAATACCGGCGCACAAGCCGCTCGCTGGCTTCGGCGGCGTTGGCGGAAACTTCGCTCGGCTTTGCGATCACGCGGTTGCCGGCCGCCAATGCACCGGCCGCGCCAACGAATATGGTGCCGAGCGGATAGTTCCACGTGCCGAGAACGCCCACCACACCTAGGGGCTGGGGGACCAGGCGCGATGAACCGGGAAGGCCGAAGATGTCAGTCTTCACCCGCCGCGGCCTCAGCCACGTCTTCAGATTGCGGCGCGCAAATTTAATTTCCGATATGCCAAGCATCAGGTCGAGCAGGATAGTCTCGTAGCGGGATCGAATGCCGAAATCGGCGGCAACGGCATCGACCAATTCGTCTCTGTGCTGCTCAAATATCCGGCCAAGGCGCCCGAGCAGGTCCATGCGTTCTTCGTAGCTGCGCGAAACCTGCTCACGCGTCCCTTCGCGTTGGGTCGCGAAAATTCGTTCCAGCTCAGTTCTGTTCCAAGACGCATCCACGTTAAATCGTCCGGAGGCGCGCCGGCCGCTCGGCGCTGCTCGCCTGGGCGGTGCTTTCAGCTGCGCCGATCTCAGTGATCGCAGCGCGCTCGATTCTGTACGCCGTGCCGATGAATGAGGGACCGTTGCCGGTGGAACGCATCATGGATACTCCTCGGTCTGAAAGTCAGGTCGAAAAATCGGGGGCAGCGGGCGGGAGAGGATGCCCGCCGCCCCCGTCGCAGCAGCGATCAGAACTTGACTGTCGCTTCGACGCCATAAGTGCGCGGCATGCCGCGGTTCAGATAATCGTAGCCGAACACGTTCATGTTGAGGCCGTAGGTGTAGTAATATTTGTCGAACAGATTCTTCGCCCACAAGCTAACCGACATATTGTCGTGCGCATAGGTTAATCGCGCATTGGCGAGCCAGTAGCCCGGATTTGCGCATGTAATCGCCTTACCCGCGAGCGTTATGTTCGATCCCGCTGGGGGTGTATCGCACGGTGTCTGCCCATAATTCTTGAACGGATCAAAATAGTACTTGCCCATGTAGGACGCATCACCGCGCAAGGTCAGCTTGTTGGTGCCGTCATCGATCATATCCCAGTCGAATCCGGCCTGGAACGTAACCTCCGGCGCGTTCGGGAAGGGATTGCCGTTGACGTTCAATGTCGGGCTTGCCGGGTTTGCCGGATCGATCACATTGCCTTTGTACTTGCTGTTGAGATAGCCCAGCGAAGCATCGAAACGCAACGTATCGGCCACCTGCCAGGCGAGTTCGGCCTCGCCACCGAACAGGCGACCATTGGCGCTGCGCGTGAAGGTTGTAGCGCCAACCACCTGCGTTACTTGGTGATTCGAATACTCGTAGTAGAAGCCCGCGAGGTTAAGTTGGACGCGGCGATCGAACAGCCGGGTTTTGAGCCCCGCCTCATATGCATTCACCTTTTCAGGCTGGATATAATAGACTTGATTGACGCCCTGATAGGCAAGCCCGTTGAAGCTGCCGCTGCGGTAACCGCGACTGTACTGGAGATAGCCCATGATATCATCGGCGAACTCATAGCTGACATTGATACGGCCGGTTAGCCTGTTTGCCTTTTCGCGCTGCTCAAGCGGCGCGAGATTGGGGTTGTATGGATTGCTGTAGGGGATCAGGTTGACAACCGGCGTCGTACCGTCGAGCGCATAGAGGAAAGTGCTGCCGTTAAGGTAATTGACCTTATCCTGGGTGTAGCGTGCACCCACCGCCACGGTCAGCCGCTCGGTCGTTTTCCAGGTTACGTCGCCGTAGATCGCCTTCGAGGGGCGCGACACGTCAAAACGCTGTTCGCCGAGGATCGGGGTGAACGGAGGCGCGCCTGCCCCGGCGCAGCCCGCCGAAAAGCTACCCCCCATGCCGCCATTGCCCGTATTATTGATCGCGATGTCGGTCTGGAGTGCAATCAGCGAGCGTGCATCAAGGAAGCCGTTGGGATTGATCTCGATCGCGTCGCAGAATCCGGCATCGCCAGGCCCCAACGCCGGATTGGCGGCAAAGGCTGGGATATAGCGGATCGCGTCGGGCGTTCCGATTGCGGCGTTATTGTAGCTGCCCGGAAGACCGGCGCCAAGCAGCAGCGGCCTCAGCGCCCCGAAAAAGTCCGGGTAGTTGACCGACTTGACCTTGTCCCTGCCATAATAAAGGCCGGCAATGATATCGAGGCGGTCGTTCGAATAGCTGAAACGCAGATCCTGGTTGAAATTCTTGCTCGTCGACGTGAGGCCGATCGAGCAGAGATCGGCTGGGCCGCCATCGCAATCATCAGGATTGTTGATATAGTCGCCGGTGTCGTAGCCGGTAATCGAGGTGACGGAGAATTGGTCGCTGACATCCCATTTGATGTTGAGGGCTATCCCTTTCGACTTGCTGATGTTCTTACCTACCCGATCAACTGCGACCTCATTGTCACGCAGCAACCGCCCGCCTAGGAAAGGTTGCGGATCGTAACGCGAATAGCCGAGCGCATCCTGCCCGCCCGCGAGTTGACCACCTGCATAGGGCGCGGTGCCCCATGGATCGTCCTTCGCGGCATAGAGCTTCAAATTGATGTCGAGATCGGGATCGGGCCGGAAGCGGATCGAGATGCGACCGCCGATCGTATCGGTGGTCCCTAGGTCGCGCTCATTCCCAGGCAGTACATTGCGCTGCCAACCATCCCCTTTTGCAAAAGTACCGGCGACGCGGACGCCCAAGATGTCGGGAACCAGCGTCGCTTCAGCGGCGCCCTGCACCGTGAAAGTGTCGTAATTGGCATAGCCGGCGGTCAGATAGCCATTGGCCTCTCCCAGATCCGGCTTGCGCGTGAAGAAGCTGATCGCGCCACCCGTGGTGTTGCGACCGTAGAGTGTTCCTTGCGGTCCGCGCAGTACCTCGACCCGGTCGATGTCATAGAGTTGCAGGCCATGGCTCGCCCGGAAGCTCTGATAGACTTCATCGACATAGACGCCAACCGGCGACGCAGTGGAGGCGGAAAATTCGTTCGCCACTGAAATCCCGCGCAGCGAGAAATTCGGTTGGGTGCGACCATAGGGAGTGGTGACTTGCAGGCTGGGGATCGCGCCCATCAAGTCTGAGGTCTCCGTGATGCCGCGCGTGCGCAGCGTCTCGCCGCCTATGGCGGAAACGGCGGCTGGAACATCCTGCAAATTCTGTTCGCGCTTCTGCGCCGTGACGACGATTGTCTCAAGGCCACCTTCCTGCGCCTCGGGCTTTTCGCCCTGCGATGCAGCGTCCTGGGCATGTGCCGGCACTGCAAGCGCACACGCGATCGATAGCGCGGTGGCACAAAGCAAATTTGTCCTAAAGGCTGTGACCATGACTGTCCTCCCCACGGCATTTTTTGATGTGGCGCCATTTGCCGCGCCTTGGGGCTCATCGTCCAATTCAATTTGTTGGCGAACTATTCCTCCCACTCATTGATTAAGGACTGATGAGCCTGCACCGCTGACGCTTCGTGGCGACGCAAATAACCCCATATATTTCATTGAATTAGTCACGCTGAGCGCGTCCATCGGGACGGATGCGCGCGTTCTGCTCGCCCCAATCGAGCCCTTCCAGACGATGTATCGGCGTAATTGGCGGTCCCGGCGGTTTCCCTTGTCGAGTTGCAAGGGGAATCAGCTATGATGAGATGTAGTGAGATACGGTTTCTTGGAGTTCATTCTACTATTCGCGGATGCATCTAAGTAGCTGATATTTCTAACAACTATGGCAGAAAACCGCGCCTCTAAATCGGCGGTTCTGACTTTTGAGGCTCATCGCGAAGCCGCCCGAAGGGGGCGTTGCCAATACGGCTGTCTCTGGTCGCTTGGTGGCAGGTGCTGGATGGGAGCGGAACAGCGCATGAATTGTGAGAACTCGATAGGATTCTTCTCGACATTCGACACTGCGGTTGCCGCGTCGATCACGTCGGCCCAGTCTTGGAGCATCCGCCTTCGCGGTGTGAGATAGAGCGCACTGTTGTAAGCGCCGCGCACCTCATCCTCGTCCTCGTGAGCGAGCGCCATCTCGATCCAATCCGGCTTGTAGCGTTCGGCTTCGTTCGCCCAGGTCGAGCCGAGCCCCCTAAACCCATGTACCGTCTGCCGATGGAGATACCCCATCCGATAACAGGCATAGATCATGGTGTTCTCGGAAATAGACTTTCCAGGCTTGGCTCCGGGAAAGAGGAACGCATCGTTCGTCGCCTGCAAGCGGCGCTGAACGATCATTGCGGCCTGGCGGGACAGCGGAACAAGATGCTCACGTTCCATCTTCATGCGCTCCGGCGACAGACGCCATAGCGGGTTCGGTCCATAGAGATCCTCGAACTCGTCCCTGGCCGCGAAGCGGGTTTCGCTGGTTCGGACCCATGTGAGCAAGGTGAACAGCAGCGCGTCACGGGTGATCTCGCGGCGGCGCGGCGTGTCCTCGCCGTCATAGGCGAAGATCGCTCGCACCAGCTTCGGAAACTCCGCGAGCGGCACGCGCGCCATGTGCCTGACGGGCGGCTTGGGCTTGAGCGCATCGTTGAGGCCGAGCGTCGGATCGATGGTCGCCCAGCCGCTCGCGATCGCGAAGCGATAGATCTGGCTGACGTTCTGCTTGAGGCGACGGGCGATATCGAGGGCGCCGCGCGCTTCGACCGCGCGGATCATCTCGAGAATCTCGGGCGGGTCGATTTCCGTGATCGGACGCTTCCCGATGACCGGAAAGACGTCGCGCTCCATCCGGTTGATGACGCGCAGGGCATGGGCCGAGTCCAGCCCTTCAATACGATTGGCGTGCCAGGCCCGCGCAATCTCTTCGAACAGCTTGAGCGCGGCCCTCTGCTTCTTCGCCCGCTTCCTGGCCTCGGCGGGGTCCTCACCCTGATCGAGCAGCCGCTTGGCTTCGGTCCGCTTCTCGCGGGCGATCGCCAGCGTGACGGTCGGATATTTGCCGAAGCTCAGCAGTTTTTCCTTGCCGTCGAAGCGGTATTTCAGGCGCCAGAGCTTCGATCCGTTCGGCTGGACGAGCAGGTGCAGGCCTTCTCCATCGGACAGCTTGTAGGGGCGCTGCCGCTTGGTGGCGTATTTGACCTCAAGTTCTTTCAAAGCCATCTGGGGGTATCGCCTGTTTTGGGGACAGCCGAAAAATACCCCCAAAATACCCCCAATCCAAATCGCCGTGGGTGGCCGCAGCCGGTCGCACCGGGACGCCGGCGTACGCAACGGGACGCGAAAAATATTTGATTTTCCTCGAAAAATGTCTGCCAGTGGCCTCAGTGGGTCACTGGTGGACAATCCGGGTTGGTAGCGGAGGAGGGACTCGAACCCCCGACACGCGGATTATGATTCCGCTGCTCTAACCTGCTGAGCTACTCCGCCCCGAAAGGCCGCCCGTGGGCGAGCGGCGCCTATAGGATGCGCCATGCGTCCGGTCAATATCATGTGCGCGGCCCGCGAAAATTCCTTGCGAATGCGGCCTCCCACGGCCCTCCGCGGTAGTGATGGGCCGCGATTCCGGTGATTTCGATCGGTCGCGGACGAAAGTCGCGCGCGAGCTCGGCGAGCAAGGCGCGCGCCTCGGGCGGCGCAACCTTGTTCTGCACCGTGACATGCAGACGCGGCGTCGCCTGATCCTGCGGCGTCAACAGTCCCGCAAAACGATCAGCGATGCGCGCCCGGATCGCTATCAGGTCCGGGCTGTCGATCCGAAACGCAACCCCGCGCCCGAGCGAATAAACAGCCGACACGGCCGCGCGCGGCGGCGGCGTATCGGCGGCGATGGCGCGGAACAGAGCCGCAAGTTCCTCAAGCAGCGACGGCGGCAGATGATGGAACAGCGTGATATGCGCCGAGAGGTAATTGCGCTCGGGCGGGAAATGCGCGCGGCGCAGCGCATCGAAGTAGCGCTGATCGGCCGCGCCCATCGTTCCAGTGATGACGATGGGCGCGGCGCCAGCGACGCGAGCGGGAGGGGGGGTGTCCGCGCCGCCGCTTGCGAGATGGGATGGACGGAGAGCTCGGGAGGGGAGTTCGCTGTCGTCCATGGGACGCCCTTTCTCGCTGCCGCAGCCTCTGCGCCCAAGCGCGTCCGGCATCCAATCGATTAATTGGTTCAGAATGATCGCCCGAAACGATCAGGAAAAATCGCGTGCGCTTACAGGCTGTTCCAGAAAGCGTGAAGCGCCGCCGCAACCGCGTGCGGCCGCTGGGCAATCGCCCAATGTCCCGCATCCCCGATGATCGTCAGCGGCATCGCCCGATTCGCCGCGAACCGCTGCGCCACCGAAAGCTCGACATAGGGGTCGCCCGCCCCCCAGACGAGCATCCCCGCGCTCGGCAAGCGATCGAGGTCGAGCGCCCAGTCGTGCGCGAAACTGAGCCCGTGCGCCGATCGATAGAGTTTCAGGATCGCGCGCCTTTTGTCCTTGAGCGCCCATTGCGCCGCTTCTTCCTGCGCAATGTCGGCCGGAACGCCCTGGTCGATCAGTCCGCGGGCAAGCGCGCCGGGACGGCTGATCGCCATGAAGGCTTCGCCCAGCAGCGGCGTGTTCCAGATGCGCGCGACCCGGTGACCGCGATAGTCGGGATCGATCACCGCATTGGAAACCGCCCAGCTCCGGATCAGGTCGGGGCGCAGCATCGCGACGCGCTGCGCAATCAGCGCGCCCCAGTCGTGACCGACGATATCGACGGGTCCATGCTGCGCCGCCAGCGCCGCGGCCTCGCCGGTCGCCCAATCGGCATAGGCCTCCTTCGTTGCAGCGAAACCGGCGGGAAGCGGCCCGGTGAAGCCGGGAAGCGCGGGAACGGCGACAGGCGTATCACCCAGCGCCAGAGCATCCAGCAGCGGACTCCAGATCGCCGGACTGTCGGGAACGCCGTGCAGGAAAAGCTTCGCGGTCATTCCCCCGGTCATCGCTACATCTCCCCCCTGTCGCGGCGCAGTTCATACCATTTCTGCACATTGGCATTATGCTCGGACAAGGTGCGCGCAAAGACGTGGCCACCGTCGCCCTTCGCAACGAAATAGAGATACTCATTGGGCTCGGGGTCAAGCACTGCGGCGATCGACGCCTTGCCGGGATTGGCGATCGGCCCCTTGGGAAGCCCGGCCATGGCGTAGGTATTATAACCGTTCACCGCCTGGATTTCGGAGCGCAGGATGCGGCGACCGAGCGGCTTGCCCTTGGTGATCGGATAGATGATCGTCGGATCGGCCTGCAGCCGCATCCCGATGGCGAGGCGATTGGTGTAGACGCCGGCAACCGTGCGGCGCTCCGCCGCAACACCGGTTTCCTTTTCGACGATCGACGCCAGCGTGATCGCTTCGTTGCGGTCCTTTGCCGCGGTGCGCGGGCTCCGCTTGGCCCAGAGCGCGTCGAAGGTCCTGGTCATCGCGGCCTGCATCCGCGCGACCACGGCTGCACGGCTCTCGCCGGTGGTAAAGGCATAGGTGTCGGGCAGCACGCTGCCCTCGGCGGGCACCGCGACCGTTCCCGTCAGGCGCGGCTCGGCCATCAGCCGCTCCCACACCATGATCGACGGCATGCCTTCGGGGACGGTCACGAAACGCTGGACGGTTCGGCCCTCCTGCATCATCCGCAGGATGTCGCCGGCGCCCATTCCCTTCTTCACCTCATATTCGCCGGGCTTGATCGGAGCGTCGGAGCCGAAGAGGCGCGCGCGGTTGCGAAAACCGGTGGCCGAGGTTGCGCCCGCCTTTTCCAATATTTCGCCCGCTTTGGCGATGCTGGCACCCGGCGGAATAACGACCACGGTATCGCGCGGCGCGCCGCCGGAGCAGGCCGCAAGCAGTAGCGCGAGAAAGATGGTCAGAAGGGTACGCACCAAAATCCCACCTCGTTCATGCGTCAGCCGGCCTGCCCGGAGAGCAGGCCGGCGCGACAGAGAGATTTAATCGAGTGCCTTGACGATCACGCTCGCATTGGTGCCGCCGAAACCGAAGCTATTGTTGAGCGCGGCCTTCACCGCGCGCTTCTTCGCCTTGTGCGGCACCAGGTCGACGCCCTCGGTCCCCTCGTCGGGATTGTCGAGGTTCAGCGTGGGCGGCACGATCTGGTCGCGGATCGCGAGAATGCAGAAGATCGTCTCGACCGCGCCGGCACCGCCGAGCAGATGGCCGATCGCCGATTTTGTCGAGCTCATCGATACATCGCCGATCGCGTCGCCGAACAGGCGCTTCACCGCGCCGAGTTCGATCGTGTCGGCCATCGTCGACGTGCCATGGGCGTTGATATAATCGATGTCGGCGGGCGTCATTCCCGCCTTCTTCAGCGCCATTTCCATCGACCGATAGGCGCCGAAGCCGTCGGGGTGCGGCGCAGTGACATGATAGGCGTCGCCCGAAAGGCCATAGCCGACGACTTCGGCGTAGATCTTGGCACCGCGCGCCTTGGCATGCTCATATTCCTCGAGCACGACGACGCCGGCGCCTTCGCCCATGACGAAGCCGTCGCGATCCTTGTCATAGGGGCGGCTCGCCTGTTCGGGGCGGTCGTTGTAGCTCATGTTGAGCGCGCGCGCCTGGGCAAAGCCTGCAATGCCGATCGGACAGATGGTCGATTCCGATCCGCCGGCGAGCATGATGTCGGCATCGCCATCCTTGATCATCCGCGCCGCGTCGCCGATCGAATGGGCGCCGGTCGAGCAGGCGGTGACGACCGCATGGTTCGGCCCCATCAGGCCGTATTTGATGCTGACCTGACCCGAAATCAGGTTGATGAGGCGGCCGTGGACGAAGTGCGGGCTGACGCGGCCCGGCCCCTTTTCGGCGAGCAGCAGGCTTTCGCTCTCGATCCCCGGCAGGCCGCCGATGCCCGAACCGATCGAGCAGCCGGCGCGCAGCTTTGTCTCGTCGTCCATCTCGGTCAGCCCGGCGTCTTCGAGCGCCTGTCCGGCGGCGTCGATGCCATAGATGATGAAGGGATCGACCTGCCGTTGCACCTTGTGGTCGACGCGCTTGTTGGCGTCGAAGCCATATTCATGGTCGGCCGGCTTGACCTCGCACGCGATCGTGCATTTCTGGTCGGAGGCGTCGAAGCGGGTGATCGTTCCCGCGCCCGACTTCCCGGCAAGCAGATTGGCCCAACTGGTTTCGACGTCTCCGCCCAGCGGCGTCACCAATCCCAAACCCGTCACCACAACCCGGCGCATAGACTTTCCTTTCGTCGGTTCCGGCCCTCGCGGAACCCGGCATCATTCTTGTCGGGACATGCCCATAAAAAAAGCTTCCCGGCCACTGCGCGCGAGCGCTCGGGACCGGGAAGCCGGAAACGCGTGGGCAGCGTCGCCGCCGCGTCCGGCTGGGCCGGACCGGACCGCTTTAGCCCTTGTTCGCTTCGATGTAGTCGATCGCGTCCTTGACGGTGGCGATCTTTTCCGCCGCGTCATCGGGAATTTCGACACCGAATTCTTCTTCGAACGCCATCACCAGTTCGACAATGTCGAGGCTGTCGGCGCCCAGATCGTCGATGAAGCTCGCTTCTTCGGTGACCTTGTCAGCTTCGACGCCCAGATGTTCGACGACGATCTTTTTAACCTTTTCGGCCGAATCGCTCATGCACAGTTCCTTTTTTCTGACTGTCTCGTGAATGTTGGGATTTGCCCTAGTGTCCGTCGGCGGGGCTGGCAAGAGGGCTGGCGCGTTGTGGGCGCCGAAGCTCGCATCAACCCGCCCTTTCCTGCCGCGCGGCGGGTCCAGACGCCTCCCCCTTTCGTCCCTTGGGCAACCACCGCATAAATAGGAAACGGCACCGCGGCCTTCAAGCGCCAGGCGCACCGTTCATCGCGCGACCGGCTGCGGTGCCACCACCCCCGATTCCCGCAGCGCCTTTGACGCGCGGCCGATGACCGCGGGATTTATCATGAACTGGCGCAGCACCTTTTCGGGTGGCGCATCCTGCGGCTGGCGCGTGTAATCGAGCAGATGCCGCCACAGGCCGCGCGCTTCGTCGACCTTGCCCTGCCGCGCAAAAACGATAGCGCGAACCATCGTATATTGCGGCTCCATGGTGCTCGGCGACGGCATATGATCGAGGACAGCCAGCGCGTCGTCCTGCCGCCCCTGCTGCGAATAGACGAAGGCGAGCGTGACCGCCGGAACGCCTGGCGCCGACGCGTCGAGCGCCAGCGACCGTTCGAGCAGCGCGATACCTTCTATAGGCTGGTCGCAGGCGATCTTGAACATCCCTTGGAAGCCGGCCGTGTCGGCATCATAGGGGTTGAGCCGCACCGCGGCATCGCCGATGCCGACGCCGCCGCGGCAATTGCCGGCATAATATTGTGCGCGCGCCATCGCGAAGGTCGCCGTCGCGGTTTCGGCGCCGCTGTCATACGCCCGCTGCGCGAGCGAGACGGCTTCGGCATAGGCCTTGTCACCCGCCGGGGTTCCGCGCAGCGGCTGCCAATCGCCGAAGCGCACGAGCGAGAGCGAGGCCAGCGCCGCGGCGTTGCGTGGTTCGCGAAAGATCGTCGCGCGCAGGCACGCATCGATCTTTTTTGCGGTGTCCTTGTCGCGCAACTGCCGCAACCGGTTGAACTGCGCCAGGCAGGGATAGCCGGGCGCAAAATTCTCCGGCTGCCGCGCCAACTGGTCGCGAACGACCACGCCATAATCGCCCGCAATCTGGGCAATGGCAGGGTCGATCGTCTCGAATCCAGGCATCTGATCCTGGGTCAGGTGAAATTGCTGCGACCAGATGGTGCGCTGATCCGAAACGCGGTTTAGCACCAGCGTGACATCGGCCGGCCCCGCGAGCGTGCGGACGAGCGAAACATCGAGGCGATAGTCGGCACGCTGCGTGGTATCGACCTTGCCCACTGACGCTGCACTGCGGAGGTCGATGAGGTCGAAACGGCGCAGACCGTCGCGCAACCGCGCGTCGAGCGCCCGGGCCAGCGCGCGCGAAACCGGCGTGCTGCCCGATTGCGGAAGCGCAATCTCGAGCAGCGGCGGCGGCACGGCCGATGGCGCGAACATCCGTTGCCAATTGCCGGCAAGCCACCAGCCGCCCGCGAGCATGGCGACGGCGACGATGACCAGCACCGTCCACCAGCGCGCCCGCGACGATGGCGCCCCGGCGCCGGGATGACGCGTTGACGTCACACCGGCCCCGCCCGCCTCCGCAGCCACCGCCTCTTCGCCGACGCCGGGGGTTACAGCGGCGCTACGTGCCGGCGGTGCGGTCCGGTGCTGCACCACAATCTCGTAGCTGCCCTGCGGTACGCGCAGGCGATGGACCCATGGCGTTTCGGCATAATAGCGGTCGAGCAGATTGCGCAGGCGGCCGACCATCACGCGCGGATAACTATCGACCGCGGGATCGAAATCGGCGTTGCGCCCCAGCGCCTCGGTCGCGATCGCATAGGCCTTCGGAGCGCTGCGGCCGCCGCGAAGCCGGTGTTCGACGAGATATTGCAGCAGGCGCGATAAGACCGGCGAGCGCAGGAACAACTGGGACTCGCGGAGCCTCTCGAACTCCTCGGCGATGATCTGGTCGGTTTCGCCGGCCTCGAGTGTCTTGTTCGCTTTCGCGCGGTCCATGCAACCCTCTTATACCCTCTGGCGGGGTGTGTCCGCTAGATACGCAAATCGATGAATGCGGCCAGCCATATTTGTTTCAATGTAACGGTAACAGCCCGGATTGGCCATATTTCACCGGGTTTAACCCCTCTCGGAAGGGCGAAAGAACAGGACGAAAAGATTAAGGAAATCCTAATTTTGGGCGACATGCCGCAACGTGACCCCATGTTACTGTCATCTTCCCCGACGCCATGAGATCGTTCGATTGTCGTGATGCGCGCTTGCGCGGTCACGGTCCGGTCCGGGCTTTGCCTGCCGGGCAATTGAGGTTTCAGGATCGAAGCGCGCGAGCTGGTCCCTGGCGCACTCCGGTATATCCCGAGACCTCATGAACAAGTGACTTCGCCGGGCGGGATTGTAGCCCCACCTGCACCTCGCCCGGCAAGTCCGCACTTACCCTATTCAACAGAATGGTCGCTCCCAAGCGTCAGGCCAGTGCGATCCAGATGGGGCCGTCGGCCGAAGTCTGCGCTCGTCGCGTCAGACGTCGCCGGCCTTGCAGGCGCCGGTACGCTTGGCCGACATCTGCATCTTCATCGACATGCCCGCAGGCCCTTCGCCCTGCCCCGTACTCGCCATTTCCATCTCATAGCTGTCGCCGCTGTAGGTGCCCTTCATCGTCATGGTGCGCGGACCGGCTTCGCTGGTGCAGCTCATCTTCGCGTCGATCACGCCATGCGCCATCTCGAAATGATCATAGGTGCATTTGCCGCCCGAATTTTCCGCCATTCGCGCCTTCGGATCGCGCGCGTCTTCCGGGGTCAGGCAGTTTTCGAAACTATGCCCCTGTGCCAGCCGCGCCTTCATCTGCTCCTGCATCTGCGGCGGCAGTTTTTCCATTCCGGGCATCGTCATATCGGTGATCTTCACCGTGCCGGCCCATTGGCCGGGCTTCATGAACTCGCCCGAAGCGACCGCATCGGCGACCTTGTTCTGCACCGATTCGACCGATTCATTCTTGGCCGACACGCCCTTGCCGCTGTCGCATGCGGACAGCGCGAGCAGCGCGCCCGTCGCCAACAGAATATTGCGCTTGAACATCATCCAGACTCCCGCCGTTGCCGATGCGCGGCATCCTCACCATATTGGCAGCGATGGCAATTCAGATTCGCACCTCGCTCGACGAAATCGACACGGCGCAGGACTATGTGCCGCACCGTCCCGCTCGCCCCGACAAGGTGGAGGGCGGCAAGCGGTTCGAACTGGTCAGCGACTATTCCCCGGCGGGCGATCAGCCGACCGCGATCCGCGAGCTGGTCGACACCGCCAGGGAGGGCGAACGCGATCAGGTGCTGCTGGGCGTCACGGGATCGGGCAAGACCTTTACCATGGCGAAGGTGATCGAGGAATTGCAGCGCCCGGCGCTGATCCTCGCGCCGAACAAGATCCTCGCGGCGCAGCTCTATGGCGAGTTCAAGAGCTTCTTTCCGAACAATGCGGTCGAATATTTCGTCAGCTATTACGACTATTATCAGCCCGAGGCCTATGTGCCGCGGTCGGACACCTATATCGAGAAGGAAAGCAGCGTAAACGAGGCGATCGACCGCATGCGCCATTCGGCGACGCGCGCGCTGCTCGAACGCGACGACGTGATCATCGTCGCCTCGGTGTCTTGCCTTTACGGCATCGGATCGGTCGAGACCTATTCGGCGATGATTTTCGACCTCAAGAAGGGGCAGGTCGTCGACAGCGGAGAGATTATCCGCAAGCTCGTCGCGCTACAGTACAAGCGCAACGACCAGGCCTTCGCGCGCGGCAATTTCCGCGTCCGCGGCGACAGCCTCGAAATTTTCCCGTCGCACTATGAGGATATGGCGTGGCGCGTCAGCTTCTTCGGTGATGAGATCGAGGAGATCACCGAATTCGACCCGCTGACCGGCAAGAAGATCGCCAGCCTCAACTATGTGCGCGTCTATGCCAACAGCCACTATGTCACGCCCGGCCCGACGCTGAAGCAGGCGACCGAAGCGATCCGCCACGAACTCGCCGAGCGGCTGAAGGAGCTCGAAACCGAAGGCCGGCTGCTCGAAGCGCAGCGGCTCGAACAGCGGACCAATTTCGACCTCGAAATGATCGCCGCCACCGGAAGCTGCGCGGGAATCGAGAATTACAGCCGCTTCCTGACCGGTCGCCTGCCGGGCGAGCCGCCGCCGACCTTGTTCGAATATCTCCCCGACAATGCCTTGCTGTTCGTCGATGAAAGCCATCAGACGATCCCGCAGATCGGCGCGATGTCGAAGGGCGACCATCGCCGCAAGATCACCCTCGCCGAATATGGCTTCCGCCTGCCCTCCTGCATCGACAACCGGCCGTTGCGTTTCGCCGAATGGGACATGATGCGCCCCCAGACGGTCAGCGTGTCGGCAACCCCGGGCCCGTGGGAAATGGACCGCACCCAGGGCGTTTTCGCCGAGCAGGTCATCCGCCCGACCGGGCTGATCGACCCGCCGGTCGAGATCAAGCCGGTCGAGGAGCAGGTCGACGATCTGATCGCCGAGGCGAAGAAAACCGCCGCGGCGGGCTACCGCACCCTCGTCACCACGCTCACCAAGCGCATGGCCGAGGATCTGACCGAGTTCCTGCACGAAGCGGGGCTCAAGGTCCGTTACATGCACAGCGACGTCGAAACGCTCGAGCGCATCGAGATCATTCGCGACCTCAGGCTCGGCGTGTTCGACGTGCTCGTCGGCATCAACCTGCTGCGCGAAGGCCTCGACATTCCCGAATGCGGGCTCGTCGCGATCCTCGACGCCGACAAGGAAGGCTTTCTGCGCAGCGAAACCAGCCTCGTCCAGACGATCGGCCGCGCCGCGCGTAACGTCGACGGCCGTGTCATCCTCTACGCCGACCGCATCACCGGCAGCATGGAACGCGCGCTGCGCGAAACCGACCGCCGCCGCGCCAAGCAACAGGCGTATAACGAAGAACATGGCATCACGCCGACGACGATCAAGCGCAACATCGGCGACATCATCGCGCATGTCGCGTCGAAGGATCAGGTCACCATCGACCTCGGCGACGACAAGCCGCAGCACATGGTCGGCCACAACCTCCGCGCCTATATCCAGGAGCTGGAAAAGAAGATGCGCGACGCCGCCGCTGACCTGGAATTCGAGGAAGCCGGCCGCCTGCGCGACGAAATCCGCCGCCTCGAAGCCGACGAACTCGGCCTGCCCGCAGACGAACAGGTGGCACCGCGTGTCGGCCGGAGCAACGAAGGGAAGCCGGGAACGAGGAAGGGGCGCTTCGGGAAGCAGAGCAAGACGAAGTGGGGGCGGTAACGCCCCCTTCGACCAAAGCCCGATTGTAACCGACAAGTAGCCTTGTCTCCCCTTTACGCGCGGCCTAGCGTCCGCGCCACAAACGGGGAGAATATCTATGAAAACGGGTCTGTCGCTGATCGCGCTGGCGCTTGCCGCTGCGGTTCCTGCCACGCTTGCCGCGCAGGACGCGCCGGCCGAAAAAGCCAAGCCGGAAAAAGCCGAGGACGTCGTGCCGCAGGTGCGCACGACGCGCCTTTCGGGGACGTTTGGCGGGCAGAAGATCGGTTATGCGGCGACGATCGGCGAGACGATCCTGAAGAACAAGGATGGCGTGCCCGAAGCGGCGATCGTCACCACCTCCTATATCAAGGAGCCGCGCGATCCGGGCCGCCCCGTGACTTTTCTGTTCAACGGCGGGCCGGGGTCGGGCACCGTCTGGTTGATGATGGGTGCGTTCGGACCGAAGCGCGTTGCGATCCCCAGCGATGCCAAGGATGACGGCGCCCCGCCCTATCCCATCGTCGACAATCCCGATTCGCTGCTCGACGTGACCGACATCGTGTTCATCGACCCGCCCGGCACCGGCTTCTCGCACCTGATCGGCAAGGCCGACCCCAAGGATTATTACGGGGTGACGCAGGATGCGAAGGCCGTCGCCGAAGTCATCCGGCGCTGGCTCAACGACAATGGCCGCTGGAACAGCCCCAAATTCCTCGGCGGCGAAAGCTATGGCACCACGCGCTCGGCCGCGGTCGCGAACCAGTTGATGAATGTCACCTTCAACGATGTCGGCCTCAACGGCATCATCCTCATCTCGACCGTGCTCGATTTCGCGGCCGGGTCCGATACACCGGGCAATGAACTCAGCTACATCACCAACCTTCCGTCGATGGCGACGACCGCGCTCTATCACGGCAAGGCGAGCGCGCCGTCGGTCGAACAATTCGCCGAAGAGGCGCGCCAGTGGGCGATCGGGCCCTATGCCGCGGCGCTGCTCAAGGGGCAGAAGCTGCAGGGCGAGGAACGCGCCGCGATCCGCCGCGAGCTTGCCCGCTTCACCGGCCTGTCCGAAACCTATCTCGAACAGGCGGATCTGCGCGTCACGCCCGGCCGCTTCTACAAGGAATTGCTGCGCGACCGCGGCCTGACCGTCGGCCGGCTCGACAGCCGCTACACGGGCAAGGACTATGACAATGCCGGCGAAGAGCCCGACAATGATCCCAGCTTCTATGGCATCGACGCGGGCTACACCGCCGCGATCAACAGCTGGGCGCGCGATACGCTGGGGTTCAAGACCGACCGCGAATATCAATCGATCAGCGGCATCGGCGGCCAGTGGGACTGGCGCATCGGAGGCCGCGACACCAACGCCTATCTCAACGTCGCGCCCTATATCGGGCAGGCGCTGCGCGAAAACAGCGGACTGCGCGTCTTTGTCGGTCAGGGCTATTATGATTTCGCGACGCCCTTTTTCGCCGCCGAATATTCGCTGTCGCGCACCGGCATCCCGCAGGATCGGATCGAGTATAAATATTATGACGCGGGGCACATGATGTATATCCGCGACGAGGATCGCCACAAATTGTCGTCGGACATCCGCGCCTTCATTCGCGCGCGATAGGTGAAAAACCGTCGCCCCCGCGAAGGCGGGGGCCGCCGTCGGCTTACGCAGCGCCGAAGGAAAAGGCCGATAGCGGCCCCCGCCTTCGCGGGGGCGACGGTTCTCAGCTTATCCGCACTACCTAACGCAGCACCCCGGCCGCGGCCTGTTTGCGTGCGTAGAGAAACAGTGCGATCAGGATGACCCAGATGACCGCAGTGAAGATCATCGGGAAGGTCCCGAACATCCGCATCAGGTCGCCATAATGCATGCCGAACTGGTAGACGCAGCTGACGGCCAGTCCGGCAAGCGAGACCATGAAGGCCGCGACCGCATGGCGGCTGCGGACCAGCAGCAGAAGCGATCCGATTACCGAGCCCCAGACGCCGAGCGCCCATCCCGCGTTCGCCCAGACCGGAAAGCCCGTAAACCACGCCTGCTGCTCGGGCGTGAAAGCGGCCAGATAATCGGGATTCTGGATCTTGGTCATCACATAGTCCACCGCGCCGAAAGCGTTCCAGACGAGCGATACGGCCCCGACGACCCACAGGTGCCACGGCGTTTTGACGGCTACATCCATGTTGATCTCCCCCTCCAGAAAGATGGGGGCAGACTATCATCCATTCGCGCGCTGGACAATTGGTGATGTAGGCGCGCAACACACCATGAACGCTTGGCAAATCCGCCGCGCTCTCCGATAGGCAGCGCATGTGTGTCGTCGCCCTTGCCCGCCGCGTCCATCCCGACTGGCCGCTGATCCTGATCGGCAACCGTGACGAGTTTCACGCGCGGCCTGCGGCGGCGCTCGCCGAATGGGATGATGGCAGCGGCATCGTCGCAGGGCGCGACCTGCAAGCCGGCGGGACATGGCTTGGCGTGCATCGACCGAGCGGACGCGTCGTCGTGGTGACCAATGTCCGCGGCGCGATGCCCGATCCGGCGAAGGAATCGCGCGGCGCGCTGGTGGTCGACATGTTGCGCGGCGACGGGCGTTTCGCCGATCCGTCCGAAGCCGATCTCGACCGGTTCAATGCCTTCAATCTGTTCGCCGCCGATGGAAATGCCCGCTTGCTCACCAACCGGCCGCAGCCGCTGATCGCAGCGCTGGCGGACGGCGTTCACGCCCTCGCCAACGAACCCGTCGACCGCCCCTGCCCGCGCGCCGAACAGCTGCGCACTGCACTGGCCGCCACGGTCAAGGCCAGCGCCGATCCCGAAGGGCTGCTCGATACGCTGACCGCCGAAGGAGACCCGGCGCTGTTCCTGCGCGGCGAGGTCTATGGCACGCGCGCCTCGACGTTGGTCATGATCGGCGCGAGTGGCGATGCCCGCATGGTCGAACGCCGATACGAAGCGGGCGGCCGCTCCGCCGGAACGACCGCCCTCGATTTTCGTATCGGCTGAGCCGCAAATCCTATTTGGGTGCGAGCACCATCAGCATCTGCCGCCCTTCGGTGCGCGGATGCGCCTCGACCTTGGCGATCTCTGCCGTCATCTCCGCCACGCGCTGCAGCACGTTGAGGCCGAGCTGCGTATGGCTCATTTCGCGGCCGCGGAAGCGCATGGTCATCTTGACCTTGTCGCCTTCCTCGAGGAAGTCGAAGACCTTCTTCATCTTCACTTCGAAATCATGATCGTCGATGTTCGGACGCATCTTGATCTCTTTGATTTCCTGGGTCTTCTGCGTCTTGCGGGCCGCATTGGCCTTTTTCTGGGCTTCGTATTTATACTTGCCCACATCCAGAAACTTGCACACCGGCGGATCGGCGTTGGGGGATACTTCGACCAGATCGAGGCCGACTTCGGCCGCCTGTTCGATCGCTTCAGCAGTCAGCATTACGCCCAGATTTTCGCCTTCCTCGTCGATCACACGGACCTTGGGCGAGGCGATGAATTCATTGTATCGCGGGCCGTTCTTCGGCGGCATTGGCGCCAGCGGGCGGCGGGTCATGGGCGGGCGTATAGCTGTATCTCCTGTGTTGTTTCAGTTCATATGCGCAGCGGGCGCGCAAACGCGCGCGCGGTGCACATATAATGAACATTGTCGCGGCGTAAAGGTTGCCGTGCGCAATTTACCGGCGGTTTTCGTCCGACTGTGGCGGCTATGCCACGCCCGCCGCCCCTAGGATCCGGACCCTACCATTTGGCGGGCGCGGGGTCGATCACGCGGAAGCCGCCCGCCCCCACCTCGCTGACCTCCAGCGCGCGGATCGCGATGCCGCGGTCGTTGAAGCGGAAGATGCCGTCGATGCCGCCGAACCCGTCCGCCGCCATCAGGCGCCCGGCAGGAAAGTTGGTCCCCGGCTTCCAGTCACGCGCAATGCGCACCGTCAGCAGCACCGAATCATAGCCGAGGCTGGCCAGACGATAGGGCGCCTTGCCGAACCGGGTGCGATATTTGGTGGCGAGGTGGCCGTAGAGGCCGTCCGAAACGCTGGCGAACCATGCACCGCGCATCGCCGGGTTGCCGCCCAGTGTCGCATCGGTGTTCCACAATTCGGTGCCGAGGATCTGGCGCTGTCCCGCGCCCTTGATGATCGGAACCGCGCGCACCGCATTGCCGCCGACATCGGCGATCAGCACCGCGTCCATCGCACCCGCACTCGCCAGACGGCGCGCCGCGCCCGTCAGCGCTGCGGCGCTGCGGTCATAGGTTTCGGTCGCGACGAGCGTTCCGCCCGCATTGGCGACCGCCGCCTTGAACGCCGCCATCGAACGCTCGCCATAAAGATTCTTGGGGATCAGCGCGCCGAAGCGCTGCTGCCCCTTGGCGCGGGCAAAGCTCACGACCCGCTCGACCGACTGGCCGGGAACGAAGCCCATGATGAAGACGCCGTTGCCCGCGACGCTGCTGTCGTTCGAAAAGCTGATGACGGGCACCTTCGCCGCCCGCGCGATCGGCGCCACCGCGGTGACATCCTCGCTGAGCAGCGGGCCGAGGATCAGCTTGTTGCCGTCGGCCACCGCCTGTTTCGCGGCCGCGGCGGCGCCCAGCGCGGTGTCATACGTCGTGATGCGGACCTTGTCGGCCTTGGTATCGAGCAGCGCCATCGTCGTCGCATTGGCGATCGCCATGCCGACATCGGCGTTGGTTCCCGTCTGCGGAACGAGCAGCGCGACGCGGTGGCGGTCGGTATCGGTCGGCAGGCCGGGGCCGACATTGTCGGTGGGCTTGTCGGGCGGCGGTGGGGTCGCCGGGCCGTTGGTCTTCGGCACCACCTGGCATGCGGCGAGCAACCCGCCAAGCGCCAGCGTCGCGATACCGCGCAGCAATTGCCGCCGCGGCGACGCATTCCCTTGGCGCTCGCGCGTCGTTTCTGCCATCTCTGCCGCCATGCCGGATTCGACCATCTCTATATCTCCCTTGCCCGGTCTCTATATCGTCGCGACGCCCATCGGCAACCTTGGCGACATCACCCCGCGCGCCGCGGCGGTGCTTGCGCGCGCCGACGTGATCGCGGCGGAGGATACGCGCGTCACGGCAAAGCTGCTCGCACATCTGGGCTTGCGTGTTCCGATGACCCCCTATCACGATCATAGCGACGAACGCGCCCGTGCGACGCTGGTTGCCCGGATGGCGGACGAAGTCGTCGTGCTGGTGTCCGACGCCGGAACCCCGCTGATTTCGGACCCCGGCTACAAGCTGGTGCGCGATGCGCGCGCGGCGGGACGGGCGATCACCACCCTGCCCGGCCCCTGTGCCGCGATCGCCGCCATCACCCTGTCGGGCCTGCCAAGCGATCGCTTTCTTTTTGCGGGCTTCCTGCCGAACAAGGCCAAGGCACGCGCCGACACGATCGCCGAATTCGCCGCTCTGCGCGCAACGCTCGTCTTCTATGAAAGCGGGCCGCGCCTCGCCGCGACGCTGACCGCGCTCGCCGCCGGCCTCGGCAATCGCGAGGCGGCGGTCGCGCGCGAAATCAGCAAATTATACGAAGAATGTGTCACCGGCCCACTCGAAGAACTCGCGGCGCGCTACGCCGACGCGCCACCAAAAGGCGAAATCGTCGTGATGGTCGGCCCGCCCCAGGAGCAGGCCGTCGAAGCCGCCGACGACGACGCGATCGACGCGGCGCTGCGCGAGGCGCTGGACGAGCAGCCGGTGGCCAAAGCCGCCAAGGCCGTCGCCAAACGCTTCGGGCTCGACCGTCACGCGGTTTATGCGCGCGCACTCGCGCTTAAGGATCGCGCTTGAACCGCGCCGCCGCCGAAGCGCGCGGACGCCGGGCCGAACGGCGCGCCGCCTGGTGGCTGCGCCTGCATGGCTGGCGTATCTTGGGCGAACGGCTGCGCGTTCCCGCGGGCGAAGTCGATCTGGTGGCGCGGCGCGGCCGCACACTCGCTTTCGTCGAAGTGAAATGGCGCGACCGCGCCGCCGATCTCGATATGGCGATCGACGAATTTCGCCTGCGCCGCGTCGCCGCAGCCGCAGAAATGCTCAGCGTGCGCTTTGCGCGACCCGATGATGATATTCGCATCGACGTGCTGCTCCTTGCGCCGGGGCGCTTGCCTCGCCATCTGGTCCACGTCTGGCAGCCCTGAAGGAAGACGGAATGACCCTGTGCGCGGCGGTTCAAATGGACCCGATGGATGGCATCAACATCGGCGGCGACAGCAGTTTCGCGTTGATGCTGAAAGCGCTCGAACGCGGCTACACCCTCTATCACTACGATGTGCGCGGGCTGACCTGGGAGGCCGGACGGCTGACGACACGGGCGCACCCCGTTCTCGACGTCAAGCGCGAGGCCGGCGCGCATTACCGCTTCGGCGATCCCGTAACGATCGACCTCGGCCGCGATGTCGATGTCGTGCTGATGCGGCAGGATCCGCCCTTCGACCTCGGCTATCTTACCGGTACCTGGCTGCTCGAACGCATTCGGGGCGAGACGCTGGTGGTCAATGATCCCGTTTCGGTGCGCAACGCGCCCGAAAAGGTTTTCGTGCTCGATTTTCCGCAATTCATGCCGCCGACGATGGTCACGCGCGATCTCGACGCGGTGAAGGATTTTCAGGCGCGCTACGGCGCTGTCGTCGTCAAGCCGCTGCACGGCAACGGCGGCAAGGCGGTGTTCCGCATCGACGCCGACGGCAGCAATCTGGGCGCACTGGTCGAACTGTTCGGTCAGGTCTGGCCCGAACCCTTCATGGTCCAGCAATTCCTGCCCAGCGTGTCCAAAGGCGACAAGCGGATCGTGCTGGTCGACGGCGACGTGGCCGGCGCGATCAACCGCAAGCCCGGCGAAGGCGAATTCCGGTCGAACCTTGCCGTCGGCGGCTATGCCGAAGCGGCGGAATTGACGCCGCGCGAGCAGGAAATCTGCGCCGCGCTCGGCCCGCAGCTCAAGGAACGCGGCCTGATCTTCGTCGGTATCGACGTGATCGGCGGCGAATGGCTCACCGAAATCAACGTCACCTCGCCGACCGGCATCGTCGCGATCGACCGTTTCAACAACAGCGATACGGCCGGCATGATCTGGGATGCGATAGAACGCCGGATCGCTTGAGCCGCCACCGCGTTTGCCATCCATGACCGAATTCATCCTCGATCTGATTCAGGCGTGGGGATATTGGGGCATTGCCGTCCTGATGTTCCTCGAAAACGTCTTCCCGCCCGTTCCGTCCGAAGTGATCATGGGTCTGGGCGGCATCGCGGTCGCGCAAGGGCGCTTCGACTTCTGGACCCTCGTCGCGGTCGCGGTCGCCGGCACCACGGCGGGCAATTGGGTGTGGTATGCGATCGGGCGCTGGATCGGCTACAAGCGGCTGAAGCCCTTTATCGACCGCCACGGCCGCTGGCTGACGCTCGACTGGCACGAGGTCGAGCGGCTGCACGCGGGCTTCGTCCGATATGGTCCGGGCATCGTCTTCGTCGCGCGCTTCATGCCCGTCGCGCGGACGATGGTGTCGCTGCCCGCGGGCATGGTCCATATGAATCAGGCGAAATTCCTGCTGTGGACCGCCGCCGGATCGACGATCTGGATCGCCGCGCTCGCTGGCGCAGGCAACTGGTTCGGCAAACAGTTCGCCGATATCGAACAGTTCGTCGGCCCGCTCGCGCTCGTCGCGATCGGCTCGCTGGTCCTCCTCTATTTCTGGCGCGTCTTCACCTGGAAACCCAAGCACCGTCGCGACTAGCCGGCGCGCGGGTGAGCGCTGCGATAGACGTCGAGCAGATGCGCGGCGTCGACGGCGGTGTATATCTGCGTCGACGCCAGACTCCCATGGCCCAAGAGTTCCTGCAGGCTGCGCAAATCGGCCCCGCCCGCGAGCAGATGCGTTGCGAAGCTGTGGCGCAGCGCGTGCGGCGTCGTGCGCTCGGGCAGGCCGAGCGCGCGGCGCGCCTGCCGGACGCTGGCCCGCACCACACCCGGCTGCAGCGGCCCGCCGCGCGCGCCGACGAACAACGGCGCGTCCTTGCCCATCGACCAGGGGCAGGCCGCGACATAGCGCGCCACCGCCGCCGCGACCGCGGGCAGGATCGGCACGATCCGCGTCTTGCCGCGCTTGCCGGTGATGCGCAGCGTTTCGCCGAGCGGCAGCGCCGCGCCGGTCAGCGACAGCGCCTCGCCGATGCGCAGCCCCGCACCATAAAGCAGCAACAGCAAGGCAAAATCGCGCGCGCCGACCCAGGCTTCGCGGGCATTGTCCTCGACATCCTGTGCAAGCTGCATCGCCTCGGCGGGCGCGACCGGGCGCGGCAGCCCCTTTTTGACGCGCGGTCCGCGCATCTGCGGCACGCTGGCGTTCGATCCGCCGACAAAGCGCAGGAAGCTGCGCAGCGCCGACAATTCGCGCGCCGCCGAGGCATTGCCCAGCCCGTCGGCGCGGCGATCGGCCAGGTAAGAGCGCAGGTCGTTCGGGGTCAGGCCTTTGAGCATGCGCGCATCGACCGCGCCGCCGCGATGATGCGCCAGAAAGCCGCAAAAGCGCTCGGCGGTCGCGATATAGGCGCGCCGCGTATGGTCCGACCGGCGCTTTTCATGCGCCAGATGGGCGTCCCAGTCGCGGATCAGGACGTCAAACAAAACCCACTCCGTTCGGGCTGAGCTTGTCGAAGCCCCGTCCTTTCTTTCAGCCTCCAAAAGGGAAGAACGGCCCTTCGACAAGCTCAGGGCGAACGGGCTTTGCAGTCGTCTAGCCTGTTCGCACCACTTCCGAAAGGATGCTGTCGAGCAGCAATATGCCATCGTCGGTCACGCTCAGCCGGTCGCCGGTCTGCTGCATCAGCCCCTGCCCGGCCAGCCGCGCCACCGCATCGGCATCGACGAACGCGTCGCGCGCCAAGCCGCTCCGCACCTCGATCCGCGCCAGATCGATGCCCTCGGTCAGCCGCAGGCCCATCAGCATCGCCTCGGTCGCGCGTTCGTGCGGCGGCAGGTCGGTCTCGACCTTCAGGCCGTGGCCGTTGCGTTCGACCGCCGTGATGAAATTCTCAGGCTTCTTGTGGCGCTCGGTCGCCTGCGCCAGCCGCCGCCCATGCGCCCCCGGCCCGACCCCCGCGTAATCGCCGTAGCGCCAATAGGTCAGATTATGGCGGCTTTCCTCGCCCGGCCTTGCATGGTTCGACACTTCGTAACGCGGCAGCCCCGCCGCCCGGGTCATCGCCTGCGTAGCGTCGAACAGGTCGGCGGCCGCATCGCCGTCGGGCAGGACAAGCTCGCCCTTGGCGGCGAGCGTCGCGAAGCGCGTGCCGGGTTCGATGGTCAGTTGATAGAGCGAAAGATGCCCGGTGCCGAACCCCAGTGCATCGGCAAGCTCGCGCTCCCAGTCGGCGAGCCCCTGCCCCGGCCGCGCATAGATAAGGTCGAAGCTGGCACGGCGGAAATGCGCCTGCGCCGCCGCAATCGCCCGCCGTGCCTCGTCCCCGCTGTGCGCGCGCCCCAGAAATTCAAGCACTTGCGGATCGAAGCTCTGCACGCCGATCGACACACGATTGACCCCCGCGACCGCCAGATCGGCGAAGGCGGCAACCTCGACCGAATTGGGGTTGGCCTCCAGCGTGATCTCGCAGTCGTCGGTCAGGCCCCACAGCGCCGCCGCCTCGGCGATCACCGCCGCCACCGTCGCGGGCGGCATCAGGCTCGGCGTGCCGCCGCCGAAGAAGATCGACGACACTCGGCGTCCCGGCAGCAGCGTCGCCTCGTGCCGCAGATCGGCAAGCAACGCATCGCGCCAGACCGCCTGATCGACGCTCTCGCGCACATGGCTGTTGAAGTCGCAATAGGGGCATTTCGACACGCAGAACGGCCAATGGACATAGAGGGCGAGCGGTTCGGTCATGGGGGGGCGACGAAGGATCTAAAACACCCCCGCCACCAGCTTCGCGAAGGCATCGGCCCGGTGGCTGATCGCATGTTTTTCGGCCGGATCGATCTCGGCATAAGTCAGGGACTTGCCTGTCGGCACGAAGACCGGATCATAACCGAACCCCAGCGTACCGCGCGGCGGCCAGGTCAGGCTGCCCGCGGCGCGCCCCTCGAAAACCTCCGCATGGCCGTCGGGCCAGGCGATCGCGAGGGTGCAGATGAAGGCGGCGCTGCGGTCGACGTTGGGCCCCTGCTCGGCGAGCAACCCCTCGACCTTGCCCATCGCCATATACCAGTCGCGGCCCTTTTCGCCTTCGAACCACTGCCGTTCGGCCCAGTCGGCCGTATAGACACCCGGCCGTCCACCCAGCGCCGCGACCGCCAGCCCGCTGTCGTCGGCAAGCGCGGGAAGACCCGCAGCCGACGCACTCGCATGTGCCTTGAGCAGCGCATTTTCGCAGAATGTCGTCCCGGTTTCGTCGGGTTCGGGAAGGCCGAGGTCGCCCGCCGACACCGGTTCGATGCCATAAGGCAACAGCAGCGCCCGAATCTCGCGCACCTTGCCCGCATTATGGCTCGCGATGACGAGTTTACCCGGAGCGAGTTTTCGATGTGACATTCGACAACCTCATTTTTCGTCATGCCGGACTTGATCCGGCATCCATGAGCGCGTGGACCCCGGATCAAGTCCGGGGTGACGAGAGGAAACTACCTACCCACCGCCTTCGCCTGCGCCGCGAAAATCTCGCCGCAGCCGATGCGCGCGAGGCGGAGGAGGCGCAGCAAGCCTTCCTCGTCATAGGTCGCGCCCTCGGCGCTCGCCTGCACTTCGACGATCTGGCCCTTGCCGGTCAGCACGAAATTGCCGTCGGCTTCGGCGTTCGAATCCTCGTCATAATCGAGGTCGAGGACGGCGGTGCCCTGATACATGCCGCAGGAAATCGCCGCGACCTTGTCCTCGATCGGGTCTTCGGCAATCGCCTTGGCCGCGATCAGCTTGTCGACCGCGAGCCGCAGCGCGACCCACGCGCCCGAAATCGACGCGGTGCGCGTGCCGCCATCGGCTTGGATCACGTCGCAATCGATCACGATCTGGCGCTCGCCGAGCTTCTTCATATCGACGACGGCGCGCAAGCTGCGCCCGATAAGCCGCTGAATTTCCTGCGTCCGCCCCGACTGCTTGCCCTTCGCCGCCTCGCGGCTGCCGCGCGTGTGCGTCGCGCGGGGCAGCATGCCATATTCGGCGGTCACCCAGCCCTGCCCCTTGCCGCGCAGGAAGGGCGGCACCTTCTCCTCGACGCTGGCGGTGACGAGTACCTTGGTGTTGCCGAAGCTTACCAGCACGCTGCCTTCGGCGTGGATGGTGAATTCGGTTTCGATGGCGATGGGGCGCATCTGGTCGGGCGCGCGGCCGGAGGGTCGCATGATATTCCTTTCATCGTTGAAGGCGCGGCTCTTAGGCGCGCGCCGTCATCCACTCAACCGCATCTTGAAGAAATCGAGGATTTCGTCGCGCGCCTGCACCGTCGGTTGGCCTGCCTCGTCAATCAGGTGGATGGTGACGACGCTGTGCGGGTTCTTCATCGGACTGTCGGGGTTCGCCGCCTCGTCGGGCAAGACGCGGCCGACGAAGCGGTCGCCCAGCGCATCCTCATACGCCGCAAAACGCGCCGCTTTGCAGAATTTGTCGCCCGCGAAGCGATAGGCGAGCACGGTCAGATCCTCGGCCTCCATCCGCGCCTTCACCGCCGCCAGCTCATCGGGCGCGATATGCATTCCCGCAGGATCGTTGAGCGGCAGCGAGGGCTGCGCGAGCACCGGCGCGAGCACCGCGGGCTCAAGCATCATCGACAGCGCGAAATTGCCGGTAAAGCACATGCCGATCGCCCCGACGCCCTTGCCGCCGCATTCTTCATGCGCCAGCGCCGCGAGCGCGCGCAGCCACTGCGTCGCCGGCGAGCTTTCGTTCGCCTGAAAAGCGCGGAACTGGCGGCTGATGCACCCGCCGATCATCGTGAACAATGCGCCCGGCATGCGCGGCACCGCGCCGTCCTTCCCGAAGATATGCGGCATATAGACGGTGAAGCCCGCATCGCGGACCCATCGCGCGAACCGCGCGACATGCGGGCTGATCCCCGGCATCTCGGTCATCACGATCACCGCCGGGCCGCCGCCCGTCACATAGACGAGCCGGTCGGTGCCGAGCAGGCGGATCGTCCGCCGGTCGAAATCGTCGAGCGGATCGTCGCGATCGAGCGGACGTGTGGTCATGCTTTTCTCTCCCCGCGGCCCAGACCGCTCGAACCTTGACGAAGGCTAGGCATAAGATGCATCCGATGCACCTGTTTTCATCGCACAGCTCGACCCGATTTCGGCAAAGCAGGGCGACAAAGCGGCATCACGCCATTCGACTAGCGCCGCGAAGGGTGATAATCAGTCGCTTTGGTGGGAGATGCCTATGCTGCGCTGGTTGCGCGAACGCTATCTGCTCGTACTCGGGTCGATCTATATTTATAACGAACATCGCGGCTATACCGCGATCGACCGGGTTATCGAAGCGGTTCGCGCGCGGACGCCCGACGATCGGGCCTTGATCGCCGCGATCGAAAGCCACCGCGGCGACGAGCGCAAACATTATATGATGTTTCGTCGCTGGTTCGAACGGCGCGGCTCGATGCCGCTCGATGTCGATCGCACCTTCGGGCATATCGACCGCTTCGTCGAAATCATTTTTCGCACGCCGATCGACAAGCTCGATACGCAGGCGGTCATCGATCGTGACGAGCTGTTCGAACGGCTCTGCCGCGTCATCGCGCTGACCGAACGGCGCGGTTACAAGCAGGTCGAAACCCTGCTGAAGAACCGCTTCGTGCTCGACGATCCGATCCTGACCCGGATTTTCCGGATCATCCACAAGGACGAACCGAGCCACTGGGCCCCCTATGAGGCATGGCTCGTCGCGCACGGGCGCCGGCGCCCGCGCTGGTGGGAACGCGCGATCGATGCCTTCATCCATTCCGAATTGCTGTTCATCAAGCTGCCGTGGCTCTTCCTCAACCCCTGGGTCGGGCGCCGCACCGCCTGGCCCGATGCGCGCGATAATGAAGCCTATGGCGATCGCCCGCTCGCGGCCCACGCCGCTGCATGACCGACTTTAGTGCAGGGGCGGAATTGCCCGCCAGCGGAGAGGCTCCGGCGCGCGAAGCCGGGCTGGCGTCGCGCCTGTTCAACCGCCGCGTCGGCGGCATGCTGCTCAAGAACACGGCGGTCAGCAGCGCCGTCTTTCTGGTCGGCCTCGCCGTGCTCTGGGGCCTGGTGCAATGGGGCAGGATGCAGGCGGTGCCCGCGGCGGCGATCGGCTTTCTGACCTCGAACAGCCTGCATTATGCGCTCGGCCGTTCGTGGATATTTCGCGGCACCGATCGCGCCATCGGGTCGGGCTATCTGATCTTTCTGGTCAACGCGGGGGTGGGCATGGCGATCACCATCCTGCTCTTTGCCGCCTTGCTGAAATGGACCGCCATCCACTATCTCGTCGCCCGCGTGATCGTGTCCGTCTTTGCCGGGCTCGCGATGTTCGTGCTCAACGCGGTGCTCAATTTTCGACAGGTGTAAGGTGCGGATCGCGTTATTTACGGGAAATTACAACTATGTGCGCGAAGGCGCGAACCAGGCGCTCAACCGCCTTGTCGCGCATCTCGAGCAGCATGCGGGCGCCGCGGTGCGGGTCTATTCTCCCGTCACCGACACGCCGGCGTTCGAACCGGCGGGCGACCTGGTCCCGGTGCCGTCGATCGCGCTGCCGGTGCGCAGCGAATTTCGGCTCGCGCTCGGCCTGCCCCGCGCGACCCGTCGCGACCTGACGCGGTTCGCGCCCGACATCATCCATGTCGCGACCCCCGATATTCTCGGCACCCGCGCGCAGACCTTCGCCCTCGATCGCGGCACGCCGCTTGTCGTCAGCCTGCACACGCGGTTCGAAACCTATCTCGGCTATTACGGCCTCGACTGGCTGCGGCCCGTGGTCGACCGCCACATCCATCGTTTCTATCGCCGCGCCGATCATGTTCTCGCCCCGACTCCGGGTCTTATCGACGAGATGCGCTCGCTACGCGGCGACGACCGGGTCAGCCTGTGGAGTCGCGGCGTCGATCGCGACCTTTTCGCGCCGTCGCAGCGCAGCCTGGAATGGCGCCGCACGCGCGGAATCGCCGACGACCGGATCGTCATCCTCTTCTTCGGCCGCCTGGTGCTGGAAAAGGGCGTCGAGGAATATGTCGCGATATTGCGCGAATTGCTGTCCAGCCACCCAGTCACGCCGCTTGTGGTCGGCGCAGGACCGGCGGCCGAGGCTTTTGCAGCGCTGCCGTCCGCCGTGCTTACCGGCCATCTCGACGGACAGGAACTCGCCCACGCGGTTGCCAGCGCCGACATCATGCTCAACCCGAGCACGACCGAAGCCTTTGGCAATGTCGTGCTCGAGGCGATGGCATCGGGCCTGCCCGTGGTCAGCGCCGATGCGCCGAGCGCGAGCGCGCTGATCGTGGAGGGCGAAACGGGTCATCTATGCACGCCCGGCGACCGCCGCGCCTATTCGGACGCGCTCGTTCGGCTCATTGAGGACGGCGACGCGCGGCGCGCAATGGGCGCCGCCGCACGCGCAAGAAGCGCCGCCTTTTCCTGGCACGCCGCATCCGAAAGCGTCGCGCGCCTCTATCGCGCGATCCTCGCGCCGCCTCGGCAGGCCCAGCCGGACGGAGCCGCGGGCAGCGCGATGCTTGCCCCCGCCCCTTCGCATCCCTAAGTCCATGCCATGACGACCCCGCCGATCACCGAATTGACGACACGCGCGCGCGATGTGTTCCGGCTCGTCGTCGATGCCTATCTGGAGAATGGGCAGCCGGTCGGGTCGCGCACGCTGTCAAAGCTGGCGACGCTCAACCTGTCGCCCGCGTCGATCCGCAATGTCATGCAGGATCTCGAAGAGCTCGGCCTGCTTGCGAGCCCGCACACCAGCGCCGGACGCCTGCCGACCGAACAGGGGCTGCGCCTGTTCGTCGACGGGATGATGCAGGTCGCCGAACCCTCGGCCGAGGATCGCGCGCAGATCGAGGCAAGCCTTGCCGAAGGCGGCCCCATCGAAAGCGCACTGGCGCAGGCGACGGCCACGCTGTCGGGGCTTTCGGCCTGCGCCGGCCTTGTCCTCGTTCCCAAGCATGAACGCGTGCTCAAGCAGGTCGCCTTTGTTCCGATGGCCGACCGTCAGGCGCTCGTCGTCCTCGTCGCGGGCGATGGATCGGTCGAAAACCGCGTCATCGACCTGCCCGCCGGATTGGGGCCGTCGGCGCTGGTCGAGGCAGGCAATTATATCTCGGCCATGCTCGGCGGCCTGACGCTGGCCGAGGCAATGGCGCGGGTGCGGCGCGAGATAGAGGACGAACGGATCGCGATCGATCGCGCCGCCGCCGATCTGGTTTCGCGCGGGCTGGCCATCTGGTCGGTCGACGGCGCCGACCGGCCGGTGCTGATCGTGCGCGGGCAGGCGAATCTGCTCGACGACAGCGCGGTCGGCGATCTCGACCGGGTGCGCCAGCTGCTCGACGAGCTCGAAACAAAGCAGGACATCGCCGGCCTGCTCGACAGCGCGCGCGAAGGCAGCGCGACGCGCATTTTCATCGGGTCGGAGAACAAGCTCTTTTCGCTGTCGGGATCGTCGGTTATCGCCGCGCCCTATCGCGGATCGGATGGACGGGTGGTCGGCGTCGTCGGGGTTATCGGCCCGACCCGCTTGAACTATGCGCGCATCGTTCCCATGGTGGATTTTACAGCACAATCGCTCTCAAGACTGATACGATAGGTTTATGACGAACAACGAAAACGAAACGCCGGTCGAAGACGGCCAGGCCCCGGAAACCGAAGCCGCAGCGGCTGCCGAAGCCCCCGCGCAGGACGAAGCGGCAAAGCTTGCCGAACAACTCGCCGCGGTGCAGCAGGATCTGCTCTACGCGCGCGCCGAAACGCAGAATGTGCGCCGCCGCGCCGAAAAGGAAGTCGCCGACGCGCACGCCTATGCCGCGACCAAATTCGCGCGCGACATCCTGTCGGTCGCCGACAATCTCGGCCGCGCGCTCGCTTCGCTCAGCGAAGAACAGCGCGCCGACGAGGCGATCAAGCCGTTGCTCACCGGGCTCGAGGCGACCGAGCGCGAACTGATGAGCGTGTTCGAACGCCACGGCATCACGCGCATCGCCGCGATCGGCCTGCCGCTCGATCCGAACCAGCATCAGGCGATGCTCGAAATCCCCAGCGACAAGGACGCCGGCACGATCGTACAGGAAATGCAGGCTGGCTATATGATGAAGGACCGCCTGCTGCGCCCCGCGATGGTGGGAGTCGCCAAGAAGGCGGATTGATTTTCCGCCCTACACCCATTGCGTGTGTCCCCGCGAAGGCGGGGACCCATCATCCGATGGCGGAAATCCGAAACGGCCGGTGATGGGCCCCCGCCTTCGCGGGGGAACAGGTCACAAAATTTCGGCTCAGGCTGCTTTCCGCAGCTTCGCGAGCTTCTTCAGCACCATCTCGCGCTTCAGCCGCGACAGATGGTCGATGAACAATATGCCTTCCAGATGGTCATGCTCGTGCTGGATGCACGTCGCCATCAGGCCGGTCATGCGCTCCTGGTGGTGCTTGCCGTCCACGTCCTGCCAATCGACCGTGACTTCGGCGGGGCGCGTTACATCGGCATATTGCTCGGGGACCGACAGGCAGCCTTCCTGATAGACGCTATGCTCCTCGCTCTCGTCCGAAAAGACGGGATTGATGAAGACGCGGGGCTCGCGGATTACCTTCTTGCCTTCCTCGTCCTCGGGATCGGGCTCCTGCAGATCGATGACGAGAATGCGCTTCGGCACCCCGACCTGGATCGCGGCAAGCCCGATGCCGGGGGCGTCATACATCGTCTCGAACATGTCGGCGACGAGCTGCTTCAGCTCGGCGTCGAACGTCTCGACGGGCTTGGAAATGACGCGCAACCGCGGATCGGGGGTCTCTATGATGGGTAGGATGGCCATGCGTGCGAGGTATGATCGCGCGGGCGCCCGGTCAAGGGGTCGAGTTGGCGTCGCAGATGAGCCAATTTTATGGGCACACGCCATCTCTCTCGGAATCGCGTAAGCAGGATGCGATTATCCGAGTTCAGCGGATGCGGTCGAACTCTTCGGCTTTTGTCGATCTCAGCTCGAACCAATCGCCCAAACGCAGGTGCAGTGCGCTTTTCCGGCGCACGCAGTTGCGCGAGGCAATTGCTTCAATAAACGAGCTGACGACATATGCCAAAGAGCGGGCCAGCACCCATGCAAGTTCTTGCACGGTTGCGCCGTTCCTTTGTCGTTCATGGAGATGCCACGTCGTGACAACAAAAAAGGCCGCTTTCGCGACCAGCGCTCGCAGCACTGCGAGCATCTATTTAATAAGCGACAATCCGGGCCACGTCAAGTGTCAGTTGTTTACAGTCTGCTCTTAGCCTACCGGACGCCGCGCCCGCAGCGCCTGCGCCAGCGTTCCCTCGTCGAGATAATCGAGCTCGCCGCCGACCGGCAGGCCATGCGCCAGCTGCGTCAGCCGCACCGGATAGCCCTCCAGCCGCTCGGCGAGATAATGCGCCGTCGTCTGCCCCTCCAGCGTCGCGTTCATCGCCAGCACCACCTCGTCGATGCCGCCCGCCGCGACGCGCGCCACCAGCGCGTCGATGCTCAGATCCTGCGGCCGCACGCCTTCCAGCGCCGACAGGCGGCCGCCCAGCACATGATATTTGCCGGGAAACAGCCGCGACTTGTCGAGCGCCCAAAGGTCCGACACTTCCTCGACCACGCACAGGCTGCGTGGGTCGCGGCGCGGATCGGCGCAGATCGCGCAGGGGTCGCTGGTATCGACATTGCCGCAGATGCCGCACGTCACCAGCCGCTCGGACACCGTCTGGAGCGCCGCGAGCAAGGGCGCGAAACTGCTCTCGCGTTTTTTCATCAGATGCAGCACCGCGCGCCGCGCCGACCGCGGGCCAAGGCCGGGGAGCCGGGCGAGTTGCTGAACGAGGGCTTCGATTTCGGTAGACGCCATGCGGCGGTGGTAATGGGTGTGCAAGATATGCACAACATTCCCAGTGTTCCTGCGAAGGCAGGAACCCATCTCCGGACGGCGCAAGTTGGAACCGGCGGAGATAGGCCCCTGCCTTCGCAGGGGCACTGGAGCTTGATGGGCTTGAATGTCGCGCCTGCCTCCTCCAAAGGCGCTGCCCATGCGCATTGCCTTCATGGGAACGCCGCCCTTTGCGGTGCCGACGCTCGCCGCGCTCCACGCGGCGGGGCATGAGATCGTGGCGGTTTACACCCAGCCGCCGCGCCCGGCGCAGCGCGGCAAGAAACTCCAGCAGAGCGCGGTGCATCTCTGGGTGGAGGCGCACGGCCTGCCCGTCCGCACGCCGAAGAGCCTGCGGACCGAAGAAGCGCAGGCCGAATTCGCCGCGCTCGACCTCGATGTCGCGGTGGTCGCGGCCTACGGCCTCATTCTGCCGCAACCGATCCTCGAGAGCCCACGCGAAGGCTGCCTCAACGTCCATGGCTCGATCCTGCCGCGCTGGCGCGGCGCGGCGCCCGTGCAGCGCGCGATTCTGGCGGGCGATACCGAAACGGGCGTCACCATCATGCAGATGGATGCCGGGCTCGACACCGGCGGTATGCGGCTGATCGGCCGCACGCCGGTCGCGGGCAAGACCGCGGGCGAATTGACCGACGAACTCGCCGCAATGGGCGCGGCGCTGATGGTCGAGGTGCTGGCCGACCTGTCCGCCTGTCCGCCCGTGCCGCAGCCGGATGACGGCGCCACCTATGCCGCCAAGATCGACAAGAGCGAGGCGCGGCTCGATTTTCTGGTCAGCGCGCCCCAGACCGAACGCCAGATTCGCGCGTTCAACCCGGTGCCCGGCGCCTTTTTCGAGCTGGAGGGCGAGCGATACAAGATCCTCGCGGCCGATGTCGTGCATCCCGCCGACACCGTCGCCGGCGCCGCGCCCGGCGTCACGCTCGACGATGCGCTGACCATCGCCTGCAACCCCGGCGCGATCCGCGCCACCCGGGTGCAGCGCGCGGGCAAGCCGGCGATGGACGCCGCCGAACTGCTGCGCGGTCGGCCCATAACTGCGGGGACGCGGCTGGCATGACCCGCTTCGCCCTCACCATCGAATATGACGGCCGCCCCTTCATGGGCTGGCAGCGCCAGTCGCATGGCCCCAGCGTCCAGCAAGCGATCGAGGAAGCCGTCACACGCATCACCGCCGAAACGGCGCCCGTTCACGGCGCGGGACGCACCGACGCCGGGGTGCATGCGATCGCGATGCGCGCGCATGTCGACATCGAAAAGGCCATCCAGCCCTTTCGCCTGATGGAAGCGCTGAACGCCCAGCTTCGCCCCGCGCCGGTGGCGATCCTCGCGTGCGAGGCGGTCGCCGACGACTGGCACGCGCGCTTTTCGTGCGTCGGCCGCGCCTATGAATATCGCATCGTCAACCGCCGCGCGCCGCTGACCTGGGACAAGGGGCTCGCCTGGCAATTTGCGAAGCCGCTCGACGCCGAAGCGATGCACGGCGCGGCGCAGGCGCTGGTGGGGCGGCATGATTTCACCACCTTCCGATCGGTGCATTGCCAGGCCGAAAGCGCGGTGAAGACGCTCGACCGCCTGTCGGTCAGCCGCCATGGCGACGAAATCGTCATCGAAGCCGCGGCGCGCAGCTTTCTGCATCATCAGGTTCGATCGATGGTCGGCTGCCTCACCCTCGTCGGCGAAGGCAAATGGTCGACGCGCGATTTAAAGGCCGCGCTCGACGCCGCCGACCGGCAGGCGCTCGGCCTCAACGCACCGCCCGACGGCCTCTATTTCATCGAAGCAAAATATCCCTGACCCACGAAAAAGGGCGGCCCTTGCGGACCGCCCTCTTCACGTCTCGGCAGAACGGCTCAGAGCGCCTTTTCGGCGTAATAGAGCGGCGCATGTTCGTTGAGGATCTGAAGGATCTTCGCCTGCGCGGTCTTTTCGTCGCTTTCTTCCATCGCGGCGAGTTCGCGCGCGAGGCGGCTCGACGCCGCTTCGAAGATCTGACGCTCCGAATAGCTCTGTTCGGGCTGATCGTCGGCGCGGAACAGGTCGCGGGTCACTTCGGCGATCGACACGAGGTCGCCCGAGTTGATCTTCGCTTCATATTCCTGGGCGCGGCGCGACCACATGGTGCGCTTTACCTTCGGCTTCGTGGTCAGGACCTGAAGCGCTTCCTTCAGCGTCTTGTCCGACGACAGCTTGCGCATCCCCACGCCCTCGGCCTTGTTGGTCGGGACGCGCAGGGTCATTTTTTCCTTTTCGAAGCGCAGGACATAAAGTTCGAGCTGCATGCCGGCGATTTCCGACTTTTGCAGTTCAATGACGCGCCCCACGCCATGTTTGGGATAAACGACATAGTCACCGACTTCAAAGACGAGCGTGTTTGCGGACATGCAGGTTCCTTTCATTTGCCCCGTCGGGACCGGAAAAGCGCGAAAAGGCCGGGTACGTCCGCCCTCGTCGGAGGGGGATCGAAGCAAGGCGGTCGGCGCTAGCCAGTCAAAGTGACAAGGGATATGGCTCCATCAGGACGCCGCAGGGTGCCTTTCCGGCGATGGAAAGAGGCAAGCTGTCGACGCGTTGATATTTATTATATCAGATTCGCAACAAAATTGCCACCCCCGCACGGAAATCCGCGGGTCGGCGGCTTGACGCCCCCCGAAACGCGTTTCACCTTGAGACGGAAACACAGATGGGGATGCCAAGATGAAAGATCAAATCTGGTGGGTTACAGGGGCTTCGTCGGGTATCGGCGCGGCGCTGGCGCGCGGCCTTGCGGCGCGCGGCGCGCGGCTGATTCTGTCGGGCCGCAACGTGGCTGCGCTCGAAGCGGTGGCAACGGATTGCGGCGCGGGCACGATGATCCTGCCCTTCGAGGCGACCGACTATGACGCGATTCCCGGGCTTGTCGAACGCGCCTGGGCCTGGGGCGGCCGCATCGACGGTCTCGTCAACAATGCCGGAATTTCGCAGCGCAGTCTGGCGGTCAAAACCGATTTTGCGGTCTATCAAAAGATCATCGCGGTCGACCTGCTTGCGCCGATTGCCCTCACCCAGGCGCTGCTTCCGCGCATGATCGCGGCCGGCGGCGGTCAGATCATCGCCATATCGAGCGTCGCGGGAGTCGCCGGCGTGCCGCTGCGCAGCGCCTATTCGGCGGCCAAGCACGGCATCATCGGCTATCATGACAGCGTCCGCGCCGAAAATGAGCATCTGGGGTTGAAGGTGCTGGTGGTCGAACCCGGATCGGTGCGCACCAACGTCAGCCGCAACGCGCTCAACGCCGACGGCAGCGTCCGCGGCGCGAGCGATGCGGCGATCGACAACGGCCTGTCGCCCGACGATGCTGCGGCACAGATGCTCGCTGCAGTCGATGCCGGAACGCGCGAACTGGTGGTCGCCGAAGGCGCCGAAGCCGCCATCGCCGCCCTGCGCCGCAGCGACCCGAACGCGCTGTTCGACCGGATGAGCGCCATGGTGCAGGCGGGCTATGCCAAGCAGATGGGGGCGCAGCGCTAAATCAGATACTTCGTCATTGCGAGCGAAGCGAAGCAATTACGAGGCAAAAGAAAAAGGCCCCGCCGGATCGCGCCGGCGGGGCCATTCTTTCACCCTGACGGACGCGATGCTTACATCGCGTGCCCCGCCAGCGCCGCGAGCAGCAGCAGCGCGACGATGTTGGTGATCTTGATCATCGGGTTGACGGCCGGACCCGCGGTATCCTTGTAGGGATCGCCGACCGTATCGCCCGTCACGGCCGCCTTATGGGCTTCGCTGCCCTTGCCGCCGTGGTTGCCGTCCTCGATATATTTCTTGGCATTGTCCCATGCACCGCCGCCCGAGGTCATCGAGAGGGCGACGAACAGGCCGCCGACGATCACGCCGAGCAGCAGCGCGCCGAGCGCGGCAAAGCCGTTCTCCTGACCCGCAACCGCCGAGATCACGAAATAGACCACGATCGGCGCCAGCACCGGCAGCAGCGAGGGGATGATCATCTCCTTGATCGCCGCCTTGGTGACGAGGTCGACCGTGCGCGCATAGTTCGGCTTCGACGTGCCCGCCATGATGCCGGGATCGCCCGCGAACTGATCGCGCACATCCTTCACCACGTCACCCGCCGCGCGGCCGACGGCGGTCATGCCCATCGCACCGAACAGATAGGGAAGCAGCGCACCGAGCAACAGCCCGACGATGACATAGGGGTTTTCGAGGCTGAAGTTGACCGTCAGGCTCGGGAAGAATTCCCGAAGGTCGGTCGTATAGGCCGCGAACAGCACCAGCGCGGCGAGGCCCGCCGAACCGATGGCGTAACCCTTGGTCACCGCCTTGGTGGTGTTGCCGACGGCGTCGAGCAGGTCAGTCTTTTCGCGCACGCTGTCGTCCAGCCCCGCCATTTCGGCGATGCCGCCCGCATTGTCCGTCACCGGGCCATAAGCGTCGAGCGCGACGACCATGCCGGCGAGCGCCAGCATCGCAGTCGCAGCATAGGCAATGCCGATCAGCCCCGCGAGTTGATAGGCGATGATGATGCCCGCAACGATGACCAGCGTCGGCAGCGCGGTGGCTTCGAGGCTGATCGCGAGGCCCTGGATCACGTTCGTGCCATGGCCCGTTTCCGAGGCCTTGGCGATCGACCGCACCGGACGGAAGCCCGTGCCGGTATAATATTCGGTGATCCAGATGATCAGGCCGGTGATGACCAGACCGAGCAGCGAGCAATAGAAAAGATCGCGCCCGGTAAAGTCGGTGCCGGTGACCGCCGTTTCCATCCCGCCCAGCGCGTGGCTGGTCGCGAACCAGATCGCCGGGACCGCGAGGATCGCCGAAACCAGGAAGCCTTTGTACATCGCGCCCATGACATTGTTCGACGAACCGAGCCGGACGAAATAGGTGCCGATGATCGAGGTGATGATGCACACGCCGCCGATCAGCAGCGGCAGCGACATCAGGCCGGGAAGCAGATCGCCCGCCCCTTTCAGCAGCAGCGCGGTCAACACCATGGTGGCGCCGACGGTGACGACATAGGTTTCGAAAAGGTCGGCCGCCATGCCCGCGCAGTCGCCGACATTGTCACCGACGTTATCGGCGATGACCGCGGGGTTGCGCGGATCATCCTCGGGGATGCCCGCTTCGACCTTGCCGACCAGGTCGGCGCCGACGTCGGCGGCCTTGGTAAAGATGCCGCCGCCAAGACGCGCGAAGATCGAAATCAGCGAGGCGCCGAAGGCCAGCGCGACGAGCCCGTCGACGACCGTGCGGTCGTCGCCGCCCACCGTCTTGCCCATCTGGACCGTCAGCACCCAATAAAATACCGCAATCGCAAGCAGCGCGAGCCCGGCGACGAGAAGGCCGGTGATGGCACCAGCGCGAAAGGCGAGCGTCAACCCGGCCTGCAGCCCCTTTTGCGCAGCGGCCGCGGTGCGGACGTTCGCGCGTACCGAAATATTCATGCCGATGAATCCGGCGACACCGGACAGGACGGCGCCGATGACGAAACCCGTCCCCGAGACGGGTCCGAGTGCCCCCGCGACGATCACCGCGACGACGACGCCGACGATGGCGATCGTGCTATATTGCCGTTTCAGATAAGCCTGCGCGCCTTCCTGGATGGCGGCGGCGATTTCCTGCATCTTGTCATTCCCCGCCGAGGCGCCGAGCACCTGCCGCGAGGTAATGAACCCATAGAGCACGGCCAATAGGCCGCACGCTATCGCGATCAAAACCGGATTCATGCGTGTCTGTTCCTTCCCCAATGAAGGGGGCGGACACAGGATAGCTGTCGAACGTCCGACTTATTGATGCCGGTTCGCTCTCTCCCCTGATGCGACCGCCCCAAATTCTGGACGCCGCGTTATGGGAAGAAACCTCGCCCTTTGGCAAGCCCGGTTTTTTCGCCCTTTTCCGCGCCTAGTGCGCGAAACCGAGACGCTCCGGCAGCGCGACGCGCTGCGCCCGGTGCGTCAGCAGCAATCCGGCGCCGACGGCGGCATGGCCGATCGCCGTCACGGCGACGCCTTCGGCGGCCGCATGCGCCCGGATTGCATCGGCTTGCCCCGGGTCCGCCGCGAAGAGCAATTGATAATCGTCGCCTGCCGTTGCCGCAGCGAGCCGCGTGTCGAGAACGTCGGGACGCACCGCAAGCAGCGCCGCCGACAGCGGCACCGCCTCCAGCATCAGCGCGATCTGGCAATCGCTTGCCGCCGCCATTCGCTCGGTGTCGATCAGCAGGCCGTCGGAAACATCCATCATCGCATGGACATGCGGCGCGAGCGCAGCGCCCAGCGTCAATTGCGGCAAGGGCCGTGCATAGGCGGCCATGCAGGTTGCGCCCGGTTCGATCTCGCCGAGCCGCATCGCCAGGCCGACGCCCGCGTTGCCGATCGTCCCCGTCACCCAGATCTGATCGCCCGGCCTTACTCCGCTGCGCGCCGGCGCTCCCGTCGCGGGCGCTCGGCCGATCGCGGTCAGGCCGAAACTGCGCGGCGCCCCGGCGGGTGGGCGCACCGTGTCGCCGCCGAGCAACGGCACGTCGAACCGGCGCAGCACATCGTCCATCCCCGCGACAAAGGCGGCGTCCCACGCCGCATCGCCCGACAGGCTATAGCCGAGCAGCACACCAAGCGGCGCCGCGCCCTTCGCCGCGAGATCCGACAGATTCACCGCAACCAGTTTCCATGCAATGTCCTGCGGCGTGTCATCGGGCAGGAAATGGACGCCCTCGACGATCATGTCGTGCGTCAACACGAGATCGCCGAGCAGCGCCGTGTCATCGGCCAGCCCGCGCGCCGCAGGATCGGTCGCGATCGCGCGCAGACGCGCGATGAAATCGGCTTCGGTCATACTACCCTTTCGTCAATCAAGGGCACCTCGTGTCCGTTCGTGTCGAGCGAAGTCGAGACACCCGTCAAGATAGCACGAGGTCGAGAGGCATCTCGACTTCGCTCGATGCGAACGGATGTCTTATGCGCTATTTCGCGCGCACATCCTTGCCGATCGCATCGAGCAGGCCGTTGGCAAAACCCGCCTCGCGGCCGTCGAAAAAGGCTTTGGCGACGTCGACATATTCGCTCACCACCGCGCCCACCGGCACATCGCCGCGCGCGATCAGTTCATAGGCGCCGGCACGCAATATCGCCTTCATCGTGCGATCGAGCCGGTCCATCGTCCACCCGCTTGCCAACCGGGCGGTGATCGCCGCGTCAACCTCTTCCGCCCGCGCCAGCGCGCCCTTCACGATATCGTCGAAGAAGGGAACGTCGGCTTCGGCATATTCGGCGTCCTCGATGATCGCGCCGATGCGGTGCTGGTGGAATTCGTGGATCAGCTGCGCCACCGGGGTGCCTTCCATCTCGTGCTGATAGAGCGCCTGGACGGCGGCAAGGCGGGCGGCGGAGCGGGATTGGGCGCGTTTGTTCATGGCTTTTCGTTTCAGTTGAGGCGCTGGCTGACCGACAGCGCATGCGCGGGAAGTCCCTCGGCACCCGCTAGCGCGACCGCTGCGGGTCCGATGGCCGCAAGGCTCGCTTCGTCGAGCGCCAGGAAGCTGGTGCGTTTCATGAAATCGGTGACCGAAAGTCCGCTCGAAAAACGGGCGCGGCGGCCGGTCGGGAGGACGTGGTTGGGCCCGGCGACATAGTCGCCGATCGCCTCGGGCGTCTGACGGCCAAGGAAGACCGAACCCGCATGGCGCACGCGCGCGAACAGCGCGTCGGCCTCGGCGGGATCGACCGCGAGTTCCAGATGTTCGGGCGCCAGCCGGTCGCAGAGCGCGATCGCGTCGGTCAGGTTCGGCACGACGATGATCGCGCCATTGTCGGCCCAGCTCGCCTGCATCGTCGCCGCGGTGCTCAGCGTCGGGATGATCGCGGCGACCGCGTCGGCGACCGCATCGGCAAAGGCGCCATCGTCGGTGAACAGGATCGACTGGCTCGTCGGATCATGTTCGGCCTGGCTCAAAAGGTCGGCGGCGATGACGTGCGGCGCGTTGCGGTTGTCGGCGACGACGACGATCTCGCTCGGCCCCGCGACCATGTCGATCCCGACGACGCCATAAAGCTGGCGCTTCGCCTCGGCCACCCAGGCGTTGCCGGGGCCGGTGACGACATCGACCGGCGCGATCCGGCCGGTGCCATGGGCGAGCGCCGCGATCGCCTGCGCGCCGCCAACGCGCCAGATTTCGTCTACTCCGCCGATATGCGCCGCCGCCATCACGACGGGATTGGTTTCGCCGCCGGGCGTCGGCGTGACCATCACGATCCGCTCGACCCCCGCGACCTTGGCGGGCAGGATGTTCATCAGCACCGACGACGGATAGGCCGCGCGGCCGCCGGGGACATAGACGCCCGCGGCATCGACCGCACGCCAGCGCGCGCCGAGCCGGGCGCCGGCGGCATCGCGATAATCGCGGTCCTCGGGCAATTGCGCGGCGTGATAGGCCCGGATGCGCGTCGCCGCGAGGTCGAGCGCGCCCCGCAATTCGGGTGCCAGCGCCGCATAGGCCGCGGCGCAGTCCTCGGCGGTGATACGCCAGCCGCTGCTGTCGAGGTCGAAGCGATCGAAGCGCGCGGTATAATCGGCCAGCGCCGCGTCGCCTTCGGCCTTCACCCGCGCGACGATCGCCGCGACATCGGCGGACACGTCCGACGCGCTCTCGCGCCGGTCGTCGACCAGCGCGTCGAAAGCGGCGGCAAAGCCGGGGTCGGAGGCGTCAAGCCGCCGCATCGCGGACGGCCTCGCGGAATTTCTCGACCAGCGCAGGCACCTCGGCCGAACGCAGCTTGAACGCCGCGCGATTGACGATGAGCCGTGCCGAAACCTCGCTGATGATCGTCTGTTCGGCGAGCGCATTTTCGACCAGCGTCCGCCCGGTCGACACAAGGTCGACGATATGCGACGCCAGCCCCAGCTTCGGCGCAATCTCCATCGCACCGTTCAGCTTGATGCATTCCGCCTGGATCCCCTGCCCCTCGAACCAGCGGCGCGTCGTCGCGGGATATTTGGTCGCGACGCGGATATGGCTTTCGCCAAGCCCCGGCGGCGCGCTGCCTTCGGGGCCAGCGAGCGACAGGCGGCAATGACCGATGCCGAGGTCGACCGGCGCGTACAGCTCCGAATAGTCGAACTCGTCGACGACGTCCGACCCGACGATGCCGAGCTGCGCCGCACCGTGCGCGACGAAGGTCGCGACGTCGAAGGCGCGGACGCGGATCAGCGAGATGTGCGGCTGGTTCGTCGCAAACACGAGCGCGCGGCTCTTCTTGTCGAAGAAGTCGGCGGCCGGCTCGATGCCCACACGGGCGAGCAGCGGCAGCGCCTCGTCGAGGATGCGTCCCTTGGGGATGGCAAAGATGATCGGTTCGGGCATAAGCGAGGGCGCACATAAGCGCCAGCGGGAGAAAGGGCAATGAGCGAGCGGTACAAGTTCGTCGACATGAACGAAACCGGACCCGGCGCCGTCCGCACCGCTTTTGCCAATCAGGTCGCCTATTGCCGCGCGGCCGAAGCGCCGATCACGGCGCGCATCGTCGCCGCCGTCGCGACGCTCCTCGACCGGCCCGAAACCGGCTTCGCACGCCGCATCGCGGACTGGCCCGGCGCACCGCTTGCCGACGCGCTGCCGCTGCGCGCCGCCGGGGGGCTCCACGCGCTGCACCTCTCGGGCGCCGCCGACGATCTCGCGCCGATCTATGCCGACGCCGAGGACATCAACGATGCCGCCATCGTGGCGGGCGTGGTGCGACGGCACGAGGCGGCGCTGCTGCCATGGCTCGACGGCCCGCCGCAGACCAACGAGGCGGGTCGGTCGGCCAATTTCATCGCCGCGATGCTGTGGCTCGCCGATCAGGGCCTTCCGCCGCGTTTCGAGTGCCTGGAAATCGGGTCGAGCGCGGGGATCAACCTGATGCTCGACCGTTATCATTACGACCTCGGCGGCGTTCAGGTCGGCCCCCAGCCCGGCGTCATGGCCTTCACCCCCGACTGGCAGGGCCGCCATCCGCCGCAGCATGCGATCGAAATCGCATCGACGAAGGGATGCGATGTCGCCCCGGTCGACCTCACCGATCCGGCGCAGGCGCTGCGCCTCAAAGCCTTCATCTGGCCCGAACATGCCATTCGCTTCGCGCGAATCGAGGCAGCGATCGCCGCCGCCGAAGCGCGGCCGCCCGACCTTGTCCGCATGACCGCGGCCGATTTCGTCGAACAGGAACTGGCGAAGCCGCAGGCCGCGGGGACGACGCGCCTGCTGATGCACTCGATCGTCTGGCAATATGTCCCCGCCGACCAACAGGCGCGCATCACCGCCGCGATGGAAGCGGCGGGCGCGCGCGCGACCGCCGACCGGCCGCTCGCCTGGGTCGCGCTCGAGGCGAATCGCACCGTTCACGGCCACGAACTTGTCGTGCGCCACTGGCCGGGCGGCGCGGCGCCGGTGATGCTGGCGCGCGCGCACCCGCATGGCGCGTGGATCGAGTGGTTGGTGTAACCCCGCACTTTCCGTAAACGTAAAGTGATTGCGCGCGCCGCCGCGACGCGATAGGCATATCGCATGTTTTTCGGCTTCCTCGACGAGCTTCGCGCCGCGGGCATTCCCGCCAGCCTGAAAGAGCATCTGATGCTGCTGGAGGCGCTCGACCGCGAGGTAATCGATCGCAGTCCCGAACAATTTTATTATCTCAGCCGCGCCATCTATGTGAAGGACGAAGGGCTGCTCGACCGCTTCGATCAGGTCTTCAACAAGGTCTTCAAGGGGCTGCTCACCGATTACGGCCAGAACCCCGTCGACATCCCCGAGGAATGGCTGAAGGCCGTTGCCGAGAAATATCTGACGCCCGAGGAGATGGAGGCGATCAAGTCGCTCGGCGACTGGGATGAGATCATGGAGACGCTGAAGAAGCGGCTCGAAGAACAGCAGAAACGCCACCAGGGCGGTAACAAGTGGATCGGCACCGGCGGCACATCGCCCTTCGGCAATTCGGGCTATAATCCCGAAGGCGTGCGGATCGGCGGCGAAAGCAAGCACAAGCGCGCGCTGAAGGTGTGGGAAAAGCGCGAGTTCGCCAATCTCGACAACACCAAGGAACTCGGCACCCGCAACATCAAGATCGCGCTGCGCCGCCTGCGCAAATTCGCGCGCGAGGGTGCCGCCGACGAACTCGATATTCCGGGCACGATCGAAGGGACCGCGCGGCAGGGCTGGCTCGACATCCGTATGCGTCCCGAACGGCGCAATGCGGTCAAGCTGCTGCTTTTCCTCGACGTCGGCGGATCGATGGACCCGTTCATCAAGCTGTGCGAGGAATTGTTCAGCGCCGCGACGAGCGAATTCAAGAATCTCGAATTCTTCTATTTCCACAACTGCCCCTATGAAGGCGTGTGGAAAGACAACAAGCGCCGCTGGTCCGAACGCACGCCGATGTGGGATATCCTCCACAAATATGGGCATGATTATAAGCTGGTCTTCGTCGGCGATGCGTCGATGAGCGCCTATGAAATCACCCATCCGGGCGGCAGCGTCGAACATTTCAACGAAGAATCGGGCGCGGTGTGGATGCAGCGCATGACGCACGTCTATCCCGCCGCCGTGTGGCTGAACCCCGTGCCTTCGGCACAATGGGGCTACACCCAGTCGGTGAAGCTGATCAAACAGTTGATGAACGACCGCATGTACCCGCTGACACTGGCGGGGCTCGACGACGCGATGCGCGAGTTGACGCGCAAGCATTGAGCCACAGTTTTCTTTAATCGTCATTGCGAGGGCCGAAGGCCCGTGGCAATCCAGAGCCTGCGTCAACCGCCCTGGATTGCTTCGCTCCGCTCGCAATGACGAGAAACTAGGCCACGAATGATCGACCTCCCCCTCGTCACCATCCTTCTGCTCACCGGCTTCATCAACCTGATCGGTGCGCTGGCCTATGCCGCGCGCATCGCTGGCGTGCGGACGCGGCGAATCGCGATGTCATTCGCGCTGTTCAACATCCTCGTGCTCTTTTCGCGCACCTCGAACAGCTTTCTGGGGCCGTTCCTCGCGAAGCGGATCGAAACGCGCATCCATGACGGCAGCGGCGCCTCGCTGTTCCTCGACATGCAATTGGTGCTGGCGGCGGCAAGCGTCGCGACGCTGATTGGCATCCTGCTCGTTCCCACCGGCCAGCGCATGTTCGCCGTGGCGATCGGCTGGTACCAGAACAACCGCTCGACGACGCGGCTCGCGATGAAGGCGGTCAGCCCGGGCGGCCTGCGCACGATGCGCCAGTCGCTCCGCCTGCCCAGCCTTGGCCACCTCAAGGTCTGGCGCATGCCCAAGGGGATCGGCTGGGGCGTCCTGATCGCCAACTGCCTTGCGCAATCGCTGCTCGCGGTCGGCGTCGTCGCGTCGCTTTACGCGGGCTATCTCGCCCCCGAATTTCGCGTCACCGCATCGCAGCTTTCGGCGCTCATCAACGGCTTCGCGACGATCCTGCTCTTCGCCTTCATCGACCCGCAGCTGTCGGTGATGACCGACGACGCGGTCGAGGGCAAAGTCGACGAGGGCGATTTCCGCCGCGCGATCACCTTCATCTCGCTGAGCCGGCTCGCCGGCACGATCCTCGCGCAGGCGCTGTTGCTGCCCGCCGCGACGCTGATCGCCTACGTTTCCGTGCATGTCTGACGCGCCGATGCGGCACAGCCGCTTTCACGCCGTCCGCACGCGGCTCGAGGCGATGGCGGTCGAGCCCGGGCCGCGCGGCTGGTTTCTCGAATTTCTGGTGTTCGGCTTCAAACAGGGTTGGGCGTGCCTGTTCGGCGCGCTGATGCTCGCGCTTTTGCTCGGCACCCATCTATTCTGGCCCGACAGCGCGCCGGTCCACCGCTATGACGCGATCACCATCGGCGCGGTGCTGATCCAGCTCGGCATGCTCGCGTTCCGGCTCGAGACACCGCGGGAAGCGATCGTCATCCTGATCTTCCACATCGTCGGCACCGTCATGGAGCTGTTCAAGACCGCCGCGGGGTCATGGCAATATCCGGAAGGCAGCCTGCTCCACATCGGTGCGGTACCGCTGTTTTCAGGTTTCATGTACGCCGCGGTCGGCAGCTATATCGCGCGCGTCTGGCGCATCTTCGATTTCCGCTACACCGGCTATCCGCCGATGTGGACGAGTTACGCGCTTGCGGCCGCGATCTATGTCAACTTCTTCGCGCACCACTGGCTGCCCGACATCCGCTGGCTTCTGTTCGCCGTCACCGCGCTGCTCTTCTGGCGTTGTCAGGTGTGGTTCCGCCCCTTGCATACGCACCGCCGCATGCCCTTGCTCGTCGGCTGGGGCCTTGTCGCGCTGTTCATCTGGTTCGCCGAGAATATCGGCACCTTCGCCCGCGCCTGGACCTATCCCAGCCAGGCCGATGGCTGGCACATGGTGGGGTTCGAGAAACTGGGCAGCTGGTATCTGCTGATGATCATCAGCTTCGTGCTGGTCAGCCTGGTGCAGCAACCGAAGGGGCCGGATCAACCGAACGGCTGATCGATCGAGGGCGGCGGCTCGCTGAACCATTTCGGGCCGCTGTCGGTCATGTAGAAGCAATCTTCCAGCCTGATGCCGAACTCGCCGGGGATATAGATGCCGGGTTCGTTCGAAAAGCACATGCCCGCCGCCAGCTTCGTGGTTTCGCCGCGCACCAGATTGACCGGTTCATGCCCGTCGAGGCCGATCCCGTGGCCGGTGCGATGCGAGGTGCCGGGCAGGCGATAGCCCGGTCCCCAGCCGAGCTTTTGATAATAGGCGCGCACCGCATCGTCGACCGTTCCCGCCGCCGCGCCGATCCGCGCCGCGGCGAAGGCGACGTCCTGCCCCTTGCGCATCTCGTCCCACACCTGCCGCTGGCGCAGGCTCGCCTTGCCGTAGACGAAGCTGCGCGAGATGTCGGATTGATAGCCGTGCACGGTCGCACCGCAGTCCATCAGCACCACCTCGCCCGCCTTCACCGCCTGCGGCTTGCCCGATCCGTGCGGATAGGCGCTCGCTTCGCCGAGCAGGATGAGCTCGAATTCGCTGTTGCCGCCCAGCGCACGCGTCGCGGCGCGCATGATCGCGCCGATGTCGGCTGGGGTCATCCCCGCCTCGATCCGCGGCGCGGTGTGGCGATAGGCGGCAATGGTGATGTCGTTCGCGACCTGCATCAGCGCGAGTTCGGCCGCCGACTTGATCATGCGGCAACCGCGCACTACCGGCGCCCCATTGACGACGCGCGCATCCGGCATCGCCTTTTGCAGTCCGTCGACCGCGAAATAGCGCACCGTCTCCTCGACACCGATCCTGCCCTTGGCAAGCCCGCGCTTCGCCAGCCAGTCGAAAACGAAGCGCAGCGGATTTTCATCTTCGTTCCATGTCAGAACATCGGCGGGAACGCCCAGGCTTTCGCGCACCGACGGTTCCTCGAAGAAGGGCGTGACGATCGCCACCTCACCGTCGCGCGTCAGAACGGCGGCGGTCAGCCGCTCGCTCCGCCACCATTCGACCCCGGTGAAATAGATAAGGCTCGACCCCGGCTCGATCAGCAGCGCGCCGATATCGTTCGCGCGCAGCAGCGCCGCCGCCTTCGCGATCCGCGCCTTGCGCTCCTCGGTGCCGATCGGCACAGCCTTTGCCGCGAGGTTGGGAAGGCCGGCGGTGTCTGCCGCGAGCGCGGAAACCGGCATACTCGCCGCCAATCCGGTCAGCGCCGCCGTACCCAGAAATTGCCGCCGCTGCATCGCCATCCCCTTATCCTTAGTAAATCATCAAATCCGCAATCTCTTCACGCCACGCCGCCTCGTCGGGCAGCGCCAGCGCGTCGAGGTCGCCCGGTACCGCCGCCGCATCATCGACCCACAGGCGCAAGTCCGGCCCGCCGTTGATCACGTCGATCGCGAGCACATCGTCGGTATATTCATATTTGAAATCCTTGCCGCGCCAGATTGGATAATCGGGATAGAGAGCGCGGATCGCCTTGAAACCCAGCGCCTGCACGCGCCACGGGCGGAAGGCGGCATGGTCGTACCAGGGGCCGTCGGCGTGGATATGGATGCCGCTGTTAAGCTGTCCCTTATGCTTGTGAAAGGTCGGCTCGAACCAGATGTCGCGCAGTTTGCAGCCCGTCAGCCATTCGGGGGCGAGCCGGTGCATCTCCGCGATCACCGCCCGCGCATCGATGTCGGGCGCGCCGAAGAGTTCGAGCGGGCGCGTCGTCCCCCGCCCCTCGCTGAGCGTCGCGCCCTCGACCATCACCGTCCCGGCATAGGCGCGCGCCATATTGACGTTCGGCGCATTGGGGCTGGGGTTGATCCACGCACGGTCAGCGGGCCAGCCGAAGCCCGGCCCGTCGGGCTGCCACCCCTCCATCGCGATGACGCGATAATCGACGTCGAGGCCGAAGTGGCGAAGGAACCAGTGCCCCATTTCGCCCAGCGTCAACCCGTGGCGCATCGCCATCGGCCCCGCACCGACGAAGCTTTCCCACCCGGCGCGGAGCAGCGTGCCTTCGACCGGGCGCCCCGCGGGGTTCGGCCGGTCGAGCACCCACACCGCCTTGCCGTGCGCCGCCGCGGCCTCGAGGATGTAGAGCAAGGTGGTGACATAGGTGTAGATGCGGCAACCCAGATCCTGAAGATCGACGAGCATCACGTCGAACGTGTGCATTGCCTGCCCGGTCGGCCGCCGCACTTCGCCGTAGAGGCTGAACACCGGCATGCCATAGGTCGGATCGGTGAAGTCGGGCGACTCCATCATATTGTCCTGCAGGTCGCCGCGCACGCCATGCTGCGGCCCGAACACCGCGGTGACATTCACCCCCGCCGCGACCAGCGCGTCGATGCTGTGCGTCAGGTCGGCCGTCACCGACGCGGGATGCGCGAGCAGCGCGACGCGGCGCCCCTCGAGCGGTTTGCGAAGCGCCGGATCGGCGAGCAGGCGGTCGATGCCAAATGTCACGGTCATGCTGCGCCGGGTGCCCCAAGCGTCAGTTGAAAGCAATCGGGATGATGGAAGTCGGGCTTGCCGGGCGGGTGCCGCAGCGCCCAATAGCTTTTGGTGCCGTCCAGCTCCTCGATCACCGCCGACAGCGCGAGCCTGCTGCCGCGATCGGGATAGATGCCTGGTTCGATGCGCAGGATATAGAGCGCGGCGCCGCGCTCGCACGTCATGTCCCACGGTGCCAGATCGTCGCTTTTCAAGAGCGAGCGATAGTCGTCGAATTGATAACAGGCCCAACGGCCGTCGGGCGCATAGTTGAACTCGGTATAGTCGGGCTGCCCCTCTTCGGTCAGAAACGCCTCGAAGCAGCTGCTCTGCCACAGTCCGTCGGTCGCCGTGTCGGCGATGACGAGCTGGCCTTCGCAGGGCGGCAGCACCAAGGCGCCGATATCGCCCTCGACCCCGAAGCGCAGCGAAAAGCCGTCTTCGAACGACAGCGCCACCTCCGCCCACACCGCGCGCACCGCTTTCGCGGGCGTCCCGGGGTGACAGATCAGCTGTGTGCGCATGCTATCCAAATCGCAAACCCCATGCTAAGCGCCCCCCGCTTTCAATGAGGCCGCCATGACGAACTATAAATCCGACCTGCTGCGCCTGCTCGACGAGCGAGGCTATATCCATCAGATGACCGACGCGGAAGGGCTCGATGCGCTCGCCGCCAACCAGGTCGTCCCGGGATATATCGGCTTCGACGCGACCGCGCCCAGCCTGCATGTCGGCAGCCTCGTCCAGATCATGATGCTGCGCCGCCTGCAACAGGCGGGGCACAAGCCGGTCGTGCTGATGGGTGGCGGGACGACGCGCATCGGTGATCCGACGGGGCGCGACGAGAGCCGCAAGATGCTATCGGACGAAACGATCGCTGCGAACATCGCGTCGATCCGCACGATCTTCGAACCCTTTCTGATCTTCGGCGACGGCCCGACCGACGCGGTGATGGTCGACAATCAGGACTGGCTGGGCAAGCTCGGCTATATCGAACTGCTTCAGGAAGTCGGCACCCACTTCACGATCAACCGCATGCTGACCTTCGATTCGGTCAAGCTGCGGCTCGAACGCGAACAGCCGATGACCTTCCTCGAATTCAACTACATGATCCTTCAGGGGTACGACTTCCGCCATCTGTCGAAGGCGATGGACGTGCGGCTCCAGATGGGCGGATCGGACCAGTGGGGCAATATCGTCAACGGCATGGAGCTCGGTCGCCGCATGGACGGCGCCGAACTCTTCGGGCTGACGACTCCGCTGCTGACGACCGCTGCGGGGGCCAAAATGGGCAAAACTGCCGCCGGCGCCGTCTGGTTAAATGCCGATCAACTGTCCCATTTTGACTATTGGCAATATTGGCGCAACTGCGACGACCGCGACGTCGGCCGCTTCCTGAAGCTGTTCACCGACCTTCCGCTTGCCGAGATCGCGCGGCTCGAAGCGCTCGAAGGCGCCGAGATCAACGAAGCGAAAAAGATCCTCGCCAACGAAGCGACCGCGCTGTGCCGCGGCGCCGATGCGGCTAAGGCTGCGGCGGAAACCGCGACGCAAACCTTTGAAAAGGGCCACATCGGCGGCGACCTGCCGCGCGTCGCGGCGCCGGCCGAAGGGATCGGCATCCTGAACGCGCTGCGCGAAATGGGTTTTGCGGCGTCGAACAAGGAGGCGCGCCGCAAGCTCGACGAGGGGGCGGTGAAGGTCGACGGCACGGTGATCCGCGACCCCCATTATCTGGTCGTGCCCGGCGAAAACGATGTGCCGGTCAGCCTGGGGGCAAAGAAGCACGGGCTCGTCACGCGCTGAATCGGCAAAAAAGCGTTTACGGATTCTTCAGCAATCGCGATGATCTTCTCCGGCAAACCACAAAGGTCCGGGACGTATGCGTAAGATCGACACGAGCAAAGCCCACTATGTCGGGCTCGACCAGCGAATTGCTCCGCGCAGCGACGTTTACTGTCGCCTGCCCTTCGTGCTGCCCGACGGGCGGCAGGAAATGTGCACCTGCGTCAACATCAGCGCCGACGGCTTGCTGATGCGCTACGAACGCGGGCTGGAGCCAGGCGATCTGGTCGTGTTCCGCATGCCCATCATCGGCCGCACGGCGGCCAAGGTCGTCTGGTCGCTCGGCGGCAAGACCGGTGTGCAGTTCGAAAAATCGATCACCGCCGAAGATTATCTGCCGATGATCCGCGCCATGGGCGCCCGCGGCGACGTAAACTAATCAAGCATCAAGGCTCGCGCTGATGCCCCTCCCGCTTGCGGGAGGGGCAGCGAGGCTTGCGAACTTGTTCGCTAGCCGCAGCGGGGTGGGATGCAGCGCCGTGGCGGCCCACCCCCGGCCCCTCCCGCAAGCGGGAGGAGAGAAATCACCCACTCCGCAGCAGCGGCACCGCCGCATCGCGCTCGAACAGATACAGGCAAAGCCGCACCGCTTCGCCGCGCGCGCCTTCCATTCCGCCGTCGCGTTCGACGAACAGCCGCGCATCGTCATGCGCCACCGGCAAGAGGCGAACGAGCTGTTCGGGCGTCGCCAAACGATAGTCGGCGTCGCCCGACTGCTTGAGCCCCAGCAATTCGCCGCCGCCGCGCAGTTCCAGATCCTTTTCGGCGATCACGAAGCCATCGTTCGTGTCGCGCATCAACGCGAGCCGCTCGCGCGCCGTTTCGGACAGAGTCTGCGATCGCAGCAGCAGGCACACCGACTTCGCCGTGCCGCGTCCGACGCGGCCGCGGAGCTGGTGGAGCTGGGCCAGCCCGAAGCGGTCCGCATGCTCGACGATCATCAGGCTGGCGGCGGGGACATTGACCCCGACCTCGATCACCGTCGTCGCGACGAGGACGCCGATCTCGCCCGCTTCGAACCGCGCCATGACGTCATCCTTGTCCGGCCCTTTCATGCGGCCATGGACCAGCCCGACGCGCGCCTCGCCGAAACGGGCGCGGAGCAGCGCGGCGCGATCTTCGGCCGCGGCCAGTTCGCTCGCCTCGCTCTCGGCCACCAGCGGGCACACCCAATAGGCCTGCGCGCCGCTCGCCAGATGCCGGGCCAGGCCGTCGATCACTTCGTCGAGCCGGTCGACCGACACGACGCGCGTATCGACGGGCGTCCGCCCCGGCGGCATTTCGTCGAGCCGCGATACGTCCATCTCGCCATGGTTGGCGAGCAGCAGCGTGCGCGGGATCGGCGTCGCGGTCATCACCAGCAGATGCGGCGGACGCGCCGCCTTGTTCGTCAGCATCAGCCGCTGGGCAACGCCGAAACGGTGCTGTTCGTCGACCACGACGAGCGACAGATCGCGGTAGCTTACCGCGTCCTGAAAGATCGCATGCGTTCCGACCAATATGTCGATGCTGCCGTCGGCAAGCCCCATCAGCGTCGATTCGCGCGCCCGCCCCTTGTCGCGGCCGGTCAGGATGGCGAGATTGACGGGGAGCCCGGCGAGCATCGATTGCAAGGTCGCATAATGCTGGCGGGCCAGAATCTCGGTCGGCGCGAGCAGCGCCGCCTGCGTTCCCGCTTCCACCGCCGCCAGCATCGCGCGCAGCGCGACAAGCGTCTTGCCCGATCCGACATCGCCCTGCAGCATGCGCAGCATCGGCGTGTCCTGCGCCATGTCGCCGGCGATCTCGCGCCCGACGCGCTCCTGCGCGCCGGTCAGGCCAAACGGCAGCCGCAACGCATCGACCAGCCGCCCGTCGCCGCGCACCGCCCTCCCCCGCCGATTGCGCAATCCCTGCCGGATCAGCATCAGCGCGACCTGACTGGCGAATATCTCGTCATAGGCGAGCCGGTCGCGTGCCGCTTCGTCGCGCGGGCTGGCGTGGGCGCGTTCCATCGCATCGCGCCACGCCGGCCAGTTGCGGCTCGCCAGCAGCGGCGCGTCGATCCATTCGGCAAGTTCGGGTCGCCGCTCAAGCGCCACCGCCGCCAGCTGCGACAGCCGCGCATTGGTCAGCCCTTCGGTCAGCGGATAGACCGGCTCATGTTCCGCAATCCCGGCCTCGTCTCCCGGTTCGGCGACATGGTCGGGGTGCACGATCTGGCGCATATCGCCATAAAGATCGAGCCGCCCCGACACCCGGCGCGTCTCCCCCAAAGGGAACAGCTTGCGCGCCAGACCCGACGTGCGCCCGAAATAGACCAGCCGCACATGGTCGCCCGCCGCGTCGAACGCCTCGACCCCGAAGGGCGCGCGCGGGGATCGGCCGGGGCGGTAATCCTGTGCGGTCAGGTCGACGATGATCGTCTGTCCCGCCTGCGCCTGATCGAGCCGGTCGACGGGCACGCGCGAGATGAGGCCGGTCGGGAGATGGAACAGCACATCGACGACGCGCTCCAGCCCCAGGCGCGCCAGCGGCTTGGCAAGCTGCGGACCGACACCCTTGAGGTCGGTCAGCGCAGCAAAGAGCGGGTTGAGGATTTCGGGTCGCATGGCTAGGGCGTGTCTAGCCTCGTCTTTCCGTTCGTGTCGAGCGAAGGAAACCCAACCTCTCTTCCGTTTGTGCTGAGCTTGTCGAAGCACCGTCCTTATTTCCAGCGGCGGAAAGAGAGAACAGCCCTTCGACAAGCTCAGGGCGAACGGTGAGTGGGGGCGATGTCCGTTTTCACTTCATCGCTTGCGCGATTAAAAGGCCCGCCATGCAAGACCGCCTCAAACGCCTGAAATTCCGCGCCTGGCACCGCGGCACGCGTGAGGCCGATTATATGATCGGCGGCTTCTTCGATCGCTATGCGGCGGCGTGGGGCGAAGAGGAAATCGCGTGGTTCGAAGCCGTGGTCGAAGAGGATGACGTCGACATCATGGCGTGGGCGCTCGGCACCGGGCACCCGCCCGCGCATCTCGACCGGCCTGCGATGATCGCTGCAATGCGCCGGCTGGACTATATTCCGCTGCCATGACCCGTCCCTCCGCCGACATTTTCGCCGCCATCGCGTCGGCGTCGGCACCGCTGACGCTCGCACGCACCGCGGACGGCTTCCTGCCGCTGCTGCTCGCCGATCTGGCGCGCGCCAGCGACAAGCGGCTCATCTATGTCGCGACCGACGATACCGCGATGCAGGCGGTCGCCGATGCCGCGCCTTTCTTTGCGCCCGACCTTGTCATCCATCGCTTTCCCGCCTGGGACTGCCTGCCCTATGACCGCGCCGGGCCGTCGATGCGCGTCAGCGCCGACCGGCTCGCCACGCTGTCGGCGCTGCAGGCGCCGCCGAAGCGCGGCGAACTGATCCTGACCACCGTCGCCGCGATCACCCAGCGCACCCTCACGCCCTTTCGCATCCGCCAGCTCGCGACCACGCTCGCACCGGGGCAGCGGATCGATCGCGACGCGCTTGCCGAACTGCTCGTCGCCAACGGGTTCAACCGCGTCGATACCGTCGCCGATCAGGGCGAATTCGCGGTGCGCGGCAGCCTCGTCGACCTTTTCCCCGCCGGCGAGGACGCGGGGCTGCGCGTCGATTTCTTCGGCGACGAGATCGAGAGTATTCGCCGCTTCGATCCCGCCGACCAGCGCAGTCTTGGCCCCGCCAAGTCGCTGCAATTGCTTCCAGCGGCCGAAACGCTGCTCGATCAGGACACGATCAAGCGCTTCCGGTCGAGCTACCGCGAGATGTTCGGCGCGCAGGCAACCGGCGATCCGCTCTATCAGGCGGTCAGCGAGGGCCGGCGGCAGGCGGGGATGGACCATTGGCTGCCGCTGTTCGAGGAACGGCTGGCGACGCTGTTCGACCATATCGACCCCGCAACCCCGGTGCTGCGCGGCCACCGCACCGACGCGACGGCGGAGACGCGCTTCGATGCCATCACCGACTATCATGCGAACCGCGTCGCCGCCGAGCGCGAGCAGGCGGGCAGCTATCGCCCGCTCGCCCCCGACACGCTCTATCTGACCTCGAGCGAGTGGGCGGCTGCCGAGCGCGACCGGCCGGTGCATGTCGTCTCCCCCTTCGATGTCCCGCCCGCGCCGAGCGTCATCGATCTCGAAAGCTTTGCCGCCCGCGATTTCACGCCCGAGCGCGCGGCCGACCTCAACGTCTATGACAAGGTCGCCGACCATCTGTCGGACGAACGCCGCAAGGGCCGCCGGACGATTATCGCCAGCTATTCGGCGGGCGCGCGCGACCGCTTGTCGGGGCTGCTCAGGGACCATGGCGTCAGCGCGCTTGCCTCCGCCGACAGCTGGCAGGAAGCACTCGGCACCGCTTCGGCCGATGCCGGCGGCGCGACCGCAATGGTCGTCCTTCCGCTCGACCACGGCTTCGCGAGCGACGCGATCAGCCTGCTCACCGAACAGGATATTCTCGGCGAAAGGCTGGTACGTCGTCAAAAGCGCCGCAAAAGCGCCGACGCCTTCCTCGCCGAACTCGCGACGCTCAGCGTCGGCGATCTCGTCGTCCACCTCGATCATGGCATCGGCCGCTACGAAGGGCTGACGTCGATCCCGGTCGGGAAAAGCCCGCACGATTGCGTCGCGCTCACTTATGCGGGCGGCGACAAGCTCTACGTCCCCGTTGAAAATCTGGACGTCCTCTCGCGCTACGGCGGCGAGAGCGACGGGGTTGCGCTCGACAAGCTCGGCGGCGAGGCATGGCAGCGCCGCAAGGCGCGGATGAAAGAGCGCATCCGCGAAATCGCTGGCGAACTGCTCGCGACCGCGGCGCAGCGCGCGCTCCGCCCCGGCGAAGTGCTGGCGCAGGACGCCGCTTATCCCGCTTTCGCCGACCGTTTCCCCTACCAGGAAACCGACGATCAAGACCGCGCGATCGGCGACGTGCTGGAGGATATGGCGTCGGGCCGCCCGATGGACCGGCTCGTCTGCGGCGACGTCGGTTTCGGCAAGACCGAGGTTGCGCTCCGCGCCGCCTTCGTCGCGGCGATGGCGGGGGTGCAGGTCGCGGTGGTCGTGCCGACGACCTTGCTCGCGCGCCAGCATTACACGAACTTCGTCGAGCGTTTCAAAGGCTTCCCGGTCAACATCGGCCGCCTGTCGCGTCTCGTGCCCGCGGGCGAAGCGCAGAAAACGCGCGACGGCCTCGCCAGCGGGCAAATCGACATCGTAGTAGGCACCCACGCGGTGATCGCTAAATCGGTGGAATTCCGAAATCTCGGCCTCGTCATCGTCGACGAAGAACAGCGTTTCGGCGTCGTCCACAAGGAACGGCTGAAGCAGCTCAAGGCCGACGTCCATGTGCTGACGCTGACGGCGACGCCGATCCCGCGTACCTTGCAGATGGCGATGTCGGGTCTGCGCGAACTCAGCGTCATCCAGACGCCCCCGGTCGACCGTCTGGCGGTGCGCACCTATGTCGCGCCATGGGATCCGGTGGTGATCCGCGAAGCCCTGCTGCGCGAGCATGACCGCGGCGGCCAAAGCTTCTTCGTCACCCCGCGCATCAAGGATCTGCCCGACATCGAGGAGTTCCTGCGCACCCGCGTCCCCGAAATCAAATATGTCGTCGCACACGGCCAGATGGCGCCCGGCGAAGTCGAAGAGCGCATGAGCGCCTTCTACGATCGCAAATATGACGTGCTCGTATCGACCACGATCGTCGAAAGCGGCCTCGACATTCCGAGCGCCAACACCTTGATCGTGCACCGCGCCGACCGTTTCGGCCTTGCCCAGCTTTACCAGCTCCGCGGCCGCGTCGGCCGGTCAAAGACGCGCGCCTACGCGTACCTCACGACGCCCGAGGGCGGCGCGATCACCGACACCGCCGAAAAGCGGCTCAAGCTGCTCGGCGATCTCGACACCTTGGGGGCCGGCTTCCAGCTTGCGAGTCACGACCTCGACATTCGCGGCGCCGGCAATCTCGTTGGCGACGAACAGTCGGGACATATTCGCGAGGTCGGCTTCGAACTCTATCAATCGATGCTCGAAGAGGCGATCCTCGTCGCCAAGGCCGAAGGTGCCGGCGTCGCGCCGCCCCGCGAGGCCTTGTCGCCCGTTATCACGGTCGATGCGCCGATCCTTATCCCTGAAGATTATGTGCCCGATCTGCCGCTACGCATGGCGCTCTATCGTCGCCTCAACGAGGCCGAGGACCGTACCGGGCTCGACGGTTTCGCGGCCGAGATGATCGACCGCTTCGGCCCGCTGCCGCCCGAAACCGCGAACCTTATCCAGCTCATGGAGATCAAGGCGAACGCGAGGACGGCTGGCATCGCCAAGCTCGACGTCGGCACCAAGGGCGCCCTCGTCAGCTTCCACGGCGACCAGTTCGCCAATGTCCCCGGTCTGATCGCCTATGTCGAGCGGCTGAAGGGCCGCGCGCGCATCCGCCCCGACAACAAGCTGTCGGTGAGCGGCGACTGGGTCAGCGCAGGCGCGCGGCTCAACGGCGCACTGCAACTGTCGAAAGGTTTGGGGAAACTCGCACGGCAGGCGAGCTAGAACGGCCGCTATTGCGGACTTATTCGATCAGCCCCGGCAGTTCGCTTCCCGGCACCGGCCCCGATTTCAGGAAGCCCTGCCACGTCGCAACGCCCAGTTCGCGCAGCCGCTCGAGCTGGCGCTCATTCTCGACCCCTTCGGCGACGACGAGCAATCCAAGCGCCCGCGCGAGGTCGACGATCGCGCGTACCACGATGCGGTCGCGGTCGCTGCCGTCGATCGTGCGCGTAAAGCCGTTGTCGATCTTCAGATAGTCGATCGGCAGCCGGGCGAGCAGCGACAGGCTGGAATAGCCCGTTCCGAAATCGTCGATCGCGATCGCGCAGCCGAGCGCCCGGATTTGAGCAAGCTGTGCCGCTGCGCTGGCCGGATCGCTGAGCATTGCCTGTTCGGTGAGTTCGAGCGTCAGCCGGTCGGGATCGACACCAGTGGCCTTCACCATCGCCGCGAACCGGTCGGCAAAATCGGGATCGCCGAGGTCGGCGGCGGTGATGTTGAGCGACACGCGAAGCTTGCCGAGCGCGCGCGGCCAGCCGGCGATCTCGGTCAGCGCGACGCGATGCGCATGTTCGGTAAGCTCGCGTTCCATGCGCGCCGCGCGCGCCGCGGTAACCAGCGGCCCGGCGCCGAGCAAGCCGAGTTCGGGGTGTCGCCAGCGCAGCAGCGCCTCGACCCCGATCATCGCGCCCGTCGCCACCTCATATTGCGGCTGATAGAAGATTGCGACCTCGTCATTGGCCAGCGCCGACTTAACCATCACACCGTCGCGCGCCGACGCGGGACGTGCGAGCTGGTCGGCAGCGGCGCGAAGCTGCTCCTCGGCGGGTTCGTCGCGCGTGATCAGCGCCGTGACGATGCGAATCGCAAGCCGGCCATTCGGATCGCCGACCATCGGTTCGGCCAGCGCGACGTGCAACGCCCGCTCCTGCGCGCGCAGCGCCCCGAGCGATAAGGGCACCGCAGGCACGATCAGGAAACGCGGCCCCTCGAGCCGGCCAACGAACGAACCATGACCGAATTCGTCGGCGGCAAAGGTTTCGAGCCGGCGCGCGACTTCGTCGAGCAGCGCGTTTCCGGTCTCGGTACCGGCGCTATGGTTGATTCGGGCGAGCTGGTCGACCTGGACCAGAATGACGCCCGCATCGGCGCCGTGCCGACCGTGGAGATTTTCAAGGTGCCGAACGCTTTGTGCGTTCGTGTCAACTGTGCGATTCATTGGCGCCCCCTAGCAGGCTTTGCTTGCCAATCTCTTCCCTTTTGCACCATCATTCAGGCGATGGCCGCAAATTCCGCCCCGCCTGTCGCTCCACTCACCGACGGTCACGGTCGGCGCATCACCTATTTGCGCCTGTCCGTTACCGATCGCTGCGACCTCAGATGTCGGTATTGCATGGCCGAGGAGATGCAGTTTCTGCCTCGATCCGCGGTCCTCAGTATAGAAGAAATGGGCGCACTTGCCGAACGCTTTGTTGCGCGCGGCGTCCGCCGTATCCGCCTCACCGGCGGCGAACCGCTCGTACGGCGCGGAATCGATCTGCTCGCGGCGCGGCTCGGCGCGCTCATCGGCCGCGGGCTCGACGAACTGACGCTGACCACCAACGGCATGCGGCTGGCCGACCATGCTTCGATGCTTGTCGAAGCAGGGATTCGCCGCGTCAACGTCAGCCTCGACACGCTCGACCCCGACGCCTTTCGCCACATTACGCGCGTCGGCGAACTCGCTACGGCGCTGCGCGGCATCGCCGCAGCCCGGGCCGCCGGGTTGGCGGTGAAGATCAACATGGTCGCGCTGGCAGGGCTCAACGAAGACCAGCTTCTGCCGATGCTCGACTGGTGCGCCAATGAGGGCTGCGATCTGACCCTCATCGAGACCATGCCGCTGGGCGAGGTCGCCGATGACCGCAGCGATCATTATATTCCGCTCCACCATTTCATCGCGCCGCTACGCGCCGATCGCGCGATCTTTCCGGTCGATCGCTACACCGGCGGCCCGGCGCGCTATTTCGGGATCGAGGACAGCCCGGTCACACTCGGCCTCATCACCCCGCTCAGCGATAATTTCTGCACCAGTTGCAACCGCATCCGCCTGACGGTCGAGGGGCGCATCTATATGTGCCTCGGCCAGGACGACCATGTCGACCTGCGCGCCGCGCTGCGTGAAGGGGGCGATGTCGATGGCTTGATTGATGCCGCATTGGCTGGCAAACCCCGCGCGCATGACTTTCAGATCGAACGAAAGTCCACACCGGCGGTCGCGCGTCATATGAGTGCAACGGGCGGTTAGATCACGCCCCAAGGGGGACCAGATGCAACGCAAGATCGCGCTCGTCGCGTCGAATGCGCCCGCGGCGATGGAGGCGGAGGCCGAGCTTCGCCCGCTTTACGATTTCGTCGACCTTGGCGAAGCCGACATGCTCATCGTGCTCGGCGGCGACGGCTTCCTGCTGCACATGCTGCACCAGCTTCTCGATCAGCGGCGCAGTCTGCCCGTGTTCGGGATGAACCGCGGCACCATCGGCTTCCTGATGAACGAATTTCGCGTCGAAGGGCTGCTCGACCGTATCGCGAGCGCTCGCCCCTTCCTGATCCACCCACTGCAGGGCGATATCACCACGATCAGCGGCGAACGGCACATCCTGCCGGCGATCAACGAAATTTCGCTGCTGCGCGAAACGCGGCAGGCCGCGAAGCTTGAGGTGCTGATCAACGAAAAGCAGATGCTCGAGGAACTTGCCTGCGACGGCGTGCTCGTCGCGACCCCCGCGGGTTCGACCGCCTATAATCTGTCGGCGAACGGCCCTATCCTGCCGCTCGAATCCGAAATGCTCGCGCTGACCCCGATCAGCCCGTTCCGCCCGCGACGCTGGCGCGGCGCGCTGGTTCCCGAATCGACGCGCATCCGTTTCAACGTCCGCGAAGCGGCCAAGCGGCCCGTCAGTGCGGTCGCCGACCAACGCGAAATCCGCGACGTGAAGACCGTGCTCGTCACCACCGACCGAAGCCGGCCGCTCACGCTGCTCTTCGATCCCGATCAGGGACTCGACGAACGTATCGCGATGGAACAATTCATCGTTTGACCGCTTGCGTGGCCGCCGGGCGCGGCTAGCATCGCCCTTTCACATGAATGGGGGAATTTCATGCGTCTGACCATGCTTGCTCTTTTGCCATTGCTCGCGCCGCAGCCGGCCTTCGCCGAATCGTGGCGCCTTGCCGCCTATTCCAACAGCGCGCCGCAGCTTGTCTATCTCGTCGATATCGATTCGGTGCAGCGGTCGGGCACCACCGTCACCTTTCGCCAGCAGACGCTCTACGAACGCACGACCGATACGCGCGATTTCGACCGCACGATGACCACGCGGCAGGCCGATTGTGGTTCGAACACGTCATTCATGCGCGACAGCAGCTTTTATGTCGCCGGCAAATATCTGGATACCGAAGCGGGGCCGTCGGACACGACCACCGCGCAGTCGGGATCGGTGCTGCGGCAGTTGATCGATACGGTCTGCGGCCGCTCGGACTATTTCTCGCCCATCCTCCCGACGCCCGAAAGCTGGGTGCGCGAAAAATTTCGGACGGGCTTCTGAACGATCCGTAAAAATTGCCGTACAACCCCCTTGCAAAATGATCCGCATGGCGGCAAAGGGGCCGCCTTGCCCGCCTCGGCGGGCTGCTCCTCGGTAGCTCAGCGGTAGAGCAATCGACTGTTAATCGATCGGTCGTAGGTTCGAATCCTACCCGGGGAGCCATTCACTTATATCGCTGAAGCGGGACGCCGAACCGGACGACAAGCCGATGTTCGTCCAGTATCGCGCCTCCAGAGGCGACGCCTATCGGGACTGCCGACGATATTCCTGCGGCGTCATGCCGGTGTCAGCCTTGAAGGCTCGGTTGAACGGGCCGATCGATCCGAATCCGCAATCCAGTGCAATCGTCAGGATCGGCAAGTGGGCGAGCGCCGGATCGACCAAGCGGCGCTTTGCCTCTTCGATGCGGTAGCCGTTCACCATCTGATTGAAATTGGGGTAGCCAAGCGCGCCGGTAATGCACTGGGTCACCTTATATTCGGGTTCGCCGGTGAGCCGTGCCAGGTCGGCAACGCGCAGATCGGCCTCCGCGTAGAGCCCCTTGTCGCGCATGAGCATGATCAGCTGCGCTTCGAGCCGGGGGTCCGACGCAACGGGTTTCCGCGAAGCGCGCGCCTTCGGATCGACGAGCGGATGCCGTTTCCGATGGCCGAGGGCCAACCCATAGCCGAATACCGCCGCGATCGCGCAAACGACCTTGACCGGAATGCTTAGTTGGGATGCGGTCGACCCGTCGGGCGCCCCGTCGACAGCCAGGACCGCCACCGCCAATATGGCTGCGTAGATGCCTGAATACAGGATGCGGAAGCGCCGTTCGGATTTGTCGCTTTGTTCGCGCAGATCAAGCAACGGCGCGGCCACCGCCATAAGCAGCATGGCGGAACTGCCTAATCTGGCAAGATTATCCAGGATCCTGAGGGGCATGCCGTCTGCCGGCACTAGCGATGTCACAGCGGATGCGATCATCACCATCAGCACCGCGGCGATCGGCCACCAGTCGCCTCGGGACGCAGATTCACGCCGGAAAAGCGATCGGGTTGCCAGCCACGACCATCCGCATGTCGCATTGCCAAGGATCGCAACAGCATCGACGGCCATACCCAGCCGCGATGCCAGCACGGACTTGAGGCAGAATGCGAGCGACGCACAACAAAAAGCCGCGCCGTAGAGAAGCGAAATGTCGATCCTCATCGGGTCCGGTCGCTGCGAACGAATGCCAGGCTGCAAAATCGACGCCATCAACGCAGAACCCTTAAAGACTCCGAACAGAAACCACGACGCTCACCGGGTCGGTTGGCCTCGCATGCCCCCCATCGGCAATCGCACCCTGCAACAAATAAACCGCGGGGGGCGATCGGCAAGCATATTCGGCGACCCGCTAGCCTGTGCGGCGGATCCGATGCCGAAATTCCATCGGCAATGTGAGGCGATCGACGCAAAAAACATCGCCGAATTCCAAACCGGCAAGACGAGCAGCGCCAAAATGACCGATCCGGCGGGTGGCCCGAGCGGAAACTGGGACGAAGGAGGGATGGCCGACCGGCCCGCCTCTTTGCAACGACCCGACGATCCGTGGCCGCACATATTTTGGACATAACAAGGTCATGCGATGAAAAGCCTCACCGACGCCCCGGTCCCCACCCGCCTCAAGCTGTCGACGCTCTGGACAGCGACAATGTTCTGTTACGTCTATGGCGATTATTTCGGTCTTTATACCGATAACAAGCTGGCATCGATGGCGCAGGGGAGCCTGGGCCCGATTGGCCCCGCAACCCCGGGAGCGCTGGTTGCCGTTTCGCTGATGATGGCGATCCCCGCGCTGCTGATCGCGGCGACGCTTTATCTGCCCGCGGCGATTTGCCGCTGGAGCAATATCGCCTTCGGCCTTTTGTATACCGCTATCATGGCGATGACGCTGCCGGGTGCCGCGCCATTCTACATCACTCTGGCGGTCATCGAAATGGCGCTCACCGCCGCGATCGTCATCGCCGCCTGGACGTGGGCCACCGCCGAGGGAGGATCGGAATGAGCGCGGACTCTTCGCACGCCCGCCTCGCCGGATTCCTGTATCTGGGAACGATAGGCTTTGGCGTCTACGCAGAAGTCGTCGCCCGCGGCGCCTTGATCGTGCGCGGCGATCCTGCCGCAACGGCACAAGCCATCTTTGCATCGGGATCGACGTTCCGGATCGGGATGATCGCCGATCTCGCGATGCTGGGTTGCTATATCGGCGTCACCATCCTTCTGCATGGCATCTTCCGCAAAAGAGCGCCCTTGGCCTCGGCAACAGCCGCTTCTTTCAGCCTGATCGGCATCGCGATGCTCGCATGCGATACGCTGCTGTCGGCAATGATATTGCGGCTGCCGGATTTGGGGCAGCCGTCGTCATCGCTCGCCGATTGGGTCTATCTGCTGCTGCGCGTGCATGGCGACGGCTACAAGGTCAGCCTGGTCTTCTTCGGGGCCTATTGCCTGCTGCTGGGTTGGCTCATCTGGTGCGGACGCGCGATGCCAAGAGTTGTCGGCCTGCTCGTCGCTGCGGCGGGTGCATGCAACCTCGTCAACAGCCTCGCCTGGCTCGGAGCGCCGCTCTGGGCGGCGCAGCTTCCGCAATATTTCACCCTCCCGACCCTGCTCGGCGAACTGGCGCTGGCACTGTGGTTGCTGGCGTTCGGCATTCGCGAGCGCGAGGCGTAGCATGCGAGTACAGAGCCACGCCGTTATGCCCGAGCAAGGCCGATGAGCGCGCTCGACAAGCGAGGCGAATTCGTGCGCGACCGAAATACGCCTTTCGAAAGCCCGCACGCGGCGTCGCTCCGCGACGCGCTCCGCGCCAAGGAGAATTCCAAACTGCTCATTGTGGTCGCCGACGACGGGCAGGCGATCGCGCAGATTCGGGCGCTGGCGTCGGCCTGCGTCGAAATCGACGACCATGCCGATGCCGACGCCTATTCCGCAAACTGGTCAGGCGAACCGGACATGAAAGGACTGCGGGACGGTCTAACGCAAAGGCAATTCGAAATTGCCCTGGGCGTCATGCGCGGCCTGTCGAACAAAGGCATCGGCCGCGAACTCGGCATTTCGCATTTTACCGTCCGCAACCATTTGTCGCGGATGTTGCTGCTCCTCGGCCTTTCGTCCCGTCAGGAGCTTGGCGACTATCTGCGCGCGCGATTATTTCGGCCGACGTAGCGGCTCCATGGGCTGGATCACGTAACGCGCCCAGACATAGCGCCACGGCATGAAGATATAGGCGAGCACGATCCCGATACAGTCCTGGAAAAGCGCTTCGATATCTTGCGTCCATTTGCCCGCCAGCCAAGCCCGAAAGGCGATCAGCAGAAGCCAGATCGTCTTCCACGCAACCTCATAGATCATCAAGGGCAGCATCTGGACCGGATATCGCACGCCGAGCAGGCTAAGGAGCGCGAGCGCCCCCAACATCGATCGGGCCAGACCCTGCTGAACCGGAATGTCCGCGGATTCGAAGATGAGCCGGTGCCAGACGAAGCTGCCCATGAAGCCCGCCATCAACAGGAATACGAGGCGAATGACATTGATCCGCCACGTGGCGATCGGCGGGAAAGATGGCTGTTGTCCGTTTTGCATATTGGATTGGCCCCTCCTGTCTTCGACCAGCGAAGTGCTGGGAAGAACGGCATTGTTGACGTCGCTGCCCGAACGGACAGACCGCCGACATGAAGCAGCGGCCGCAGGAAGCGTCTCGCCGGTTTGGAAAACGGCGATGCTTTTCCGGTTCCACCGCTACCGGGACGCTAATCCGCCGAAGTATCGGTTATGAAAGCCCTGATGTCGGCATATATGCGTTCGACATCTTCAAGCTCGGGGAAGTGACCAAGATCCTCATATTCGGCGATGCGGCTGGCTGGATGGTCGCATAGCCAGAGGCTCGATTGCCGATCGGTTGCGCGGTGCGAGCCGTCGCTGTTGCCCCAAATGGCGAGCGCGGGCTGGCTCACCCGTTTCATTGCGGGCTCCTTGTCAGGCAAATAGTTCTGAAACGCCGTCGCCATCGCCCAGGCCCCGCCGTGATGCAGCGCATCTGTCGCGCATCCGCAGAGACCGGTCAGAGCCTCCTGCTGGCCCACGGCGAGCTTCAGCCAAAGCGGCGCGCGCGCAAGCGCCAGTTTCCGCATCGCGATCTGGCCGAGAAATGGCTTTGCCAAGATATTCTTCGGATCGCGCGCCATCTTCCAGCGTATCTCTTCGGGCCAGCTCGGTGTCTGTATCTGGACCAAGTGCGATACGCGTGACGGGTATCTGCCCGCAATGTCGAGCGCTCCCAAACCGGCGACGCACGAAAAGGCAAGTATCGCCGGTTCCTCTGCGATCAGCCGGATGAACTCCGCGATCGTATCATTCGCCTGAAAGAAACGGAAATCCTGCCAGAACCCGGGGACAGAGAAACCCATTGCGGGCAGTTCGAACACGATCGCCCGGAAGTCCGCGCTGTATATTTCCAAAAGCCGGTCATAGGCCTCGAGCGTTACCGGAGGGTCGGCGGCGAATATGATGGGGCGCCCATACCCCGCCGCGCGGTACCGGAAGGTGACACCGCCCGCCTCGACAAAGGCAATGTCTTCCCGCGTTCGGGAAGGCCAACCTTCACGGAAGGCCCGGGCCCGCTTGCCGGAACCAATCGTGTCGAGCCTTGCGGCCATCCATTTCAACATATGTCGCCTCGTCCATGCGCTGCCGTGCCGACCCGCTGGTCGATACGCCGATACCCGCTACGCCCCGACGCGCGGATTAGAGGCGACTGCTTTGCGAGACGAATCCGATTATGTACTAGTTTGCATGGGCTGCGCCGCCCGACGTTTCGCAGATCGACGGAAGCCGCCTATTTCCCTGCCCGGTAAAATTTTGCCTTGGCCGGTAAGCGATTGGCAGAGCAGAAGGTCCATGCGTCCCCGAAGCCTACAAGCTCGAACGATTGCGGCCCGGTGATCCTGTAATCCTGCGTGGCGGGCATCGGCCGTCCATCGATGTCGGGGCAGCTCTCGGTTTGCCGAAAGGCGTTTGCGCTCGTCATCTTCAGGCTGGTGAACTTGCAGCTGCTCCCACGCTGGACGATCCGGTCCTCGGCCAGATAGATAGCGATGTCGGCGAAGGGCTTTTCGCAGGTCGACATGCGCGCATCGACATAATAGCCGACCGGCAGCGGCAGAATGCGCGACTGGCCCGGACCCGCCGGTCCCTCCGCATTGGCCGCAGCGCCGCGCGGACATTGTTTCTCGAGCGATCGGATCGCCGCCGTCGATCCGGCAAGCGAAAGCGCCGTCAATTCGGTCCATTCATCGCCGCCGTCATAGCTTGCATATAGGGAAAGGTCGCTGTCGGCGCCCATCAGCAGACCACGCGCCACGGGATCGAGCGCGCCGCTGAAATCGGGCCTTCCGGCTTCGGGGTTCAGGCTTTGCGTCGCCTCGCTGCCTTCGCCGGCGCTTCGAAAGCCGATCAGCAGGGGCTTGCCCGGCGGGGGCAGGCGCAGCCCCTTGGCCGGCACGATCGTTATCGCCATGCCGCGACCCGGTTGGCAACGAAGCCCCACCGCGGTGAATTCGGGATGTCCCGTTACCGCGGCGACGGTGCCGGCACCGCTTCCCGCGACTTGCCAGCGCCCGCTGTGAAGGGCGGGCGGTGGCCCGGCGTCTTCGCCGGTTGACGGCGGCAGGTCCGCATCGGTGCCGCGGCGCCGTTCGACCACCGCCCATTTGCGTCCATCCCACCGGAGGACTTCCAGGCACATATCCGCCCCGACGCTTCCGCACACCGTCCCGTGAACCGAAAGGCCCAGCCCGGTGCGTCCCTTTCCGTCGAGCTTCACCGCCTGCCAGTCCCGGACATTGTCGTTGAAGATTTCGCGATAGCCGTTGCGGTCAGACCCGAAGATGGCAATCATGCACCCGGCAGTGCCGCAATAGGCCGAATAGCCCGCGTTGGAGCATCGCGCACTGCTGTAATCGACCACCCAGTCGGGCTTGCCGTCGCCCGTCACCTCGGTCTCGACCGCGAAATGCGCGCGATCGGGAATGAATTTGCCGCCATCGGCCCGGCATTCCTGTTTCAGGCTGTCATAGAGGGCCTGCACCTCGCGCGGCCAGACCTTTGGCGGCGCCGCCGGTTGCGACTGGACCAGCGCGAGCAGCGGCAGCAGCATCGATGATGCCGCCATCAACGGGCGGATCATGGGCGCCCCTCCGCCGTCATAACGCACCGATGCCCTGAATGTGCCCGCATGATCGCTCCCTCTCTACCGATCCGGCCCGTCCGCCGGGTTTCATCAGAGAGCTAGCGAGCGCGATGCCGCAAAGTCTTCACGCCATTCTAAAGATTATCTCAAGCCAGAACCGCCTCGCGCTCCAGCCTTACCCGCGCAATTGGGCGCGCAGCCGTTGCAACCGCTGTTTGAGTTCGGCATCCTCCGAAGCCTTTGCTGCAGCCTGCGCCGTATCGAGCAGCGTACCGGCAGTGGCGCGGTCGCCCAGCCCCAGCATCGTCTCGGCCCGCGCCGCGGCCAGTGTCGCGGCGAAATCGGGCCGCCCGGTCAATTCGGCAACCTTCGTCGCATCGACAAGCGAAAAGCTGCGGTTCGCTTCAGCAAACCGGTGGTTCGCAAGCTCGCACTCGCCCAGATAGAATTGAATCGTATGGGTCAGGCCGTAATCGGCGCCGAACGCCTGGCGGGCCCTTGCCGCCGCATCCGCCAGGATGGGCAAGGCATCGCGGCGTCGGTTCGTCTGGCAGAGCGCCGACGCATAATCATTCTGGCCGACAAGCGCCTGATGCGACAGCGATCCGGCCTGCGTGGCCGCCCCCTCCCAAACGCGCTTCGCTTCCACCGCAGCCTCGTCATAGCGTCCGAGGGCGGCAAGGCTTTCAAACCGCGTCGAATGCATCGCCAGCGTGAAGCGATGATCGCGACCGAAGCGCCGTTCGAGCGCGGCGAGCAGCGGACCGCTTTCGCGCAGCGCACGTTCATGTTCGCCGAGCATCGACAGCGCCGTCACCCAGTGTTGCCGCGTCACCAGCGTATCCAGATTATCCGCCCCCCGTATCCGGGTCGAGTCGGCGACGATGGCACGCGCCACGGGTTCCGCCTCTTTCACCTTGCCCTCGTGCAGCATCACCAGCGCCAGCGAAGACCGCGCTTTCAGCAATTGCGTCGGCGAAACGCGCGACCCCGGCGCCGAACCGATCGCCACCGCGCGGCGGATCGCGCGCTCGGCACGCTCGATGTCCGCGGTGTAGGCATAAGCCCCCTCCGACTGCGCCAGCGCGAAGCCGATACGCCCGCTTTTCGCCCGGTCGCCGAGCGCCTTTTGCTCTTTGGCGATGGCGGCGCCCGCCGCCTCCAACCGCCCCGGCTGGCCCGACGTCGCGTCCATGTGGATGCTGCCGAGCCGGCCCAGGACGGCATCCTCGCTGTCGGCTTCCCCGGCCTTGCCGAACAGCGTGGCGGCGCGCGCATATTCGGCGCGGGCGGTGTCGAAATCGCTGCGCTGATAAAAGGCGCGGGCGACCGCGAGATGGAGCCGCGCGGCGGTGCCCGGCGAGCGGGCATAACGCGCATCGATATTCGCGCTCGCGCGCTTCATTGCCTCGATGACCGTTTCGTCGGTGCTCGACTTCGCCGGATCGGGGCTGGACAGCACATCTTCGGCGATGAAGGCATAGCTGGTCTCGGCCTGATCGCGCGCTCCCAGCGCCGCACCGCGCTGATGCCAAGCATAGGCAGCGAGCGCGCTCGACGCGATAAAGCCGCCCGCGAGGCTCGCGATGGCGGCGCGGATCCACGGACGCCGCGCGGCCTGCTTTTCCTCGGCCCGTCGCGCTTCTTCGGCGGCCGCCGCCCGCCGCGCCGCCGCCGATGCGTCGGCTCGCCGACGGTCGATCGTCTCGAGCCGGTCGGCGAGATCGGCGGCGCTGGCAAGGCGGAGCGCCGGATCGCCCTCCGCCGCGGCCAAAATGTCCGAGCGCAGGACGGGATCGGCGATGCGGCCTTCCCAACCGGGCGCCAGTGAAGCCGAAAAATCGCCGGCCACGAGCTGATAGAGGATCATCCCCAGCGCATAGATATCGCTTTTCGCCGTCGGCATCGCATCGCCGGTCAGCTCGGGCGCGCGATAGGCAAGCGTTCCCGACCGCGGTTCGTCGCGCGCCAGATCGGGGTCGAGCGACCCCGGATCGGTAATCTGAAAGCTGGCGAGCACACTATCGTCGAGAAGGCGCCCGCTGCCGAAATCGGCCAGCCGGATCGTTGCGCCGCCGTCCTCGGTCGCGATCAGGATATTCGCGGGCTTCAAATCCTTATGGAGGACGCCCAGATCGTGCATCCGCGCAACCGCGCGCGCGATCATCGCCGCGACCGCAATACGCGTCTCGACCGCAATCTCCGCCAGCCCGCCCCGCTCGGAAGCCCACGCCGTCAGGTCGCGTCCGCCATAGCTATATTCGAGGAAGAAGGGCGACGCGTCGAAATTCCATTCGAGCAGCGCGGGAAGCGGAGCCGATTTGCCGAGTCCGGCAAAGAGCAGGCGAGTCAGCGCCGCTTCGCGTTTCAGGCTGCGCAGCCGGTCGGGCGCGTCGGCGAATTTGAAGACGCGCGTCTCGCCGGTCTTGTCATGGCGCGCCAGCCAGACGTCTTCGGCGCCGCTGTCGCCGAGCGCTTCGACCAGCCGCCATTGCCGGCGGCCGGGCACCGCGTCGCCGGCCGCAAAAGCAAAGCGCGGCGCCAGCGGGGACTCGACGCTTTCTATCGCAACCGTCGCGGCGAGCTTGTATCCTACCCGCGGCACCGTCTCGACAATCTGTTCGTGCCTTTCGCCGAGCGCCTTGCGCAATTTCGATATGGCCGTGGTCAGCGACCCCTCGACCACGGTGACGCCCGGCCACACCGCATCGAAGATTTCATCCTTCGTCACGACCTCGCCCGCGCGCAGAAGCAACTCGTGCAGCACTTCGAGCGGCTTGCCCTCAAGCGTTACGGCATGACCATCGACGCGCAGCGTCCAGCTGGCTTCGTCGAACTCCGCCCCCGCGAACTTCCAGAGCCTGCGCCTCCGTCGGGAAGAGCTTGATTGCGTCATGGCGACCCCCTGTCCGGCCGACTTTAGAAATTCTTTAGAGCAGCTTCAAGACTTTGAGGATGCACCGGAATAGCCGTTCCATCACGCGAGGCATCCTTCGCAGGTGCTTCCGCTTTTCAAGCGTCCGGTGCGCGGTCCCACGGGATTGTCCGCCGGCCTTTTTCGGGGGCGGTATATGAAGGGAAAGATACTCGGGTTCGATGAGGCGACCGGCAAGGGCGCGATATCGGCGGACGACGGCACGCGCCACAAATTCGATCGCGCCGATTGGCGCGGCGGCGACAAGGCGCCGGCGCCCGGACTCGTTGTCGACTTCGAAAGCGAAAACGGCGGCGCGCGCGAAATCTATCCCGTCGGCGGCTCAGCCATAGCCGCCCTCGGTACGATCGGGGCCGATCTCGGCGCGCTGACCGAGTCCGAACAAGGCGCGCGGATCGCCGCGTTGATGACCCGCTCGCTTGCGGTTCCGCTGGCGCTTCTCGTGCTCCTTGCCTGCTTCCTCTCCGCGCTCACCTCACCGGTCCAGAGCGCGACGCTGATCGGCCTTGGCAATGCGATGGACGATCTGGGCCGCGTTGCGGCGGCGCAGGAAATGCTCGGCGGCGGCAAATCGGGCTTCGATACCGTCCAGACGCTGCTCATCCTGCGCTTCGCCGCACCGCTCACCGCGCTGTGGCTGATCTGGGCCGCATGGTCCGGCAAGTCCGAACGGCTGCCCATGCTGGTCACCGGCGCCGCATCGATCGTCGCGGCCCTGATGGTCGTCATGCTTCGTTCGGCGATCCTGTCGATGGTCCCCGATGTCGTCCGCGACCGGATGGCCGACGGGATCAGCCTTGGCATCGGCACATGGCTGCTGCTGCTCGCCGGCGCGGCCCTGATTGCCGCCGGACTCGGAAAATTGCGCAACCCGCTCGCAAAGGACTGACACGATGCCCCATGCCACGAAATTTCTGGTTGCCGCCGCCGCTTTGTCGCTCGCTGGCTGCGGGGGCGGCGATCCCAAGCCGTCTGAAACGCGCGACCTCGCCGCGGGCGAAGGTCCGTCGGGTGCGATGACCTATTATGGCAAGAAGATCGAGGTCGATTGCGGTGGCACCATGATACCCCCGCGTCCCGAAGGAAGCGCGGTCGACGATCTGCGCGGACTCCGGCTCGGCATCCCGCTCGATACCGCAGTCCGCTTCGCCCAATGCCCGGACGGCAAGGAGGCGGACAGCATCCTCCTCGAAGGGGACGGTCCGCAACTGTCGCGCGATCAAGCCGGCCTCAAGATCCGCAGCTTCGTGCGCGTCGCCACGGGCCAGCACAAGGCGCGGTGGAACTCGACCGACGTGCTGAACTATGACCCACGCAACCGGCTGGAACAGGTCGATGCCGAATGGAGCCTTTATGCCGACGGTATGCCGGGGCAGGAGAAGCTTTATGCATTGTGGCTGACCCAGCCCTTCCAAAAGGGCGGCGAGCCGACGATCGCTTCGCAGCAGGCGGCGCTTGAACAGAAATATGGCAAACCATCGCTCACCGGCGATCGCGGCGAGATGTTCTGGCTGCGCGGCCCCGATGGCAAGCCGCTACCCGAATTCGACCGCGAAAAGCTGCGCGAATGCAGCTCCGGCATATCGATCTACGGGACGCAGATGAACTGGCGCCCCGACTGCGGCCTGACCATCGTCGCGATGATCGAGCCGGCCTATGGCAATCCGCAATTGGCGCAGGCCGTTCGTGTCGCGATGATCGATGCCGCCGCCTATTACGATTATGAGGTCAACCGCTTCCCGCAAGAGCGCGATGCCTATCGCGCGTCGCAAGCCGCCGATGCCGGCGCCAACCAGGGAGGCAAATTCTGATGCGCCGGATATTTCTGACATCGGCCGCGGCGCTTTGCATCACGCTCACCACAAGCGGGTGCGGCGACAAGCAGGCCGCGGGCGGCACGGATGCAGGCACCGCGACTTCGGCTTCCAGCCAGCCGGTGACCGCTGCTGCCCAGCCCGCCCAACCTGCCGCCGCACCGCCGGCAAAATGCGACAGCTACACCGACGACCTCACCGATCGCGACTGGGCGATCATCTATTATGCGATGACCGGCCTTGCCCCGCCGCGCGAAAAATGGGCGGACGAGGCATTGTCCGGCCTCGACCGGGGCCTCGGTGCCGAGGAAGCATGGAAGCGCGCGAACGCGCAGGTCGATACGCAGTGGAATGCGATCAAGGACGTCCGCTGCGTCACCCTGCGCACCCGCGCCGATCCGAAAGACTATGACCCCGGCCTCGGCGGCATCCCGCTAGGTGCCTTCGCGCCCGACGCCTTCTATCCCTTCCGCGACGGCGCGATGCAGATCGCGCTCAAGTTCCGCAACGCGGACAAGGCGCGCGTATGGAAAATGTCCGCCGACAAGGCTGCGGCGCTCAAGGCCGACAGCTGGCTCGGCAATCTCGGCCTCGTCATCCGGGCCCGCCTCGTCGCTTCGCGACCCAGCGGCAACGGCGGCACGATCGAGGCCGAGGTTGTCGGGTTCGATCTGGAGCCTTCCGAATATAGCCGGATCGCTCGCGAAACCGTGACGGTGCAGCCATGAGCCGCGGCCTTTGCATCGCCTTCGGCGCGCTGCTGCTTATGGTTGCGGAACCGGCATCGGCGCAGCAATCGGGCGTTGCGGCGACGCTCGAAAGCGGCGGCCAGACGAGCGGCTGTGTCGAATGGAGTCACCAGACGATCGCCAAGCCGGGGCACAAGAGCCCCGACCAGAAACTCGTCTACTTCCGGTTCGTCAACAAATGCGGACGCGAAGTCAGCGTCGTGCTGGTCAGCCAGACCGATGGCTATGCGGGGCGCGTCAGCGATCATGGGAGTATCACGCTGGCGCCGGGGCAGTCCTATGGCGACGCAAAGACGATCCGTAACTATCTGTTTTTCAATCCGCCGAGCGATCATTTCCTCAACTTCTGGGTGTTCCAGTCGGACGGCCGCTACAACGCCGCTCTCATGCCGAACATGAGCCGCTGCATCCCCGGCTTCCAGCCCGTGCGCAACAGCAAGCGCCAATATCCCGCCTGCCCTCCCCATTTCCGCTATTCGCAGGGATGATCCTTATGCGCCAAATTGCCGTCCTGACCCTCGCCGGCCTTTGCGCCATGCTGACCGCGGCCGCGCCGGCGGCCGCGCAAACTGCATCGTCCGCCGCGACGCAGCGCGCCGACATCGAAACGCTGCAGCGCCTGTATAATGAACGCTTTGTCGCGACACCCTTTGCGGGATTATATCAGATCGATCGCCCCATCCCCTATTCGCCGCGCGAAACCGCGCCGATACTGGTGACGCGCGATGGCGAATACAGCTTCAACAACGGCAAGCTCGGCGCGCAGCACGGCGACACGGGGGCGCCGCTTTCGGGGGCCGAATGGGGCGCACTGGTGCTGCGCTGGCGCGACCAGATCCGCTATTCGGATCTGATCCAGCAGGGCGGAAACGGCCCGCTCCGCATGCTGCTTCTGTCCGCCTATGACTGCCCCTTTTCGAAGAAGCTGGAGGCCGCCCTTGCCGCCGCCGGGACGCGCTATGCCATCATACCCAGCACGATCGGAACCGCGAACAAACCCTTCCTGCCCGACATCTGGTGCAGTCCCGATCGTGCCGCGACCTGGCGGCGCGCCATCGGCACCGGCGCCCTCCCGCCGCGGGCTTCGCGAAGCTGTCGCTACGACCGTCGCTATTTCGAGACGTTGAGCGGCATGTTCGGGGGATCGAAACCGACGGCGCTGTTCGCCGACGGCACGATCGTCGCGTCGCCCAACCCCGCCTTCGTGAAGCAAAAGCTGGCAACGCTGTCCCGCCAGGGCATCGCCTTTTAGGGTCGGGGCCCAGCGCAGACGAGGCGGCAGGAGGGTGCGCGCTTCGGACCGCCCCCTCCCGCCCGTGCCAAGCTAGAATTCGCCGGCGATGCCGACTCGGGCCGCCGTATTGCGGCTGCCTGCATAGGACACGCCTGCCGTGAAGGCGAAGGGGTTGTCGGTACCGAACCGGTGCGCGATCGACGCGCCCACCGCCTGTTCGCCGCGGAAGGTGGCGAGGTTGAAGGTGTAGCTTGTCTTGCCCGGTTCGGACGGCATCGGCGCGGGGACAAGCGCAACGGCGGCGGCGGTTCCGCGCTGTGCGTCGCGGCGGTCGCGGTCGGTGATCGCATAGAGGTCGCTGATCTGTGCACTGTGCGCCGCGGCCAGCGACTGGAGCGCGGGAAGCGCGGTTCCGGCCATGCTTTCCAGCGACATCAGCCGATTGTCCTGCACATTGTTCACCGTCTGAATCGCCGCAATCTGGCTGTCCTGCACCATATTCTGCGACACGGCGGCATCGGCGGTGGTCTGCGCCGCCGCAGCGGCGGTCGCGACCGTTTGGACCTGACCGACATTTGCCGCATCGGTCGCCGCGGTGCCCGCGGCGACGTTCACGATACGCCGCTGAAAGCCCGCCGAGCCGACCGACACGGTGTTGGCTTCATCGGCGACCGAACTGGAGCCGATCGCAACCGAGTCTGCACCCGAGGCTTTCGAGTTCACGCCCAGTGCCGTCGCACCGAGGGCGGTGGTCTGACTGTTCACGCCCAAGGCGACCGAATAGCCGCCATTGGCGAAAGCCCCGGACCCCGTCGCCGTGTCACCCTCCTTGATTGCGCGCGCGCCATAGCCCGTGGCAGTCGAGAAATCGCCCCCGGCGGCCGCGCCCTGGCCGAAAGCGGCGCTTGCAAGGCCGCTGGCAAGGCTGTCGCGACCGACCGCCGTCGCATTTTGCCCGCCTGCCGCGGCGTTGGCGCCGATCGCCACCGATGCCGGCGACGCGATCGTGTCACGACCGATGGCGATGCTGCCATCGGACAGCGCATTCGCATTGTTGCCGATGGCGATGGCCGACAAGCCAAAGGCGTTGGAGGCGTTGCCCAAGGCGACAGCGCCGTCGCCGATCGCCTGATTGTCGGCGCCGATCGCCACGGCGCCGCTCCCGGTCGCGACATTCGGATCGCCGATCGCGACGGCGCCGTTGCCGGTGGCAGTCTGTCCCTGTCCCAGCGCGACGGCGCCATTGCCGCTTGCGGTGCTGCCGTCGCTTTGCAGGCTGCTATCGCCGCTGGTGCCGCTGCGCACCGCCGAGTTGGCGATCGCGGTCAGCGCCGCGGCACCCATGGCGGTGTTCAATTGCCCCACATTGACGGCGTCGGACACCAGCGTCCCTGCCGCGACATTGGTGATCTGGCGCTGGAGGCCGGCGTTGCCGACCGATACGGTCGCGCCGCGGTCCGCGACCGATCCCCAGCCCAGCGCAACCGACTGGTCCGCGGTCGCGCTGCTGCCCGTGCCGACGGCGGTCGAGCGCGTTTCTTCGGCAGCGGCGATGAAGCCGACCGCCATGGCTTCGTTGGCCGTCGCCTTGGCCCCGCTTCCATAAGCGGTGGCGCCCGGCGCCGAAGCTTCGGCGCCAAGCCCGCACTCCAGCGTATTTTCGGGGTCGTCGGGCGTGCCGAGAATGCCATCGGCGCCAGCGTTCTGAACGCACGGGACGGTCGCCTGTGCATAGGCGTTCGGCGCGGCGCCGACGGCAGCAAGGATCGCAAGGGGCGCGGTCGCGCCAATGAGGGTGATCATGCGTTTCATATCGATCTTTCCTTATGGATCGGCGCAATGCCGATCGGTTTCCGGGCGACCCCTCGCGACGACCTTTGGTGGCGCCTTGTTTGCGGTCACCTCGTCGACGCCGCCGAACGCGGCGCCGCGGGTGCAGCATTTGGAAAGACGATAATGGTCGCCCGATCCGGACAGGCTTCGCCTCCGAAAAAGCGGAAATTATCTCGCCGACCGCAAATAAATCAGGCATCTAGGGTGCGTGCTACATGGCGCGTCATGCGGGGAGATGGGCGATCAACGATAAACCGGGTCGTGCGGGCAGCATCGACGGCGACGCCGACGCGCTCATCGCCACGCTGTATGACGAGCTCAAGATCATCGCGCGCCGCGAACATTATCGCGCGGGCGGCGGACAGACACTGCAAACGACGGCGCTGGTTTCGGAAGCCTATCTGAAACTCAGCAAGCGCAACGACTGGGAAAGCGAACGCCACTTCCTCGGCTGCGCGGCGACCGCGATCCGCCACATCCTGATCGACGCCGCGCGCGCCCGCATGACGGCGAAGCGTGCCGCTCCCGACTATGCCTTTACCGAAAGCCTCGATTCGCTCGCCGCGGCGGCGCCCGAGGACGAGGATGTCGTGCGACTGGGTGAGGCGTTGCAACGGCTCGCGTGCCTCGACCCCAATCTCGCGCAACTGATCGACTGCCGCTTTTTCGCCGGCATGACCGAGGAGGAGACGGCAAAGGTCCTGGGCGTCAGCGACCGGACGGTGCGCCGCTGGTGGCTCCAGGCGCGCGCCTGGGTGCACAAGGAAATGGACGCGGGCTAGCTGGTCAAGCGCCGGCGCAACGCGGCGAAGGATTTGAGGTAGGATTCGCCCGGCGCACCGAGCGTCCGGAATATCTGTTCCGATGCGTCGGCCTCGCGCCGCGCCTCGGCGATCCGCCCCTGTTTCAGACGGATGATCGCCCGCGTCCGCGCCGCAATGCCCTGCGGCAGGCCGACCGGCCCCATGGCGGCGATCCGCGGCGCGGCTTCGCCAATCAGCGCTTCGGCCCGTTCGGTGTCGCCCGCCTCGGCCAGAGCTTCGGCAAGCCCCAGCGTGATGACGAGCGTCGGCACCGCATCGGGGCCAAGATTGTCGACCGCCATCGGCCGCGCTTCGCCAAGAACATCGCGCGCCGCGGCGAATTTCCCCAGCGCCAGTTCGGCGCGCCCCAGTTGCAACAGATCGACCGCCAACGCCGCCGATTTGCCGAACACCGCGCGGCGCCGGTCGGCGACGCCGCGGAACAGGCGCTCGGCCTCGGCCAGCCGGTCGAGCTTCATCAGCCGCACACCCTTCAATTGCTCGATCGCCAGGCCCTGTGCACTGCCCTGTTGCCCCGTCCGCGCCAGCGCCGCGTCGGCGGCGGCAAAGACCGCGGGCATCGCATCGAGCCGGTTCGCCTCGACCATATAGACGAGCAGGTTGTTGTATCGGGTCAGCAGTTCGCGATGATCCTCGGCATAGACGCGGTCGGCGTCGGGAAGGCTCGATTGCAGCAACCGGATCGCCGTGTCGTAATCGCCCTTGCGCCGGGCGAGCTGCGCCCGGCCGCTCATGCTTTCGAGCCGTTCCTTGCGGAAACGCGCCGGGTCGGCAGCAAAGACGGCATCGGCCGAATCGAGTAGCGGCGGCATGTCGTCGGTCCGCCCCATGGCGGCAGAGGTCGAGGCGAGGCGAAGCTTGATCTCTGCGGTCGCAACCGGATCGCCCGCGCCGATCCCGCGCGCAAGCGCCTGACTGAGCAGCGCGTCGGCGCCCGCCGCGTCCTCCAGATTGACGTACAGATCGGCGAGCGTCGTAATCAGCGTTGCCGATTTGGCGCTCCTGTCGACCGATGCGACAAGCTGCGCCGCCGTCTGATCGAGCATCTGTTTGACCGTTGCCTCTTCGCCCACCGCGCTGCTGGCGGTGTCGCGGAACATGACGGTCAGCATGCGGTTGATCGATTCCGATCGCCGCGCTTCCGCCAAGGCGACGTCGCGCTCAATCGCCGTCTGGCGGGCCTGCCACGCCGCCGCACCGCCGCCTGCCACAATGGCAAGGAGCGCGGCGGCTGCCGCCGCCGTCGCGACGCGGTGCCGGCGCAGGTAGCGCCCGACCGTATAGCCCGCCGAACCCGAGCGCGCCGCGACGGGGCGCAGCGCCATATGGCTCCGGACATCGTCGACCAGATCGCCGACGCCGCGATAGCGATCCTGCGGCGCGCGGCGCATCGCCTTGAGCACGATCGCGTCGAGATCGCCCGCCACCTCGCGCCGCCCGAAGGGATAGCCGGGCGGCACGAGCGCGCTGGGCAGGGGCGGATCGTCGTTCAGGATACGCCGGATCACCGACGGCAGCGCCGATCCCGGCTCGCGCCACGGACCGCGACCGGTGAGCAGTTCGAACAACAAGACACCCAGCGCGTAGACGTCGGTCGCGACGGTTGGCGCGGCATTGCCGAGCTGTTCGGGCGCTGCATAATCGGGGGTCATCAGCGCGATCGTGGTTTGCGCCTCGCTCTCGCCTTCGATCTCCACAAGGCGCGCAATGCCGAAATCGAGCAGCCGCGCGCGGCCGTCGCCGTCGACCAATATGTTCGACGGCTTGAGGTCACGGTGGACGATCAGGTGTCCGTGCGCATAGGCCACCGCCTCGCAGACGTCGCAGAACAGCCGCAATCGCGTCGCCAGATCGGCGTCATGGGTCCGGCACCAGGCGTCGATCGGCTCGCCGGTCACATACTCCATCGCCATATAGGGCCGCCCGTCGGGGGCGACACCGCCGTCGATCAGCCGCGCAATCCCCGGATGCTCAAGCCCGGCGAGCAGGCGGCGTTCGCGGTCGAACAACTCGCTGTGCGCAACCGATTCGGGACGTAGCAGCTTGATCGCCACCTGCTGGTCGAACATCTTGTCGCTGCGATGCGCGGCATAGACCTCGCCCATCCCGCCGCGCCCGATCAGGCGGTCGATGGTGAAGCCGCCGATGACGGCGCCTTCGGAAAGCGAGCTGTACGCACGGCGCGGGGCGGTGTCGAACGACGACGGCGCCGCGCCGTCCAATATCCCCGAATGGCGCGACGCAGCGAGCAACGCCCGCAACTGCCCGCCAATGAAGTCGTCCTCCGCCGCCAGCCGGTGCTCCTGCGCCGTGGGGTCGAGATCGATCAATTCGGCGAACAGCGCCTGAATATGGCTCCATTCGGACCGGCTCGGCTGCCGCACCATATCGCCCCTCCCCCGACGCATCATCGCGCCTCGGTACGAAGCAGCACCGCCGCGCGGTGGTCGTCAAGCACCAAGTTTGCGTGCGAGCGCCACGGCCTGTTCCCTGGACGCTTCGCTGGCCGGTACCGTGATGATCGCGAATTTATCCTCGCCGATGAAGACATTGAGCGATTTGGTCATCCCAGCCCAAAAGGCCGCCTTGCCGAGCCCGTCGATCGTCTCGACATGACCGCCGAAACCCTTGAGCGTCTGCTCCAGGCCATTTCGGGTCAGGTTGATCGATCCTTCGCTATTGTCGCCGATCGGCGACCAGCGCAGCATCAGGGTGGCCGAACCGCCATCGGCAAGCTGATAGCTGCATTCGGAGGTGACCGCGGTCGCGCCGTCGCTTTGGCTGACATTGCCGAGCCGCGTTTCGGTGACCGCCTGTCCGAGGATCGCCGACATTGCTGCCTTGTCGACCACGGCGCAGGCGTCGGCGGCATTCCAGTCGCGCGGCGGTGCCGTCCCGCTCTTCGCCGCGGCCGACGAAGCCGTACCCGCACCATCGCCCTTGTCCGCCGCTTCGCCGCCACATCCTGCAAGCGTCAGCGACGCCGCGACGGCAGCCAGCATGATCGTTCTGCTCATCCCCAAATCCTTTCGTTCGCAAATGATGTCAGCGGCACGCGCCGGGGCGGTTCGCCCGCCGGTCCGCGCTCATATAGGTCGCATAGCCAAGGCGGTCCGACTCGGTGAGGCCGCGCGCGAAGCCGATCAGCTTGCCACCGTCGGGGGTCAGCCCGAAATAACCGCGCAGCCGCCGCGGCGCGCCGTCGGGGCCTGTCTCCACCATGTCGAGCGTCAACACCCGGCCGTCGACCCGGCCGGTGACGCGCCCCGCCTGATATTCGTAACAGCCGGTTACCGTATTGCCGCTCTGCGTCAGGTTGAGCGTCCCCCAGCCGCTCCATCCTTCATAGCGTCCGGTGACATCAGGCAATGTTGCCGTTGCGGTGAGCGGACGGCCATAGCCGTGAAAGCCGGTGAAGCCGGTATAATCATCGCCATAATTGCTCGCGATCGTCAGCCGCACCCAGCGGCCGACGGGGCGATGTTCGGGGTCGAAGCCGAAGCTCTGACCATCCTTCTTCATCTTCAGATCGGCGGCCAGGATCGGCACGAAGCCGCTGCGCGCCGATGTGTCGGACAGTTCGACGCGGATCGCACGCGGCGACTTTTCGTCGCGATTGAGGAAGGCGGTGTCAAAGGCGATGCGCGACAATTCGGTTCGCTCCGCCAGTTCGAGCACGAACACGGCGAGCCGCCCCGCTTCGCCCGTCCAGTCGGTCGTCGCCGATCCGTCGATCAGGTTGAGCGGGCTGCTGTCCATCGCCGTAAATTCGGCGTCGTCCGGAACCTGCACCAGCCGCGCCCCTTGCGAAAAGGCGAACAGGTCGGTCGCTGGACCTGTTTGCGCGGCAACGGGCGCGGCGAGCGCAATCGCGACAATCATTGTTCCAAGATATTTCATTTCTTCTGCTTCCTTTTCTTTGCGGTTTCGACGACCGCGCGCAGCAGCGGCGAAACGCCGCCGGCGACGGGCGCCTCGATGCCCACGGCGCCGGTCAGCGGGTCGACCCGGTCGCCGATCCGGCGCAGGCCTTCCTCCGCATCGACCGCTTCCGCGTCGCGTTTCTCACCCAGCAAATCACGCCCCGCCGCAGCCGCGCCCAGATCGCCGAAGCGCCGCCGCGCCGCCGCCTGACCCACCGGGTCGCTGCCTGCCGACCAGCCTTCTTCTTCGGGGCGATCGGGGGCGCCCGCCTTGGCCGCGCCATCCGAATTGCCTTCCGGGGGCGCGTCCCGATTGCTCCGATCCGATCCGCCATTGTCGTTGGCATTGCTGTCGTTGCGCGCCGAACGATCTTCGCCATCGGCTCCCGACCTGTCCTTCTGGCTGTTCGGGGCTTCGCGCCCCGAGTTGTTTGCGGGCGTCTCATTCTGGTTTCGATCGACCGACCTGTCCGATCCCGAACCCGCCGAATTGCCCCGCGCGGGAAGATTCCTCGCCGACCCTCCGGTGGTGTCGCGGCCGCCGCCTGCATTTCCGTTTTCGGCGGGACCACCGTTCGAGCGCCGGTTGCCGTTGCCATTGGCATTGTCGGACCGACCGCCGCTAGCGCCGCCGAACGAGTTGAGCGCGCCCTCGATCCCGGTGCTGCCCGAATTGCTACCGCCCTGCGCCGAGTTGCCACCGCCGCCGCCGTTGCTGTTGCCGCCCAGCCCCGCCACCGAATTGAGCAAACCGGCACTGGCCCCCAAATTGCCGTCGCCGGCAGAATTGAGGCCAACGCTGCCGGTGGGCCCGCCATTGCCATTATCGGGCATGACGACCGCACGATCATAGCCACGCTCGACATCGGCGGCCGACGCCGCGCCGGTGCCGCCAAGACGGGATTGGGGGGCGCCCGCGGCCCCGCTGCGCTGTCCGCCGGCGCCCCGCAAAGCCCGACCCGACCCGTTGCCCAAGGCCGCAGCGTCCCGGTCGCTGTCGCCTGCGTCCAAGTCCGCGGAAAACTCTGGCGTCTGCCCGATCCCCGCGCGCGCAGCACGATTGGAGCCTTGCAATATCGTAGTCGGCTGTGCCGCGACGGTGGGGACGCCACTTGCCCGGCGCGGCGCCGCCACCGGCCCGTTCGGAGAGCTCGCCTGCGCCGATTCATCTTCTGGTGGCTCGCTCGCTGCGGCGAATTGTGCGCGGCATTCGGGCGCCGAACCAAGCGCGGCAACCAATGCCAATGCGGTCCAATAACCCGGCCTTACCCAGTTCTGCATCGTCTTCCTCCCATCCCGTCCTCTTGTCGGACCGGCGGCACAAGGCATGCGCAGCGATCCGACAATCCGTTAGACGAGACGGCGATGCAAAAGCGGACACAGGCTGGCGAGATCGATGCCCGGCCCGCGCGCCCTTCCGCTGCCACGGGACGTTTCATCATCGGAAGCCCACGGGTTAGGCCCTTGCCGACGCGGCGATAAGGCGTAGGATTTGTCCGGTGGGTCAGGCTTGTCGACCTGCGGGGAGGATAGAATGACGACAGACAGCGGCATGGCCGCAATTCGCCGTGGCGCGCGAGCATGGGCGGGCTCGTGACGGCCGCGATCGGACCGCTTCTGCGCCTGTTCGACCCGGCCACGCTGTCGGGCGCACTGATCCTCGGCGTGATTTTCCTCTTTGCAGGGCTGATCGGCTCGGGGCTGGTGCGCCGCCTGCTCCGGGATGCGCTGGTTCACGACAAGTCCGAGCGTATCGACGAGATCACGCTGCAATTCCTCAGCCGGCTCGCAATCCTCGCGATATGGCTGATCCTCGCGACGCTTTTTGCGCATATCATCCCCGCCCTCAATCGCCTGAGTTCGGCGCTGCTCGCGGGTGTCGGGCTGATGTCGGTGATTATCGGCTTCGCCGCGCAACAGACGCTGGGCAATCTCGTCGCCGGGGTCAGCCTTGTCCTCTACAAGCCGTTCCGGCGCGGCGACCGGTTGCAAGTCGCGGCACCGACGAAGGATGAGTGCGACATCGGGACGGTCGAAGATATCTCGCTCGGCTTCACTCTGCTGAAGACCGACGACGGCCGCGAAATCATCATCGCCAACAGCACCATGGCGCAGCAGACGATGATCAAGCTGCCGCCGCGTCCCGCAACCGATGCGGCGACGCGCAGACACCAGCCTTAGGGCACGACATCGGGTGCCCCGAAAAGCGCCGCGTCCGCAATTGGCGAACCTTTCGACCGGTGCAGCGCCTCATCGGGATCGCCGCGCGACCTCGCCGACAATGGCGCTTGCTACGCCCACGCCCCGCTATACGATCCCCCGGATTGCCCGAGGCAGGAGCCGACGATGAGTTTGCAGTCCGCGGCGCTGCTCGCGCTGGCCATGATCCTGCTGTTGTTCGTCATTGCGGCGCTCGTCGAGACGCGCGGTGCGGCGCTCGCGCGGCGTCCCGCCCTGCGTCACCGTGCCTATACGCTGGCGCTCGGCGTCTATTGCACGAGTTGGACCTTCTATGGTGCGGTCGGCAGCGCGGTTCGCGACGGGTGGAGCTATTTGCCCATCTATGCGGCGCCGATGCTGCTGCTGCTCGCCGCGCCGCGCTTTCTGCGTCGCCTGTCGGAGGCGGTTCACGAGGAGCAAGCAACGACCGTATCGGACTTCATCGCCGCGCGCTTCGGCCACGATGTCGTCGTGGCGCGGCTGGTGACGGTGATCGCGCTGCTCGGCACCATTCCCTATATCGCGTTGCAGCTTCGCTCTATCGGCGCCGCGCTCAGCATCGTGTCGGGCGCCGATGTCGCGGCGCAGGCGATGCTGGTTGCGGCACCGCTGCTGGCGCTGTTCGCGATCCTGTTCGGGGCGCGGCGGTTCGAACTCGCGGGCCGCAGCGAAGGGCTGCTCTACGCGATCGGCCTTGAATCGGCGATCAAGCTGCTTGCGCTCGTCGCGGTCGCGGGCGTGGCGGTGGCCGTACTCGCCGCCACCCCGCCGCAACGCGTGATCGAGGGCTTTTCGGCGCTGCAATCGCGGTTCGAGCCGCAAGGGCTGACGCTCAATGTCGCGATCATCTTCCTGATCGCGATGCCCGCCATCCTGTCCTTGCCGCGGCAATTCTACATGGGACTGGTCGAAGCGCGCCAGCCCGACGATCTCGTGCGCGCGCGCTTCGGCCTTGCTGCCTATCTCGGCACGATGGCGCTCGTCGTCCTGCCGATCGCACTCGCGGGGTTGACCGTGCTCGGCCCGGCGATCGCCCCTGACGTCTATGTACTCGAACTGCCCGCGGCCGAGGGCTTCGGCTTCGTCCTCGCTGCGGCGCTGCTCGGCGGGGTCAGCGCGGCGGCGTCGATGGCAATCGTCGATTCGACCGCGCTGGCGACGATGGTATCGAACGACCTCGTCTTCCCGACCCTGATGCGCGGGCCGGCGACGACCGAATCGGGGGCGATCGGGCGGCGGATGCTGACGATCCGGCGGCTGTCGATCCTTGCGATCCTGACAATGGGACTCGTTTGGGCGCTGCTCGTTTCGGCGCAGGATTCGCTCGCCTCCATCGGCCTCATCGCCTTTGCCGCCATGGCGCAGTTCACCCCGCATCTCATCCTCGCGGCAACCGGCAAGGGGCGCGATTCACTCGCGGCACGCGCCAGCCTTTCGGTGGGCTTGGCGCTCTGGCTCTACACGCTCGCGCTGCCGCCGGTCGTCCCGACCGCGTGGCTCGACGCGCTGGCAGGGACCGTTATCAATCCGCTGCGCCTGCTCGGGATTGGCGGCGCCGCGCCGCTCTCGCACGGCGTCATCTGGAGCGTCGGCGCCAATCTGATCGTCTATGCCGCGATTGCCGCGCGCAAGGTGCAGACGCCGCCGCTGCCGCGCTTCGTCCGCGCGCAGCGACCGATCACCAACCTCGCCGATCTTGCGCAGCTCACCGGAAGCTTCGTCGGTGAGGAACAGGCGGGCAAGGCCTTTCCGGGCGCCGACCGCAGCCATCCGGTGGACCGGCAGGCGGCACAGCGCGCCCGCGAACTGATCGCGCAGGTCGTGGGTGCCTCTTCGGCACGGGCGCTCGTCGCCTCTGCGCTCGCGGGCGGCCAGCTCAGCTTCCACGAAGTCACGCGGCTGCTCGACGAAGGGGGGCAGAGCCTGCGCTTTTCGCGCCGGCTGCTCGCCGCGACCTTCGAAAATGTCGGCGCCGGAATCAGCGTCGTCGATGCCGACCTCAACCTCGTCGCGTGGAACAGCCGCTATCTGGAACTGTTCAACTATCCTCCCGGCCTCGTTCGCGTCGGCGTACCCGTCGCCGATCTCATCCGGCACAACGCCGAACAGGGCGATTTCGGACCGGGCGATGTTGCGCATCATGTCGAGAAACGGCTCGAACATCTGCGCCGCGGGCAGGAACACAGCGTCGAACGGCACCGCAACGACGGCCGCGTCATCAAGATCGTCGGCGGATCGATGCCCGGCGGCGGCTATGTCATGTCCTTCACCGACATCAGCGAAGAAGCCAGGATGCGCGAGGAATTGCGCCGCACGCTAGAGGAGCTCGAACAGCGGGTCACCGATCGCACGCGCGAGCTCAGCGATGCCAACCGCCGCCTCGCGCGGACCGATCAGGACAAGACACGCTTTCTTGCGGCCGCGAGCCACGATCTGTTGCAGCCGCTCCATGCCGCGCGGCTGTTTACCGCCGCGCTCGGACGCGATGCGAGCGCGGCGCAGCACGACCTGATCGGCCGCGTCGAAAGCGCGCTGGTGGCGGCGGAAGACCTGCTGCGCTCGCTGCTCGATATCAGCCGGCTCGACGCGGGCGGGGTGACGCCCGAACCCGCCGCTATCGCGCTTGCGCCGTTTCTGGGCGATCTTGCCGAAACCTTCCGTCCGATGGCGGAAGCCAAGGGCCTCCGACTGCGCATCGGCGCGATGCCGGGTACCGTCGAAAGCGATGCCGGGCTGCTCCGGTCGGTGATGCAGAATTTCATCGGCAATGCGGTGCGCTACACCGCGCGCGGCGGCGTCCTTATCGGGGTGCGGCGGCGCGGCGGCGATTGGCGGATCGACGTCATCGACACCGGCGTCGGTATTGCCGATGCGCAGATCGAGGACATATTTTCCGAATTCGTGCGGCTCGGCGAGGTCGAGGTCGAGGGCCTGGGGCTCGGCCTTGCCCTCGTGCGCCGCATCGTGCGGCTGCTCGGCGGGCGGATCGAAGTGCGATCGGCGCCGGGACGCGGCAGCCGCTTCAGCCTCTATCTGCCGGTCGCCGAGACCGGCGAAGCGCCGACCGCGTCCCCGAAAATCGCAGCGACGGAAGACCGGGCGCCGCAGTCGCTGCGTATTCTGGCGGTCGACAATGACGAGCGCATCGTCGAGGCGAGCCTCGCCCTGCTCGCGCGCATGGGTCACGATGCGGTCGGCGCGCGCGGGCCCGGCGATGCTCTCGCAGCGCCGGGACGTTTCGATGCAGCACTCGTCGATTATCAGCTGGATGACGGCGCCAACGGGCTCGACCTGATCGCGCAGTTGCGGATGCGGCACCCCGGTCTGCCGGCGCTTCTGGTGACGGCGGAGAATGGCGCCGCCATGCGCGCCCGCGCGGCCGAACTGGGGGTGACGATCCTTGCAAAACCCGTCGCGGCGGGCGCGATCGAGGATTTTCTGACGGCGCTGTCAGTGCGCGAGATCGAGCCCGAGTGACCGCGCGACGAGTGCCGCCTGGGTGCGGTTGCGAACGTCGAGCTTGCGCATGATTGCAGTCATATGCGCCTTCACCGTCGCCTCGCTGATTCCCAGATTATGCGCGATCTGCTTGTTGAGCTGGCCGTCGAGTACGGCGAGCAGAACCTTGAGCTGGGTCGGGGTCAGGCTGGCAACGGTTTCGCGAATTTCCTCGGTGGCCGAATCCGGCGCGGGGGAACGCGGCGCCGGCCGGCGGCCGATCGCTGCCGCAACCGCCGCCTCGATCGCGCCAAGGTCGCTGCCCTTGTGCAAAAATCCGATCGCGCCGAACGCCCGCGCTTCATCGGCGGCCGCAGCGCCTTCGGCGCTCGATACGACGAGGATCGGCACGCCCGGACATTCGGCGTGGAGCAGCGCAATCCCCGAATAGCCGGTGGCGCCGGGCATTTTGAGATCAAGCAAGATCAGCCGGAGATCGGGCGCGGCGGTAGCCGCGGCGACCGCCGTGGCGAGCGTTCCAGCCTCCGCAATCGACGCCTCGGGCAATATTTTCTCGACCGCCAGGCGCAGCGCCTGGCGGAAAAGCGGATGGTCGTCCGCGACGAGGACGGTGCCTGTCACGCCTCCGCCAGCAAAGGCCGGTGCGCGAGCAGATGATCGACCACCGTCGGGTCGGCGAGGGTCGATGTGTCGCCCAGATTGCTCACGTCATTCTCCCCGATCTTTCGCAGGATACGCCGCATGATCTTGCCAGACCGCGTCTTCGGCAGCGATGGCGCGAACTGGATGACGTCGGGCGTTGCGATCGGACCGATTTCGTGGCGCACCCATTGGACCAGCTCCTTGCGCAGCGCCTCGTCGGGTTCGACCTCGGCGTTCGTGGTGACGAAAGCATAGATGCCCTGCCCCTTGATGTCATGCGGCATGCCGACGACCGCTGCTTCGGCGACCTTGGGGTGCGCGACGAGCGCGCTTTCGATCTCGGCAGTGCCCATACGGTGGCCCGACACGTTGATGACATCGTCGATACGGCCGGTGATCCAGTAATAGCCGTCGGCATCGCGGCGGCAGCCGTCGCCGGTGAAATAGCGGCCCTTGAAGGTCGTGAAATAGGTCTGGAAAAAGCGCGCATGGTCGCCCCAGACGGTGCGCATCTGCCCCGGCCAACTGTCGGTGATGACAAGGCAGCCGTCACCGGCCCCTTCGATAACGACGCCGTCATTGTCGACCAGCGCCGGCTGAACGCCAAAAAAGGGCCGTGTCGCCGAACCGGGCTTGAGCGCGGTGGCGCCGGGAAGCGGGCTGATCATCACGCCGCCGGTTTCGGTTTGCCACCAGGTATCGACGATCGGACAGCGTCCTTCGCCGACGACCTTGTGATACCATTCCCAAGCCTCGGGATTGATCGGCTCGCCCACGCTGCCGAGCAGGCGCAGCGTCTTGCGGCTGGTTTTCGTCACCCAATCGTCGCCTTCGCGCATCAGAGCGCGCAGCGCGGTCGGTGCGCCATAGAAGATTTCGACCCCGAACTTGTCGACGATTTGCCAGAAACGCGACGGATCGGGGAAATTGGGCACCCCTTCGAACATCACCGTCGTGGCGCCGTTCATCAGCGGACCATAGACGACATAGCTATGCCCGGTGACCCAGCCGATGTCGGCGGCGCACCAATATATCTGCCCCGGCCGGTAATCGAAGACATATCGGTGCGTGACCGCCGCCCACACCGCATAGCCGCCGGTGGTGTGCAGCACGCCCTTGGGCTTGCCCGTTGACCCCGAGGTATAGAGGATGAACAGCGGATCTTCGGCGTTCATTTCCTCGGCCGGACAATCGTCGCTCTGCGCCGCGACCGCCATGTGCCAGTCGATGTCGCGGCCCTCCACCATCGAAACATCGGCGCCGGTACGCCGTACCATGATGACGCGCTCGACGCCGGGGCAATGGGCCAGCGCTTCGTCGACATTGGCCTTGAGCGGCACATGCTTGCCGCCGCGCAGCCCTTCGTCGGCGGTCAGGACGATGCGGCTGTCGCAGTCGGTGATGCGCCCGGCGAGCGCATCGGGCGAAAAGCCGGCAAAGACGATCGAATGGATCGCGCCGATCCGCGTGCAGGCGAGCATTGCCACCGCAGCCTCGGGCACCATCGGCAGATAGATGGTCACGCGTTCGCCGCGCTGCACCCCCTGCGCTTTGAGCAAATTAGCGAAGCGGCAGACGTCCGCGTGCAGCTCGCGATAGCTGATCGCGCGGTGCGCATCGGCCGGATCGTCGGGTTCCCACAGGATCGCGATCGCGTCGCCGCGTTCGGCGAGATGGCGATCGAGCGCATTGGCCGAAAGATTGAGCGTGCCGTCGGAGAACCAGGCGATGCCGAAATCGCCTTCGTCGAAGCTCGTCTCCTTGACGCGGGTAAAGGGCCGCATCCAGTCGATGCACTTCGCCTGATCGCGCCAGAAGGCATCGGGCTGCTCGACCGATTGCCGATACATCGCATGATAGCTGGCGTCATTGACCAGCGCATCGGCCGCCCAGGCGGACGGCACCGGATAAATCGTCTCTCCCATCGCTTGCTCCTTTTGGTCCGCGTGGACTTTTGCCGGTCTGCCTAGCGCAAACATCGCTCGCCGCGCTGTTAGACAAAGGTCGTAGGTCTACGACCATCGTCAGGATGGCGCCGCGATGGCGCGCGCCGCACTCTGCCCCGATCCCGAGGCAAACATCGGGAACAGGGAGACGTCGGATGAAAAGGCGAATTACAACACCCCTCCATCTCTTGCTGGCCGCCACCGCGCTCGTCGCGCCGGGGACGGCCTTTGCCCAATCGACGCCGCGCGAAGCCGAGCTCGAGGCCCGGCTGGCGAAGCTCGAGGCCGAAATGCAGAGCCTGCGCGCCGATCTTGCGAGCGCGCGCAGCGATCAGGCAGCGACCGCCGCCGTCGCGCAAGAAGCTGCCGCGAAGAGCGACGCCGCGGCTACGAAGGTCGCGGCGCTGCAGCCGCAGGCAGTGCAAGCGGCGCCCGCCGACGGTTTCCGTTCGGGCGCAACGACGATCAAGATCGGCGGCTTCATCAAGCTTAACGCCACGAACAGCCGGTTCAGCGAAGGCGAAGTGGCGACCAACTCGCTCGGCCGTGATTTCTATCTGCCGCAATCGATCCCGGTCGGATCCGGTCCGGCCGCCCGCGTGCAGGATTTCAGCGCCAAACAATCGCGGCTGTGGCTCAACCTGTCGACCGATGTCGCGGGCCATGCCGTGAAGGGCTATGTCGAAACCGACTTTCAGACCTCGCCCGGCACGCAAGGGTCGCAGCGCACCACCAACGGCTATAATCTGGCACTGCGCCGCGCCTATATCCAGGTCGACAAATTCACCTTCGGGCAGGACTGGTCGACCTTCCAATATGTCGGCGCGCTGCCCGAAAGCACCGATTTCGTCGGCGCGACCGAAGGCACGGTGTTCGTCCGCCAACCGCTCGTCCGCTATTCGGCGCCGCTCGGCGGCGGCGTGACGCTCCATGCATCGATTGAAAATGCGGAGTCGGGAACCGCCACCCTCGGCGCCCCGGCGCTGGTCGAAAACGGCGACGACAGCATCCCCGACTTCGCGGCGCGGATCGCCTATGCAGGCAAGCTTGGCGAATTGTCGCTCGCGGGCCTCGCGCGCGAAGTGCGAGTCGCCAATGCCGGCGTCTCGGCAAAGAATTTCGGCTGGGGTGTCAGCGCCGCGGGCAAAATCTATCTCGCCGCCGACAAGGGCAGCGATATCCGCTTCATGGCGACCTATGGCAGCAATGCCGGCCGCTATGTCGGCCTGAACTTCGCGCCCGATTCGGTGTTCGACCCGGCGACCGGCACCCTTGCCGATGTTCGCGAGTTCGCCGCGCTCGCGGCGGTACGCCTTGCCGTGGCGCCGCAGCTCCGGGTCAACCTGATGGGTAGCTACCAGAATGTCGACTATGCGGGTTCGATCCCGCTCGCGACCCTGTCGGGGTTCAACGACAAGGCGTGGAGCGCGGCCGCCAACCTTTTCTGGTCGCCGGTCAAGAGCATCGACCTTGGCATCGAATATCGCCACGGTGAGCGCGAAATCGTGAGCGGCGCCAAGGGCCAGCTCGATCGCTTTGAATTTGCCGCAAAATATAGTTTCTAAACCGAACAGGGACAGGGAGAGGTTTCATGGCAACGGCATATGACCATTTGCCCAAGCATCACGAGGCGACGCAGAGCGAAAAGCTCGTCATCACCGCCTCGTCGCTGGGCACCGTTTTCGAATGGTATGATTTTTATCTCTACGGCCTTCTGGCCACGATCATATCGGCGCAGTTCTTTTCGGGCGTCAACGAAACGACCGGCTTTATCTTCGCGCTAGCGGCCTTTGCCGCGGGCTTTGCGGTGCGTCCCTTCGGGGCGCTGGTGTTCGGGCGGATCGGCGATCTCGTCGGGCGCAAGAACACCTTTCTGGTGACGATGGGCTTGATGGGCCTTTCGACGTTCGTCGTCGGCCTTCTTCCCTCCTATGCCACGATCGGCGTTGCAGCGCCCATCATGCTCATCGTCATGCGGCTGGTGCAGGGCCTTGCGCTCGGCGGCGAATATGGCGGTGCGGCGACCTATGTCGCCGAACATGCGCCCAACAACCGGCGCGGGCTGTACACCAGCTTCATCCAGACGACCGCGACGCTCGGCCTGTTCGCGGCGCTGCTCGTCGTCATCGGCACGCGCACGCTGATCGGCGAAGAGGCGTTCAAGGACTGGGGCTGGCGCGTGCCCTTCCTCGTTTCGATCATCCTGCTCGCGGTGTCGATGTGGATCCGCATGCAGCTTTCCGAAAGCCCGGTCTTTCAGAAGATGAAAGACGAAGGCACAACCTCGAAGGCGCCGCTGACCGAAGCGTTCGGCCAATGGAAGAATGCCAAATGGGTTCTAGTCGCGCTGCTCGGCGCGGTCGCCGGCCAAGCGGTGGTCTGGTACACCGGCCAGTTCTACGCGATGTTCTTCCTCGAAAAGATGCTGCTCGTCGACGGCGCGACAACCAATATCCTGATCGCAATCGCGTTGGCGATCGGCACGCCCTTCTTCATCTTTTTCGGCTGGCTGTCGGACAAGATCGGGCGCAAGCCGATTATCCTGGTCGGTTGCGCGCTGGCCGTCGTGACCTATTTCCCCGCCTTCCACGCGCTGTCCGAAGCCGCGAACCCGGCGCTTGCCCGGGCCGAGGCTTCGGCGCCGGTGACGGTGGTGACGAACGACGCCGACTGTTCGTTGCAGTTCGACCCCGTCGGCAAGAACAAGTTCGACGCCAAGAGCTGCGACATCGCCAAGGCCTTCCTCGCCAAAAACGCGATCGGCTATGCGAACGCCGCCGCGCCGGCAGGCAGCGTCGCGGTCGTCCGCATCGGTGCCGAAAGCTTTACCGCTCCCGATCCCGCCAAGGTAACGGGCGACGAACGCAAGGCCGCGATTACCGCTTTCCAGGGGCAGATCAAGGAGGCGCTGACCAAGGCGGGTTATCCGGCGAAGGCCGATCCGGATGCGATCAACAAGCCGATGGTCATCGCCATCCTGACCTATCTCGTCCTGCTCGTGACCATGGTCTACGGCCCGATCGCCGCCATGCTGGTCGAATTGTTCCCGAGCCGCATCCGCTACACCTCGATGTCGCTGCCCTATCATATCGGCAACGGCTGGTTCGGCGGCTTTCTGCCGACGACAGCCTTCGCGATGGTCGCGGCAACGGGGGATATCTACTACGGCCTCTGGTATCCGATCGTCATCGCCGCGCTGACGGTGATCGTGGGGCTATTGTTCCTGCCCGAAACCTTCCGCCGCAATATCGACGCATAGGCGGGCCTTTCGGCACGGACCGGGGAGGATGGCGGGTCGCGCATCCTCCCCGGATTTTTTCGCCCCCGATTTTTCGGGGCTTTGCGCTGGATCAAGGCATGATCGAACGCCGGGGCGCAAGAGGCACAGGCTCTTGAACGAAAGGCTCTCTCCCATGGACACGACGCTTCTGCTTCCCACCCGTTCCGGCATCGACGTGCTGGTGCGTCCCGCCACCGAGGCCGATGAGGCCGCGCTCGTCGATTTCTTCGACCGGGTCAGCGACGAGGACCGGCGCTTCCGCTTCTTTTCGGCCGGCGCCCACGTCAACCACCGCCAGCTCGAACCGCTGATCCACGCCGACCATTATCGCAGCGAAAGCTTCCTCGGCTTCGACGCGGCGAGCGGAAAGTTGATCGGATCGGCGCTACTCGCCTGCGATGCGGCGATGGACACTGCCGAAATCGCGGTGTCGATATGCAGCGACTATCGCGGCAAGGGGGTCGGCTGGGCGCTGCTCGATTTCGTCAGCCGCGAGGCCGAACGGCGCGGCGTCCGGCGCGCGATCGCGATCGAGGCGCGCGAAAATCACGCCGCCATCGACCTTGAGCGCGAAAAGGGCTTCGCACCCGAAGCGTTCGACGGCGATCCGACGCTGGTGGTTCTCGCCAAGACATTTCGATAAAGGACGACAGATGAGCGACGCCTACCGGCAGGCCTGGACCGACAGCATCACCGACCGCGACGCCTTTTGGGGCGCGGCCGCGCGGGCGATCGACTGGGTGGCGCCGCCGCAGCGCATCCATGATGCCGATGCGGGCTGGTTTGCCGGGGGCACGCTCAACACCGCCGCCAATTGCCTCGACCGCCATGTCGCGGCGGGGCGCGGCGATGCGCCCGCGCTCGTCTATGACAGTCCCGTCACCGGGCGGGTGCGCCGGTTCACCTATGCGCAATTGCTCGAAGAAAGCGGCCGCGTCGCGGCGATGCTAAAGCGGCTGGGCGTCGGCAAGGGCGACCGCGTCGTCATCTACATGCCGATGATCCCCGAAACGGTGTTTGCGATGCTCGCCTGCGCCCGCATCGGCGCGATCCACTCGGTCGTTTTCGGCGGCTTTGCGGCGCTCGAACTCGCCAAGCGCATCGACGATGCCGCGCCGCACCTGATCCTGACCGCCTCGTGCGGGATCGAGGGGGGGCGGCTGATCGCCTACAAGCCGATGGTCGATGAAGCCCTCGCGCTCGCCAGTCACCGGGTCGAGCATGTCGTGCTGGTCCAGCGCGATGCGCTTGCCGCCGACCTCCAGCCGCCGCGCGATATCGACTGGATGACGCTGCGCGGCGAATGTGCCGGAGATCCGATACCCGAACCCGCGGTCATGGCGGCGAACGATCCGCTCTATATCCTCTACACCTCGGGGACGACGGGCACGCCCAAAGGGGTGGTGCGCGAACATGGCGGACATGCCGTCGCGCTCGCCTGGTCGATGGCGAATATCTACGGCATCGGCGCGGGCGACTGTTTCTGGGCGGCATCCGATGTCGGCTGGGTCGTGGGCCACAGCTATATCGTTTATGCCCCGCTGCTGGTCGGCGCGACGACGATCCTGTTCGAAGGCAAGCCTGTCGGCACCCCCGACCCCGGCACCTTCTGGCGCACAATCGTTCGCCACGGGGTCAAGACCTTCTTCACCGCGCCGACCGCAATCCGCGCGATCCGCAAGGAAGACCCCGACGCCGCCTTTCTGGCCGACATCGGAACCGGAGATCTCGAAGCCATCTTCCTCGCCGGCGAGCGCGCCGATCCCGACACCATCGCCTGGCTGGAGGAAAAGACCGGCCTGCCGGTGATCGACCATTGGTGGCAAACCGAACTCGGCTGGCCCGCAATCGCCAGTTGCTTCGCGCTCGGCGACCTCCGGCGCAAGCGCGGGAGCGCCGGCTTTCCGGTACCGGGCTATGAATTCGTCGTGCTCGGCGAGGACGGCCAGCCGGTCCCCGACGGGCAGAGCGGCTCGATCACGATCAAGGCCCCCCTTGCCCCCGGCGCCTTTCGCACCTTGTGGAACAATCCGGTCGGCTTCGCGCGCAACTTCGAAAGCTTCCCCGGCTATTATGAGACGGGGGACGCGGGCCATTTCGATGCCGAAGGTTTCCTCCACATCATGGGCCGCACCGACGATATCATCAATGTCGCGGGCCACCGCCTGTCGACGGGTCAGATGGAACAGATCGTCGCGCAGCAGGACGGCATCGCCGAATGCGCGGTCATCGGCGCCGACGATGCGATCAAGGGGATGATCCCCGTCGCCTTCGTCGTCCCGTGCGCCGGCGCCGCCGATCCCGACACGCTGGTACGCATGGTCATCGCCGCGGTGCGCGCCGAACTCGGCGCGGTCGCAGCGCTCAAGACCGCCTATGTCGTGCCGCAGCTTCCCAAGACGCGGTCGGGAAAGATCCTGCGCAACCTGCTGCGCAGCATCGTCAACGGCCAGCATGTCGAATGCCCGCCGACGATCGAGGATCCGGGGGTACCCGCGATCATCCGCGCCGCCGTCGCGGCGCGGTCAGCGCACTGACATTGGTCGAAGCCAGTAGCGTTCCGCGCCGATGCGACGGCCGGACAGAAATGGCCGCTATCGTCGTCACGCATCGCCCCCGCAGGCGCACGAAATCGCCGGAAACAGTTTCTTCGCAAGGACGCTTGTCTTCGCCACGGCACGCTGATAGAGGCGCCCATCGTTGCCGCTTTAGCTCAGTTGGTAGAGCACATCATTCGTAATGATGGGGTCAGGTGTTCGAGTCACCTAAGCGGCACCACTCTCCTCCCGAGGCAAACCCGACACATGCGGCCTAAAGGCCCTTTGCTTGTGTGCTTGATTGGGTCCTGTCTGGGACGCATTTAGCAGCGTCGCGTCACAGTTTGCCGCCTACCCCTTGAATTTGGCAATAAAATCCGGGACACGCTGAAAAACGGCGCCCCCCTGTGCCCTCTTCGGCGAAATCTGCGATGGGGGTTGTTTTAATCCCCTAACCAATCCGCAGCGATCTCCCCCTTGTGTCCTTCCGGCGCCAGCGCGGCGCGGAGGGCTTCGAGCAGCGGGGGCAGCGCCTGCGTGAAGGCGTATGGCGGATTGATGATAAAAAGGCCCGCGCCGTTGTAGATACCCGGCTGATCGGCATCGTACAGCCAATGTTCGACCCACAGGAATTTCGGGATGCCCAGCCGCCTGAGCTGCTGCTTCCATCGCACATGCGCCGTGCGGTCTTTCAGCGGATACCAGATCACCGTTACGCCATGCGCCCATTTGCGGTGAGCGGCAGCGAGAGTGGCGGCGATCCGGGCGCGTTCATCCGTCTGCTCGTAGGGCGGATCGACCACCACCACGCCGCGAGATGTCCGGGTCGGCAGCATCGCCAGCCACAGTTCGTAGGCGTCGCGCTCATGCACGGCCGCGGATGTGCCACGCATCGCGCTGCGCAGGGCCATGGCGTCTTGGGCATGTTTTTCGTTGAGGATCAGAAAATCCTGGGGCCGCAATAGCTGCTCCAGAATGCGCGGCGAGCCGGGGTAGAGGTGCGGCTCGCTCCCTGCATTCACTGCCTGTACGGCGGCGCGGTAGTCGTCGAGCAAGGGATTCGCGTCGGCAAAGGCCCGCAGCACACCCTGCGCAGCCTCCCCGGTGCGTTGCGCCTGATCGCCCTTGAGATCATACAGCCCACAACCGGAATGGGTGTCGATCAGGGTCAGCGCGCCGGGCTTTTGCTGCAAGGCCCGCACGAGAGCGATCAGCAGGCTATGCTTCACGACATCGGCGCTGTTGCCTGCATGGAAGGAATGACGATAATTCATCAGAATTCAAAGCTCTGCGATCTGCTTTTCCATGAAGGGCTGCGCGCGGCGGCCGACCGCGAGACGAGTGACGCAATCGATCTGGGCCCCATATAGCGTCGGGCGGAAAGCATCAAAGTGCTTCTGCGCAAGACCTCAAGCCCGCGCTGTAGCAAATGACCCTTACACTCGGGGACTTTAACCGCCGACACGCGGGAAACAGCAGATGGCACAAAATTTAGTGTCATACTCACGCATAGCGCATTCCACCGTTACACATGGTACAGATGGGTGAGAAAAACGCTGGGTTTTGTAGTTACTTCCAGCCGAGCCAGAGGCTTGGAAGTAAATGGTGCCCAGAAGAGGACTCGAACCTCCACGACCTTGCGATCGCCAGCACCTGAAGCTGGTGCGTCTACCAATTCCGCCATCTGGGCACGGGGTAGGAGCGGGCGCTTAGCGGCGGGGCGGCGGGCTTGTCAACCGCGTCGGCCCGCCCCGCGGCAAATTTTATTTCAAAGTCGCGGATTTGTTGCCCTTGCGCGCGCCGCCCCTCCCTTCGCGCTTGCCCCTTCGGGCGCTTCGCGGCATGGGGACGCGAGGGACGCTGCGGCGTCCGGCTTCGAGAATCGGCAAGACAGGCAAGGGTGATGCAGAATCTGAGCGGGCAATTGATCACGGTGTTCGGCGGCGGCGGCTTTCTGGGCCGCTATGTCGTCCAGCGCCTTCTGGCGCGCGGCGCCCGCGTGCGGATCGCGCAGCGCGACCCGCGCCAAGCGGTGTTTCTGAAGCCGCTCGGCGGGCTGGGCCAGACGCAGTTCGTAGCCGCCGATGTGCGCGATGCACGCAGCGTTGCCCGCGCCGCGACCGGCAGCGACGCGGTGATCAACCTCGTCGGCAGCTTTGCCGATATGGCGGCGGTCCAGGCCGTCGGCGCCGGCCAGGTCGCGGCCGCAGCAAAGGCGGCGGGCGCGAAAGCGCTCGTCCATGTCTCGGCGATCGGCGCCGATCCGGCCAGCGCGTCGGCCTATGGCCGCAGCAAGGGCGATGGCGAAGCCGCCGTGCGGGCCGCTTTCGCTGACGCGGCGATCCTGCGCCCCTCGATCGTGTTCGGCCGCGAGGACAAGTTCATCAACCGGTTCGCGGGCATGATCCGCGCGCTGCCTGCGGTGCCGGTCATCGCGCCGAAGGCGAAGTTCCAGCCGGTCTATGTCGGCGACGTCGCCGATGCGGTGGTCGCGGCGCTCGACACCCCGGGCCAGACGCTCGAGCTCGGCGGGCCGCAGCAGTTCACCATGCTGGAGCTACAGCATTGGATTGCAAAGGCGACCGGACGGAACCGCCTGTTCATTGAGGTTCCCGATGCCGTGTCGGGCTTTCTGGCGAGCGGTTTCGGCTGGGCGCCGGGCGCCCCGATCACCAAGGATCAATGGCTGATGCTGCAGCAGGACAATGTCGTCAGCACCGCCAACGGCCTTGCCGCACTGGGCATCGCCCCCACCGCGCTGGCCGACGTTGCCGATGGCTGGCTCGTCCAGTATCGCCGCCATGGCCGGTTCGCCGCGATGGCTCGCTGAGCCGCGCGCGCGACGAACGGCGCAATTAGCGGCTGGATAAATCCGTCCGCGCTGCGTAGGTCTGAACATCAGGACAGGGGCGTCCGGCACCGCTCGGGCGCCCCTTCGCATGTCGTCTTCAGCTTCGGGAAATCCATGATCCAGTTTGCCGCATCGCCCCGCCCCGCCCTCCTCCTGCGCGCGGAGGCCGGACGATGAGCCTGTGGCTGACCGCGATCATCCTCGGCATCGTCGAGGGGCTGACCGAATTCCTGCCCGTCTCGTCGACCGGGCATCTGATCCTCGCCACCGAATTGCTCGGCTATGACGCGTCGAAATGGGCAATTTTCAACATCGCGATCCAGCCCGGCGCGATCCTTGCGATCGTCGTGCTTTATCGCAAACTATTCTGGGACATGTTCGTCGGCTTTTTCCGGCGCGATCCGGTGGCGATCGCCTTTGTACGCAACCTGCTCGTCGCCTTCATTCCGGCGGTGGTGCTGGGGCTCGCGTTCGGCGACTATATCGAAACGTTGCTGGAGAATGCGGTCGTCGTCGCCTGGGCGCTGGTGATCGGCGGCTTTGCGATCCTGCTGGTCGAAAAGCTCGCCAAGCCGAAGGAGAGCGGCGGCGTTGCCAAGCTGACGCTGCGCCAGTCGATCATGGTGGGGCTGGTCCAGTGCCTCGCGATGATCCCCGGCGTCAGCCGCTCGGGCGCGACGATCATGGGGGCGATGGCGATGGGCGTAGACCGCAAGACCGCCGCCGAATTCAGCTTCTTCCTCGCGCTGCCGACGCTGACCGGCGCGACGGTGCTGCAGCTCGCCAAGCATCGCGATGCCATCACCTCGAACGATATGGGCCTGATCGCGCTCGGCGCCGCGGTGTCGTTTGTCGTCGCCTGGGCGGTCATCAAGGCGTTTCTGGCCGTGGTCACCCGCTATGGCTTCGCGCCGTTCGCCTGGTATCGAATCATCGTCGGCGGCGCGGCGCTTATCTGGCTCACGATGAGATAGGTCCGATATTTTACTAATTGCGAAACTTAATTGCGTGCCCGCGCTTCGGCCGACCGGAACGGCTAATTTTTAGGTCAGCTTAACTGCCCTAATGCCCAATATGTCCGTGACAGCGGCGCTCCCGCCATGCATCCGCGCTTCAACGAAGGGGATTTTGCATGGCTTCCGAACGCATGCTCCGATTTGTGGGGCGCGAACAACATTATCCGGACAAGCGCTCGGCCGACGAACGCGCGCGCGATTTTAACGAGATCGCGGCGCGCTACGCGCAGCCAGAGGCCGACGATCAGGCATCGCGCTGTTCGCAGTGCGGCGTACCCTATTGCTCGGTCCACTGCCCGCTCCACAATCATATCCCCGACTGGTTGCGCCTGACCGCCGAGGGGCGGCTGCGCGAAGCCTATGAACTGTCGAACGCAACATCGACCATGCCCGAAATCTGCGGCCGCATCTGCCCGCAGGACCGCCTTTGCGAAGGCAATTGCGTGATCGAATTTTCGGGTCACGGCGCGGTGACGATCGGCAGCGTCGAAAAATATATCACCGACACCGCTTGGGCCGAGGGCTGGGTCGAACCCGTCCATGTCGGCCCCGCGACGGGCCAGTCGGTCGCCATCGTCGGCGCGGGTCCGGCAGGCCTGACCGCCGCCGAATATCTGCGCGCCGAGGGGCATGAGGTGCATGTCTACGACCGGCACGACCGCGCCGGCGGCCTGCTGACCTATGGCATCCCCGGCTTCAAGCTGGAAAAGGATGTGGTGATGCGCCGCGTCGACCGGCTCGCCGAAAGCGGCATCCATTTCCACCAAGGCTTCGAGGTCGGGCGTGACGCGACGCTGGACGAGCTGCGCCGGCGCCACGATGCGGTGCTGATCGCCACCGGCGTCTACAAAGCGCGCGAGATCAACGTCCCCGGCAACGGCGCCGAGGGGGTGATCGCGGCGCTCGATTATCTGGTCGCGTCGAACCGCAAGGGCTTTGGCGACGCGGTCCCCGCCTTCGACGACGGCAGCCTGAATGCCGAAGGCAAGCATGTCGTCGTCATCGGCGGCGGCGACACAGCGATGGACTGCGTCCGCACCGCGGTGCGTCAGGGCGCCAAATCGGTGAAATGCCTCTATCGCCGCGACCGCGAGAATATGCCGGGGTCGCAGCGCGAGGTCGCCAACGCCGAAGAGGAAGGCGTCGAGTTCGTCTGGCTGTCCGCCCCCGCAAGCTTTGCCGCCGACAAGCATGTAAAGGAGGTTGCGGTTGCCGGGATGCGCCTTGGCGCCCCCGACGCAAGCGGCCGGCGCAGCCCCGAACCCGATCCGGGCCGCACCTTCGACTTGCCCGCCGACATGGTGATCAAGGCACTGGGCTTTGATCCGGAGGAATTGCCGCACCTGTTCGGTTCACCCGATCTGTCGGTCACGCGCTGGGGCACGCTGCGCGTCGATCATCAGACGATGATGACCAGCCTGTCCGGCGTTTTCGCCGCCGGCGACATCGTCCGCGGCGCCAGCCTGGTCGTCTGGGGCATCCGGGACGGCCGCGATGTCAGCGAACAGATGTCGAAATGGTTGAAGGCGAAAGCGAAAAGCGAAAAGAAGGCAGCCTGACCAACAGGGGAAGGGATTCAAAATGTCGATGTTCAAAAGTCTGCTGCTCGCTGGCGCCATGGTAATGACGCCTGCCCACGCCTATGCGGCGCCCAAGGAAGCGCCGATCGCCGAGGCGGTCGACGTCGCGATGCCCGCCGAAAGCGAAGCCGAGCCCGACAGCGAACAGGCGCTCGCCGACGCCAAGGCGAAGATGCAGAAGGAAATCGATCAGGCGATCGCGCTGATCGAAAAGATTTTCGAGGTCGACAAGCTGCCGCCGGTCGATCCGGCGCAGCTTGCGCTGGCGCAGCAGACGACGAACGCGCTGATCCCGGCGGGAAGCATCGAGAAGATGCTCGACAACATGTACGGCAAGCTGTTCCGCGCCTTCATGGATCAGACGAGCAGCATGTCGGACCTGATGCTCTCGATCAAGACGGGGGTCGATAGCGAAAAGATCGCCGCGCTCGATGCGACGAGCAAGACCGCGATCGCCGATATGTTCGACCCGCACCGCAAGGAACGCGAGGATCAGATCAACAAGGTGATCAAGCCGCTGATCAGCGAGGCGCTCGGCGATCTCGAGCCGCCGATGCGCGACGGCCTCGCCCGCGCTTACGCCCGCAAGTTCAGCGCGCAGCAGCTCGGCGACCTCAACGCCTTTCTCGCAACCCCGACGGGCCAGGCCTATGGCGCCGAATGGATGTCGCTGCAGGCCGATCCCGAAGTGATGATCGCGATGGTCAAGGCGGTGCCGCCGCTGATCAACAAGTTCATCGACCGCGGCCCCGAGCTTGAAGGCCAGCTCAAGGATCTGCCCAAGGAAAAGGCGATGAGCGACCTGACCGACGCCGAGCTGGCGAAGCTTGCCAAGCTGATGAAAGTCGACGTCAAGACGCTCAAGAAGAACCGCGATATGTGGAACGACGACATGACGACGGACGCCACCGCGGTCGATGCCGTCGATGCAGCGGGCGATGCCGCAGACGCGGCCGCTGACGCCGCGGATGCAGCCGCCGCGGCGGCCGACGCGGCCGGTGACTATGACGAGGCGTATGACCGCTCCAACTGGTCGGCCGCCGATCTGCAGAAGGTCGAAGATCTGGAGGCCGAGGCCGACAAGGCATCTTCGGCCGCCTATGACGCCGAACAGGAAGCCGTCGCAAACGCGCGCAAGCGGCTCAAGCCTTCGACCTGACCCACGCCCATTCCGGCAGGAACCACGACATGACCTATTACCCGACCCCCGATCACCAGCGGCTTGCCGAAGACGGCATGTATCGCCCCGACCTTGAATCCGATGCCTGCGGCGTCGGCATGGTCGCGGCGACCGACGGCAAGGCCTCGCGCCGCGTCGTCGAGGCGGCGATCGAGGCGCTGCGCGCCGTCTGGCACCGCGGCGCCGTCGATGCCGACGGCAAGACGGGCGATGGTGCGGGTATCCATGTCGACCTGCCGGAACGCTTTTTCGACGATGCGATCGCGGCATCGGGGCACAAGGTGCTGCCGAACCGCCTCGCCGTTGGCATGATCTTCCTGCCGCGCACCGACTTGGGCGCGCAGGAAGCATGTCGCACGATCGTCGAATCCGAAATCATCGACGCGGGCTACACCATCTACGGCTGGCGCCAGGTGCCGGTCGACGTGTCGGTGATCGGCGACAAGGCGCAGCGCACGCGCCCCGAAATCGAACAGATCATGATCGCCGGCCCTTTGCCCGAGGAGCAGTCGATCGACGAATTCGAAAAGCAGCTCTATCTCGTCCGCCGCCGCATCGAAAAGAAGGTGATCGCGGCGCAGATCGCCGATTTCTATATCTGCAGCCTCTCGGCGCGGTCGATCATCTACAAGGGACTGTTCCTCGCCGAAAGTCTGGCGGATTTCTATCCCGACCTTGCGAACAAGCTGTTCGAAAGCCGGGTCGCGATCTTCCACCAACGCTATTCGACCAACACCTTCCCGCAATGGTGGCTCGCCCAGCCGTTCCGCACCCTCGCCCACAATGGCGAGATCAACACGATCCGCGGCAACAAGAACTGGATGAAGAGCCACGAGATCAAGATGGCGAGCCTCGCCTTCGGCGAACATTCGGAAGACATCAAGCCGGTGATCCCGGCCGGCGCCAGCGACACGGCAGCGCTCGACGCGGTGTTCGAAACGCTATGCCGCGCGGGCCGCGATGCGCCGACCGCAAAGCTGATTCTGGTCCCCGAAGCCTGGGCCACCGACGAAGACATGCCCGCCGCGCACAAGGCGATGTACAGCTTTCTTGCCAGCGTGATGGAGCCGTGGGACGGCCCCGCCGCGCTCGCGATGACCGATGGCCGCTGGGCGGTCGCGGGGATGGACCGCAACGCGCTTCGCCCGCTGCGCTACACGCTGACCGCCGACAATCTGCTCGTCGTCGGCTCCGAAAGCGGCATGGTGCTGCTGCCCGAGGCAAGCATCCGCAAGAAGGGCCGCCTCGGCCCCGGCCAGATGATCGCCGTCGATCTCGACGAAGGCACCCTCTACGAAGACCGCGCGATCAAGGACAAGATCGCAGGAACGCATGATTATGCCGCGCGCGTGAAGGGCTTCCGCACGATGGCCGACCTGCCCAAGGGCGGCAAGTCGAGCCTGCCGGCCTTCGAGCGCGCCGAACTGCTGCGCCGCCAGGTCGCCGCGGGGTTCACGATGGAGGATATGGAACTCATCCTTTCGCCGATGGTCGAGGATGCGAAGGAAGCGATCGGCTCGATGGGCGACGACACGCCGCTCGCGGTCATTTCCGACAAGCCGCGCCATGTCGCGCAATTCTTCCGCCAGAACTTCAGCCAGGTCACCAATCCGCCGATCGACAGCCTGCGCGAACGGCATGTGATGAGCCTGAAGACGCGTTTTTCGAACCTCGCCAACATTCTCGACGAAAAGGGCCAGAGCCCGCACGTGCTCGTCATCGACTCGCCGGTGCTCGTCGGCGACGATTGGGACCGGTTGCGCGCCTATTTCGGCGATGCCGTGGCCGAGATCGACTGCACCTTCCCCACCGGCGGCGACGCCTCGACGCTGCGCGACGCGATCGCGCGCATCCGGCGCGAGGCAGAGGACGCCGTGCGCGCTGGGCGGAGCGAGCTGTTCCTTTCCGACCAGAAGATCGGCGAAGATCGCGTCGGGGTCGCGATGGTGCTCGCCGCTGCGGCGGTCCACACGCACCTCGTGCGCAAGGGGTTGCGCAGCTACGCCTCGATCAACGTCCGCTCGGCCGAGATACTCGACACGCACGGCTTTGCGGTGCTCATCGGCGTCGGCGCGACCACGGTCCACGCCTATCTGGCCGAAGCGGCGATCGCCGACCGCCTGTCGCGCGGCCTGTTCGGCGAGCTCGCACTGGCCGATGCTCTGAAGCGCTTCCGCAAGGCAATCGACGACGGCCTGCTCAAAATCATGGCGAAGATGGGGATCGCGGTGATCTCCTCCTATCGCGGCGGCTATAATTTCGAGGCGGTGGGCCTCAGCCGCGCGCTCGTCAATGACCTCTTCCCGGGCATGCCGGCCAAGATTTCGGGCGAGGGCTATCAGTCGCTGTTCATCAACGCGACCGAGAAGCATGAGGCAGCGTTCGACGCGCGCGTCACGACGCTCCCCATCGGCGGCTTCTATCGCCAGCGCGCGGGCGGCGAAGCGCACGCCTATTCGGCGCAGCTCATGCACCTGCTGCAGACCGCCGTCGCGACCGACAGCTATTCGACCTATCTGCAATTCGCGCGCGGGGTCGCCGACCTGCCGCCCATCTATCTGCGCGACCTGATGGAATTCAACTTCCCCGCGCAGGGCATACCCCTCGACAGCGTCGAGGCGATCACCGAAATCCGCAAGCGCTTCGTCACCCCGGGCATGTCGTTGGGCGCCCTATCGCCCGAAGCGCACGAAACGCTGGCCATCGCGATGAACCGCATCGGCGCGAAGGCGGTGTCGGGCGAAGGCGGCGAAGCGAGCGAACGCTACAAGCCGTATGCAAATGGCGACAATGCCAACAGCAACATCAAGCAGATCGCGTCGGGCCGTTTCGGTGTCACCGCCGAATATCTTGGCGCCTGCGACGAGATCGAGATCAAGGTCGCACAGGGTGCCAAGCCCGGCGAAGGCGGCCAGCTTCCGGGCTTCAAGGTCACCGAGTTCATCGCGCGGCTGCGCCATTCGACGCCGGGCGTGATGCTGATCTCGCCGCCGCCGCACCACGACATCTATTCGATCGAGGATCTGGCGCAGCTCATCTACGATTTGAAGCAGATCAATCCGAAGGCGCGCGTCTGCGTAAAGCTCGTCAGCTCGGCGGGCATCGGCACCGTCGCGGCGGGCGTGGCAAAGGCGCACGCCGACGTCATCCTCGTGTCGGGCAACACCGGCGGCACGGGTGCTTCGCCCCAGACGAGCATTAAATATGCCGGCACACCGTGGGAAATGGGCCTCAGCGAAGTCAATCAGGTGCTGACGCTCAACGGCCTGCGCCATCGTATCCGCCTGCGCACCGACGGCGGGCTCAAGACCGGGCGCGACATCGTCATCGCCGCCATCCTGGGTGCCGAGGAATATGGCATCGGGACACTGAGCCTTGTCGCCATGGGCTGTATCATGGTGCGCCAGTGCCATTCGAACACCTGCCCCGTCGGGGTCTGCACGCAGGACGAAAAACTGCGTCAGAAGTTCACAGGGTCGCCCGAAAAGGTCATCAACCTGATGACCTTCATCGCCGAGGAAGTGCGCGAAATCCTCGCCAAGCTCGGTTGCCGCAGCCTCGACGAGGTGATCGGCCGCACGGAGCTGCTCCGCCAGGTCAGCCGCGGTGCCGAGCATCTCGACGACCTCGACCTCAATCCGATCCTCGCCAAGGTTGATGCGCCCGACGAGCAGCGCCGCTCGCAGGGACCGAATTTCCGCAATCCGGTGCCCGACAGCCTCGACGCTCAGATCTTGAACGATGCGAAACCTTTGTTCGATCGCGGCGAGCGGATGCAGCTGACCTATAACGTCCGCAACACCCACCGCGCCGTCGGCACGCGCCTCTCGGCCGAGGTCACGGCCCGTTTCGGGATGACCGGGCTTGCCGACGACCATGTGCAGGTGCGTCTGCGCGGCACCGCCGGGCAGTCGCTCGGCGCATTCCTTTGCCAGGGCATCACGCTCGAAGTGTTCGGCGATGCCAACGACTATGTCGGCAAGGGCCTGTCGGGTGGGCGCATCATCGTGCGGCCGACCGTGTCGAGCCCGCTGGTCAGCCAGCACAACAGCATCGTCGGAAACACCGTCCTCTATGGCGCGACCGCAGGCACCTTGCTCGCCGCGGGTCAGGCGGGCGAACGCTTCGCCGTCCGCAACTCGGGCGCGAAGGTCGTGATCGAAGGCTGCGGCGCCAATGGCTGCGAATATATGACCGGCGGCACGGCGGTGATCCTGGGTGCGGTAGGGTCGAATTTCGGCGCCGGCATGACCGGCGGCATGGCCTTCGTCCTCGACGTCGATGACAGCTTCGAACGCCGCGCCAATCCCGAATCGATCGTCTGGCAACGGCTCGACAGCGCACATTGGGAGGGCGCGCTGCGCGCACTCGTCGAGGAGCATGCGGCGGCAACCGGCAGCAAATGGTCGGCCGAGGTGCTTGCCGACTGGGATCGCTGGCGCACGCGTTTCTGGCAGGTATGCCCCAAGGAAATGATCGGCCGTCTCGCGCATCCGCTCAGCGACCGCGCTGCAGAGGCGGTCGCCGCCGAATAGCTGGTGTCCCCGGTCTTCGCCGGGGGCGCTTGCCGCATCGCGGCCCCGGTCTGCCGCAAGACGACAGGTCATTCAGCCGCGCGAAAGCGTCGGGCCGCTAGGTGCGGCACCGATGTTTCGCGTCCCGAAAGGATGATCCCATGCGGCCGGTCTGCGCTGCCCTTCCCCTCCTCGCGCTTCTCGCGCCCGTCCCCGCGTCGGCGGCCGATGCGCGCGACGCTGCTGCGGTGCTGAACGATCCGGCGACGCAGGAGCGGATGGCCGACACGATTACCGCACTGGTCGGCGCGATGATGCAGATGCCCGTCGGCCCGCTCGCCGAAGCTGTCGCGCGGATCGATCCGTCATCCGATGCGGCCCGCATTCCGCCCGACGCCACCGTCGGCGACGTCGCGGGGCGCGACCCCGGCTATGCCGAGCGCATGGGCGGCGACGTTCGCGCGAGCGCGCGCATGGCTGGCCACGCCGCTTCCGCGGTCGCCGCCTACGCGCCTGTTATCAAGGATATGGCGCGCGATCTTCTGGCGCAATGGGAAGCCGAACGCGCCGCCGCTCGGCGATAGCACGCTGCCTTCGGACACCCCCGAAGCGGCCCGGTTGATAAGTCCGCCATAGCCATTGGACGAGCCGCCTCGCTGCCGCTATGCGGATGGTCATGTGGCAACTCTATCAATTCCCTCTCTGTCCCTTCTCGCGCAAGATCCGGCTGCTGCTCGGCGAAAAGGGCGTTGGTTATGAATTGGTGCGCGAATCGCCGTGGGAACGCCGTGACGAATTCGTCGACCTGAACCCCGCCGGGCGCACTCCGGTGATGGTCGACGAAGCGCGCGGCCAGGTGCTCATCGACAGCAACGCCATCGCCGAATATTTCGAGGAGACGGTCGAGGGCAAGGCAATGATCAACGGCACCGCCGCTAATCGCGCCGAAATCCGCCGCCTGGTCGCCTGGTTCGACCAGGAGTTCTATTTCGAGGTCACCGGCCCGCTGCTCTTCGAACGGATGCAGAAGCGCATCGTCCACCGCCAACCGCCTGACGGCGGCGCGCTACGCGAGGCGATGAAGGCGGCGAACCAGCATCTCGACTATATCGACTATCTGATCGACCACCGCACCTGGCTCGCCGGTGCGACGATGAGCCTCGCCGATCTCGCCGCCGCGGCGCATATCTCCGTCGCCGACTATCTGGGCGGCATCGACTGGACCGGGCATGAGCAGACGAAGGGCTGGTATTCGGGCCTCAAGTCGCGCCCGAGCTTCCGGCCGCTGCTCGCCGAGCGGATGGAAATCGTGACGCCGCCCAAATATTACGAAGACGTCGATTTCTAGCACCTCGGTCGCCGGGCGAACGGCCGACCGTTCAAGGCCTTCGGCCTTGTCCTCCGCATAAAATATGACCCGCCTTCCAGGCCCATGTCCCCGGAAGGCGGGTCGCGACCCGTCGCCATGAGGGTTGGCGGCCGGTCCCGAGGCATGTTCGGGACCGGCGCCTGCCCGGTTACGCGAGGTCGAAACGATCGGCGTTCATGATCTTTGTCCAGGCTTTGACGAAGTCCTTCACGAACTTCTCCTCGTGACCCGTCTCGGCATAGACTTCGGCGACCGCACGCAGTTCCGAATTGGAACCGAAGACGAGGTCGGCGCGGGTTGCGCGCCAGGTTTCGCCGCCGCTCTTGCGATCGGTGGCCACATATTCCTGGTCATCCGATCCATCGACGGCCTTCCACACATTGGTCATGTCGAGCAAGTTGACGAAATAGTCGTTCGTCAACTGACCCGAACGCTTGGTGAAATGGCCGTGGCCGCGATCGCCATGATTGGCGCCGAGCACCCGCAGGCCGCCGATCAGCACGGTCATTTCGGGCACCGACAGACCGAGCAGCGACGCGCGGTCGAGCATCATTTCCTCGGTCTTCACCGCCAGCTTCTTCTTGCCGAGATAGTTGCGGAAGGCATCGGCTTCGGGTTCCATCACCGCGAAGCTGTCGGCATCGGTCTGCTCCGCCGTCGCGTCGCCGCGGCCGCCCGTGAAAGGCACCGCGACGTTGAAGCCGGCGTCCTTGATCGCCTTTTCAAGCCCGACGACGCCGCCCAGCACGATTGCATCGGCCATCGACATCGATCCGCGCAGACCGTCGAGCGTATCGAGCACCTTCGCCAGCATCGCCGGTTCGTTGACCTCCCAGTCCTTTTGCGGCGCGAGGCGAACCCGCGCACCGTTGGCGCCGCCGCGGAAGTCCGACTTGCGGAAGGTGCTGGCGGAGGCCCATGCCGTCTTGATGAGCTGGCTGACGGTGAGGCCGCTCGCGGCGATCTTGTCCTTCACTGCCTGGACCTCGGCATCCGAAGGCATGGTGCCCGCGGGGATCGGATCCTGCCAGATCAGGTCTTCGGCGGGCACTTCAGGGCCGAGGTAGCGGGTTTTCGGACCCATATCGCGATGCGTCAGCTTGAACCACGCGCGCGCGAAAGCGTCCTTGAATGCCTCATGGTCGCTGCGGAACTTCTCGCTGATCTTGCGGTATGCCGGATCGCGCTTCAGCGCCATGTCGGCGGTCGTCATCATCGTGGGCACCTTGATATTCGGATCCCACGCCGCCGGCGCCATATCCTCTTCCTTCTGGCCGATCGGCTGCCACTGGTTTGCGCCCGCGGGCGATTTCACCAGCTCGTAGTCATAGTCGAACAGCAGCCGGAAATAATTTTCGGTCCACTTGTCGGGGGTGTTCGTCCAAGCGCCCTCGATGCCGCTCGTCACCGCATGTTCGCCGATGCCGCCATGTTCCTCGCCGCTGACCCAGCCGAATCCCTGCGCAGCGAGATCGCCGCCCGCGGGCGCGGCCCCCAGCGTCGAGGCGTCGCCATTGCCATGCGCCTTGCCGAACGTATGGCCGCCAGCGGTCAGCGCGACGGTTTCCTCGTCGTTCATCGCCATACGCGCGAAGGTTTCCTTCATGTCGCGTGCCATGCCTTCGTCATCGTGCGGATTGCCTTGCGGCCCTTCAGGGTTGACGTAGATCAGCCCCATCTGGATCGCCGCGAGCGGCCCTTCGATCACTTCGAAGCCGTGCTTGGGGTCGATGCGCGTCTGCACGCCTTCGTTCACCCATTTATCTTCGCTACCCCAATAGATGTCGCGTTCGGGTTCATAGACATCGACGCGGCCGCCGCCGAAACCGAAGACCGGACCGCCCATGCTTTCGATCGCCACATTGCCGGTCAGGATGAACAGATCGGCCCAGCTGATCTTGTTGCCATATTTCTGCTTGATCGGCCAAAGCAGGCGCCGCGCCTTGTCGAGATTGCCATTGTCGGGCCAGCTGTCCAGCGGTGCGAAACGCTGTTGCCCGCTGTTGGCGCCGCCGCGGCCGTCGGCGGTGCGATAGGTGCCCGCGGCGTGCCACGCCATACGGATGAAGAAGGGACCATAATGACCATAGTCGGCGGGCCACCAGGGCTGGCTGTCGGTCATCAGCGCGGTCAGGTCAGCCTTCAGCGCCTGATAGTCGAGCGATTTGAATGCTTCCGCATAATCGAAATCTTCGCCCATCGGGTTGGATGATCCGTTGGGGGTGAGGATGTCGGTCGCCAGCATGTCCGGCCACCAATCCTTGTTCGTGCGGCCGAGCAGCGCGCGCATACCGCCCTTGTGGACGGGACAGCCGCCTGCGGCGTCGATGGGGGTCTGGTCGTTCATGCAATCTCTCCTCTTTTGGATTATCGGATCGTGACGCGGCAGGATGACGGACGCGTGACGGGCAAAGTCGGGCCGAACGGCATTGCGCCGAGTCGATGACGCTATCCTCTCCTTCTGACGGGTCGAGGATAGGCTGCGCGCTCCCATCGACATAACCGAATAAGCTGTATTCAGTGATCGACCCTTCCGATCATTAACGCCCAGAAGACGATCGGGATCAGCCGCTCGTCGCCCCGCCGCCACAACCGGGCGCGGATGCGACGAACCGAGGAACATCGCGCGTTCGCCGCGGGTTTTTCATGGGTCCGGCCGCGATATTTGCAGCCGGACTGCAAGGAGAAGGAAAGTGGCTAATACCCCCAGCCAGAACCAGCAGAAGCCGCAGGCGGATCGCGAAGAAGAACAGCGCCGTCAGCAGCAACAGCAGGGCGGTCAGAACCGCCAGCCGGGCGAGCAGCGCCGCGAAGAAGAGCGCAATCCCGGCCAGCAGCGCTAACGCCGCCGGCATGTTAAAGGGGCCGCCCATCGGGCGGCCCCTTTTCCGTTGGCTGCACACTAAGACACCGGTCAGAAGCCGAATTTGATCGTCCCGCCCCACGTCCGCGGGTCGCCCGGCAGCCCGGTGATCAGCCCGGTATTGCCCGGTCCGACAAAAAGCTGATCGATATAATCGCGATCGAACGCGTTGCGCACCCAGACAAAGACATCGAGGCGGCGCTCCGCCCGGAAGCCGACACGGATATTCGACAGCGAATAGCCGTCGACGCAGGTGTAGATCGACGGGCTCGCGTTCGACGAGAAGTTCGAACGATAGCTGCCGTCATAGCCCAGATAAATCTGCCCCTCCTGTCCGAACAGCGATGCCGGGACATTGGCTTCCGCGCCGAAGGACAGCGCCCATTTCGACACGCCCGGCAGCCGCGCGCCCGATATATCGCAGTTCGCGGGACTGTTCGTACCGCCCGACAATTCGGGTGGACATGGCGCATCGACGAAGCGCCGGTATCTGGCGTCCGTGTAGGCGCCGTTGACATAGGCATTGAAGCGTTCGCTCGGACGGATCGCCACATCGGCCTCTATCCCCTGTGTGCGGACCTTGTCGGCATTGGCGAGATAGCCGCGCAGCACCCCGAACTGTCCGTTATTCACATTGGCCTGATAATCGCCGATATCGGTGCGGAAGATCGCCACGTTGAACGTCCCCTTCCCGTTCCAATATTCGGTCTTCAGCCCCGCTTCGTAATGATCGACCGCTTCCGGCCTGATCGTCGCGGCGCCGAGCAACGGGTTGCCGGCGCCATCGGTCGGCACGCCATTCTGATTGATACCGCCCGACTTGAACGTCTTGGCATAGGTTGCATAGACCAGCACGCCGCGCGCCGGCTTATAGGTCGCGGTCAGGTCGTAGCTGAAGTTCCAGTCGCTGAAGCTCGGCGCATATTCCTGCGGCGCGAACACGCCCAGTCGCGCGACCGACACCGGGTCGGTCAGCGCCCGCGTCACGGGCGATCCGTCGCCCGCGAACACCAGCCGCTGATAATAGCCGTCCTTCTTGTCATAGTTGATCCGCGCGCCCGGCTGGATCGTCAGGCGGTCGGTAATCTTCCAGCTTAGCTGCCCGAAAAGGGCGAGGCTGGTGTTCTTGAGATATTGCGTGTTGCGCGCCGTCAGCCCGTCGAGCACGGTCGGATCATTGGCGAGCGCGCTCGTCGGATTGAGCGTCCAGCGGCTCGACGCCGCGCCATGCGCCTCCGTCCCTTGCGTGTCGATGCGCTGGTAGAAGGCAAAACCGCCGAGCACGAAATCGACGCGGTCGCCCGAAACATTGTAGCGCAATTCCTGCGTATATTGATTCTGCTGCGACGGGTTTTGCGACTTGGTGACGATCGGCAGGCCGGTGAAATCGCGGTCGTTCTCGGGCTGCCAGTCCCAATAGCGCCACGCGGTGATCGAGGTGAGCGTGCCGGGGCCGACATCCCATTTGACGCGCAGCGCCACGCCGCCGATCTCGTTTCCGGCATTGAGATTGGCGTCGAGGTCGGTCAGCCGGTCGAAGGGATTGGTGCTCGGCACTATATAGCCCTGCGCCGCCGCGAGCGCGGCATATTGGCGGGCGAGCGGCCGCTGCGTCGCGCCGGTTCGCACGAACACCGAACCGCAGCATACCGCGTCCTGCTTGTTCCAGTCGCCGACGAGCGTGACGCTGAGCGTGTCGGTGGGTTTCCACAGCAATTGCCCGCGCAGGCCGATATTGTCCTGGCTCTGTATCCAGCGGTCGGTCGTGACATTGTAGATGGTACCGCGGCGGCTCGTCGCGGACACCGCGATGCGCGCCGCCAGCCGGTCGGACAGCGGCCCCGAAATCGCCGCCTTCGCCTGCTTGAAATTGAGGTCGCCGATGCTGAGTTCGGCCTTGCCCTCGAAATCGAAGGTTGGCTGGTTCGTCGTGATGTTGATCGCCCCGGCGGTCGTGTTCTTGCCATAGAGCGTGCCCTGCGGTCCGCGCAGCACTTCGATCTGCGCGACATCGAGGAAGTCGAAGGTCGCGGAGGCGACGCGCGAATAATAGACATCGTCGACATAAATGCCGACGCCCTGTTCGATACCGTCGTTCGTCAGGCCGAACGGCGCGCCGATCCCGCGGATATTGACCGCCGAGTTGCGCGGATTGCTCGTGTAGAATTGCAGCGTCGGCGCGAGTTGCTGGAGGCGGCCGACGTTGAAACTGCCGGTGCTGTCGATCTGGTCGCCGCCGACGACCGAAATGGCGATCGGGACATCTTGCGCGGTTTCGCTGCGGCGGCGGGCGGTGACGACGATCTCATTGCCATAGGAGGCCTGCGGGCCTTCGCCCGCGACGGATTCTGCGGTTGCGGTGTCGTCAGCGGCACCTTCGGCCGCCAAGACGGGATCGGCCACAAGAAGCAGCAAAAGGGTAAGCGGGATGGCGGCCGGAGCAAGCCGGCGGCGAGACGATGACTTTCGGATCATGACAATTTCCTGTTGCAAGAAATTGCCACATCCGGTGGTCCGGTCTGCGGCAGGTGGCGGGGAATATCCCCGTTGGGAGCTTGAGAATCAGTTGGGGTAGCGGTGCCGTTCGGTCACATCGACCTGCACCAGCCGCCCTTCGTGGACGGTCAGTTGGATGGCGCCGAAGCGGAGCTTTTCAAGCGCATCGAGCACGGTCTGAACCGCGCGCGAGGGCGGCTCGCGCTCGCCGGGCGATGGGTCTTGGGACGACGTCATGGCATTTCCTTTCCCCTTTGGTGGATTCGGCGCCGAGACTATCCCAATTGTTTTAGTTGACAATGATTGTTTTGCTTTGGGCGCCCAAAGGAGAGTTTCCCGCGCCCAGCCGAACCGCGAAATCCATGCCGCTTTCGGGGCTGCGCACGGCAATGGATTGCGCGCGCGCGCCGCTGCTGGCAAAGGCGCAGCAATGAGCAAATTGAATGAACTCATGGCGCGCGGCACGGCTCTGCTGGGCAGCGACTACGCCATTCTCTGCGGTGCGATGAGCTGGGTCTCGGAGCGCCATCTGGTCAGCGCGATCAGCAATGCCGGCGGCTTTGGCGTGATCGCCTGCGGTGCGATGACGCCCGAGCTGCTGGATGCCGAGATCGCGGCGACGAAAGCGCTGGCAACCCGCAATTTCGGCGTCAACCTGATCACCATGCACCCGCAGCTTTTCGAGCTGATCGAGGTGTGCTCCAAACATGGCGTCGGCCATGTCGTGCTGGCGGGCGGACTGCCGCCGAAGGGCAGCCTCGAGGCGATTAAGGCGTCGGGCGCCAAGGTGATCTGCTTCGCGCCGACGCTGGCGCTGGCAAAGAAGCTGGTCCGCTCCGGCGTCGATGCGCTGGTGATCGAAGGGATGGAAGCGGGCGGGCATATCGGCCCCGTGTCGACGAGCGTGCTCGCGCAGGAAATCCTGCCCGCGCTCGCAGCCGAAGTGCCGATCTTCGTCGCCGGCGGCATCGGCCGCGGTGAGGCGATCGCCGGCTATCTGGAAATGGGCGCGGCGGGCGTCCAGCTCGGCACGCGCTTCGTCTGCGCCACCGAAAGCATCGCGCATCCCAATTTCAAAAAGGCGTTCATCCGCGCCTCCGCGCGCGACGCGATCGCCAGCGTCCAGATCGATCCGCGCCTGCCCGTCATCCCGGTCCGTGCGCTGAAGAATGCAGGCACCGAAGCCTTTACCGCCAAGCAGCGCGAGGTTGCCAATCTGCTCGACGGGGGCACCGTCGACATGGCGGCGGCGCAGCTGGAAATCGAACATTATTGGGCCGGCGCGCTGCGCCGCGCGGTGATCGACGGCGACGTCGAAAACGGCTCGTTAATGGCAGGGCAATCTGTCGGTATGGTAACGCAGGAAGAGAGCGTTGCCGAGATCATCGCATCTTTGGTGCAACAGGCCGAAACGGCGTTGCACGCACGGGGTTGACGCCGCATGAAGCATGCGGTTGGGGAGAAGGTCATGAACTTGTCGCGTAAAATCATCGTTGCCGGCCTGCTGGCAAGCGTCGCCGCCTGTGCGCCGAAGCCCCCGCCGCC